>JAPUGL010000132.1 GCA_027292775.1 Gammaproteobacteria bacterium | reverse complement strand
CGGCCGCGCGAGATGGAACGAAAACAGGTAAAATAGCCAACCTGGGAACAAAGTTCAGTCATCAAAAAATTGTGGTGGGCGTAGCTCAGTTGGTAGAGCCCCGGATTGTGATTCCGGTGGTCGTGGGTTCGAGCCCCATCGCTCGCCCCAATTCTTTGATGATTGGCGTAGCGCAGTTCGCCCTGGGCGCTGAGAGAACAATAGCGGTCGGTGCGAACTGACCTTTAGTGCAGGGCCTAATGATCCTGACGGGGCCCAGGTAGAGCCCCGGATTGTGATTCCGGTGGTCCAGTTCGCCCACCATGTCAAAAGAACAGCGATGGTTGATGCGAACTGAACTATTAGTAACGGACTTGATTGGCCTGATGAGGCCAACCAGGGTGTGAAAAGAACATCAGTGGTTGATGCGAACTGACCTATTAGTATCGGATTTGATTGGCCTGATGAGGCCAACCAGGGTGTGAAAAGAACATCAGTGGTTGATGCGAACTGACCTTTAGTGCAATTCGCCCTGGACGCGAAGAGAACGAAGGCTGTAATTGCGAATTGATCTTTAGTGTCAGACTTGATTCGCCTGATGAGGCCAGCCGCGGCGTCAACAAAACATTGGCCTCTAGCTCAATTTGGCAGAGCAGTAGACTCTTAATCTATTGGTTCGGGGTTCGAGTCCCGGGGGCCCACCAGACACAAAAAGCAGCGCCCGGCGCTGCTTTTTTGTTGTTGCCGAGAATCACTTCAGGCGGGGAATCATTGCGGCGCAGCGCTTTCCAAAGTGATAAACTGCGCGCCCTTCGGCTATCCGGCGGCTTATCTGCTGGGTATAATCCGCTGCCCGGTGCGGCCATGAGTTGCGCAGGAGAGGGACAGTTTCAGCGAAAGTGGCGGAACTGGTAGACGCGCAGGGTTTAGGTCCCTGTGGGGTAAAACCCGTGAGAGTTCGAGTCTCTCCTTTCGCACCAGACAGCTTGAAAGACGGCGATTTTCGCCATCGATCATCGTTTTAATATGAGGAAAAACAACATGTTGGTGTCGGTAGAAACGACTCGGGGTCTGGAACGGCGCATGAAAGTTCAGGTTCCCGCCGAGCGTATCGAATCGGAAGTCGATCAGCGGCTGCGAAGGGTCAGCAAATCGGCCAAGCTTAAAGGGTTCCGCCCGGGCAAAGCGCCGATGAAAGTCATTCGCCAGCAATATGGCGGCGAAGTACGTCGTGACGTGCTTGGCGAGGTCATGCAGCAGACCTATGCCGAAGCCATCGGCCAGGAAAAGCTGAGGCCGGCCAGCAATCCCAAGATTGAGACCGACGAAGTCGCCGAGGGCAAGGATCTTAAATATACGGCCGTGTTCGAAGTCTATCCGGAAATCGAAATCAAGGGCCTGTCGTCCATCAAGGTCAAAAAGCCCACGGCAGAAATCGTCGACGAGGATGTCGACGGCATGCTGAAAAACCTGCGCAAGCAACGCGCCGTATGGCAAAAAGTAGAGCGTGCGGCCGGCGAAGGCGACCGGGTCATCATCGACTTTGACGGGCGAATCGATGGCGAGACATTTGCCGGCGGCAGCGGGGAAAAAGTCCCGGTCGTCTGTGGTGAAGGGCAAATGCTGCCGGACTTCGAAAAGGGCCTGAACGGCATCTCGGCTGGTGCATCACGCACTTTCCCGGTCGTTTTTCCGGACGATTACGATGCCGCCGAGCTGGCCGGGAAAACCGCCGAGTTTGAGGCCAGCTGCGAATCCGTGGAAGAGCAGGTTTTGCCCGAGCTAAACGATGAATTTTGCGCCGCCTATGGCGTGAAGGAGGGTGGTCTTGAGAAACTGCGCGAGGAGGTTATGCAAAACATGCAGACCGAACTCGAGCAAAAAATTCAGGCCAGCCTGAAGGATCAGTTGTTAAATCAACTGCTAAAGAAAAACCCGATCGAGATTCCCGCGGCGTTGATCGACGAAGAGATTCACACGATGCAGCATGACGCGATGGAAAGGATGGGAATCAAGGATCACAGCCAGGCGCCGCCGAGCGAAGCTTTCGCGGAGCAGGCGCGCCGCCGGGTTAGCCTGGGCCTGTTGATCAATGAGATCATCAAGTCTCAGAACCTGGAGGCCGACAAGACCAGAGTTTCAAAGAGACTCAACCAGATCGCGAGCGGTTTCAGCGATCCGCAACAGATCCTGCAGGCATATACCAGCAATCCCGGTATGATGAGCCAGGTCGAGATGATGGTCCTCGAACAACAGGCTGTGGATTGGGCGCTCGGGCAGGTAAAGCAAACCGACGAGCCGAAAAGTTTTAGCGAAATAATGAGTTTCGAGGCCTGAGACTAAGCGATACAGAATCTTCAGAAAAGGCGGGAAACATGAGTAAGATCGAAATGAACCTGGTTCCAATGGTTGTCGAGCAGACTGCCCGGGGTGAGCGCGCCTATGATATCTATTCCCGGCTGCTGAAAGACCGCGTGGTGTTCATGGTTGGCTCGATCGAAGACCAGGTGGCGAACCTGATCGTTGCGCAGTTGCTCTACCTGGAATCGGAGAACTCGGAGAAAGACATTCACCTGTATATCAATTCTCCGGGCGGTTCGGTCAGCGCCGGACTGGCAATATACGACACCATTCAGTTCGTCCGCCCGGACGTCAGTACGATCTGCGTCGGCCAGGCTGCGAGCATGGGAGCCGTGCTGCTTACAGGTGGCGCAAAAGGCAAGCGTTATGCGCTGCCGCATTCGCGGATGATGATCCACCAGCCGATCGCCGGCTTCCAGGGGCAGGCCTCGGATATCGATATCCACGCGAGGGAAGTGTTGCAGATGCGCGACCGCCTGAATCGGATTCTGGCCAGCCACAGCGGGCAGACCGTCGAACAGGTCGCAAAGGACACCGATCGTGATAATTTCATGAGCGGAACCGCGGCAGTCGAGTACGGTCTTATCGATACGGTACTTGAAAGCCGCGGCAAGGCTGGAGATGATCCCGGAAAACCATCAAAACAGATCGAAAAAATCAAGAAAAAATAGCGAATCTTCAACGAGTTACCGCGCACATCGCGGAAAATTCCGGTAGTATTTCTTTGCATGCCATAGGGCCGCCATGCTATATAGGCCACAAACCGGCTTACGGCAAGCAGAATAAGGGATTTTCTATACCGAGGACGGTGTATGAGCGACGAAACAAGCGGCAAAGACGAAGGTAAACTGCTGTATTGTTCCTTTTGCGGCAAAAGCCAGCATGAAGTCAGGAAACTGATCGCCGGCCCGTCGGTTTTTGTCTGTGATGAGTGTGTCGAGCTGGGCAACGAAATCATCCGCGAAGTGCTCGATGAGGGGGCCCACCAGGCACGCGACGATCTGCCGCGACCCCACGAAATCAAGCAAACCCTGGATGACTATGTGATCGGCCAGGACCAGGCGAAAAAGGTTTTGTCGGTCGCCGTTTACAATCATTACAAACGCCTCGAAAATCTCAGTGCCGATTCTTCGCGCGATGAAATCGAGCTCGCCAAGAGCAACATCCTGCTGATCGGTCCAACCGGTTGCGGTAAAACGCTGCTGGCCGAGACCCTGGCTCGCCTGCTAAACGTACCGTTCACGATTGCCGACGCGACCACACTCACCGAAGCGGGTTATGTTGGCGAGGACGTTGAAAACATCATTCAGAAGTTGCTGCAAAAATGTGACTACGACGTCGACAAGGCGCAGACCGGTATTGTCTATATTGACGAAATCGACAAGATTTCACGGAAATCGGATAACCCGTCGATAACCCGGGACGTTTCCGGCGAGGGCGTGCAGCAGGCTTTGCTAAAACTGATCGAAGGGACCGTCGCGTCGGTGCCGCCCCAGGGCGGCCGCAAACATCCGCAACAGGAGTTCTTGCAGGTCAATACCGCGAATATCCTGTTCATCGTCGGCGGTGCCTTTGCCGGCCTCGAAAAGATCATCCTGAGTCGCTCCGACAAGAGCGGTATCGGTTTTGTTGCCGAGGTAAAGACCGCGGACAAGGATCTGAAGATCGGCGAGCTTTTCCATGAAGTCGAGCCGGAGGACCTGATCAAGTTTGGTCTGATCCCCGAGTTCGTCGGTCGCCTGCCGGTCGTTGCCACCTTGGACGAGCTGGACGAGGATGCCCTGGTCACGATTCTTCAGGAACCGCGCAATGCCCTGACCAAGCAATACAGGAAGTTGCTGGAGATGGAAGGCGTGGATCTCGAATTTCGCAAGGATGCGCTACGCGCGATCGCCCGCAAGGCCATGAAACGGAAGACCGGCGCACGAGGTTTGCGCACCATACTGGAGCATGTGCTGCTGGATACCATGTACGATTTGCCGACCATGCAAAATGTGATCAAGGTGGTCGTCGACGAGTCGGTGGTGGAAGGCGACACGCAACCGTATTTTATATATCAGACTGAAGACGAGCAGGAAAAGAGAGCGACCGGCTCCGATAACTGAACGGAGCTTGAAAATCCCGGCATTTGCCTCCATAAAGACTCAACGAGGCCGATGCCAGGAATAGCGTTGACCGCGTAGTCCCCCGACCCGTTGAGGTATTGATCCGTGCCCAGTGACAAACCGAAGAAATCGCAGGTTCCCGAGATAACAATCGAACCAACCAGTGCCGTGCCGGTACTGCCGCTGCGCGACGTTGTGGTTTATCCACACATGGTCATCCCGCTTTTTGTCGGCCGTGAGCGGTCGATCCAGGCGCTGGACAAGGCGATGCAGGATGGCAAGCAAATAGTTCTCGTCGCACAAACCCAGGCGGATGTCGATGAGCCGGGTGTTGATGACCTTTATAAGCTGGGGACGCTGGCGACCATTCTGCAACTATTGAAGCTGCCGGACGGCACGGTCAAAGTATTGGTCGAAGGCGGTGACCGGGTCAGAATAGACGAATATCACGTTGGTGAATATTTCTCCGCATCCGTTACGGTGCTCCGCGAGAAAGAAAATTTCGACGAGCGCGAAATGGATGTGTTGTGTCGTTCGGTAATCAGCGAATTCGAACAATACGTCAAGCTCAACAAGAAAGTTCCTCCGGAAATATTAACTTCGCTGGCCGGCATCGAACAGCCGAGCCGACTGGCCGATACGGTCGCGGCACATATGGCGCTGAAGTTGTCGGAAAAACAGAAAATACTGGAAATCGACGATGTGCGGTCGCGGCTCGAACACGTGATGGGCCTGATCGACGGAGAAATAGACGTATTGCACATCGAAAAACGCATCCGCGGCAGGGTCAAGCAGCAGATGGAAAAGAGCCAGCGCGAGTATTACCTGAATGAGCAAATGAAAGCGATTCAGAAAGAACTCGGCGAGATGGAAGACGCGCCAAATGATCTGGCCGAGGTCGAGAAGAAAATTGGCGAAGCCGGCATGAGCAAGGAGGCGAAGGACAAAGCCCTTTCCGAGTTAAATAAACTCAAGCTGATGTCGCCGATGTCTGCCGAAGCGACTGTGGTTCGTAATTATATTGACTGGCTGCTAAAGGCACCGTGGAAAAAACGCACCAAGGTCGGGCGCGATCTCAGCAAGGCGCAGGTCGTGCTGGACGAAGATCATTATGGTCTGGTGAAGGTCAAGGAGCGCATCGTCGAATACCTGGCCGTGCAGCAGCGGGTACGCAAACTGAAAGGCCCGATCCTGTGCCTGGTCGGACCGCCTGGTGTGGGTAAGACGTCGGTGGGTCAGAGCATCGCGCGGGCCACCGGGCGAAAATTCGTTCGCATGTCACTGGGCGGTGTTCGCGACGAGGCGGAAATCCGCGGTCACCGGCGTACCTATATCGGCTCGATGCCCGGCAAGATCATTCAGAACATGGCCAAGGCGGAAGTCCGTAACCCACTGTTTTTACTGGATGAAGTCGACAAGATGTCGATGGATTTCCGAGGCGATCCGTCATCGGCGCTGCTCGAGGTGCTGGATCCCGAGCAAAACTCGACTTTTGTAGACCACTATCTCGAGGTCGATTTCGATCTTTCCGAGGCCATGTTCGTGTGTACGGCAAACACCCTGAATATCCCGCCGCCGTTACTCGATCGAATGGAAGTGATCCGCTTGCCCGGTTATACCGAGGACGAAAAAGCCAAGATCGGAAGGCGATACCTGGTGCCGAAGCAGAAAGTGCTCAATGGCTTGCATGAGGATGAACTGACAATTTCAAGTAATGCCTTGCTGGATATAATCAGGCATTACACACGCGAAGCGGGGGTCAGAAATCTGGAACGCGAGATAGCAAAAATCTGTCGCAAGGCGGTCAAGGCAGAATTGCTCAGTCCGAAAAAACACAAGTACAGAATTACGCCGAAACAACTGGAAAAATATCTCGGTGTACGCCAGTTCCGTTATGGTCGTGCCGAAGAAAACGATCAGGTCGGTCAGGTAACCGGACTGGCATGGACCGAAGTCGGCGGCGAATTGTTGACCATTGAGGCGGCCGTGGTTCCGGGCAAAGGCAAACTGATTCACACCGGCCAGCTTGGCGAAGTGATGCAGGAATCCATCCAGGCGGCGATGACCGTTGTGCGCAGCCGCGCGGCAATTCTCGGAATTTCAGAGGATTTTCATCGAAAACTGGACGTTCATATCCATGTTCCGGAGGGGGCCACACCGAAGGACGGACCGAGTGCCGGCGTCGGTATGTTGGTCGCTTTGGTGTCTGCATTGACCGGTATCAAGGTACGCTCAGAAGTCGCCATGACCGGTGAAATCACCCTTCGTGGTGAGGTCCTGCCGATCGGCGGACTCAAGGAAAAACTTCTTGCGGCACATCGGGGCGGCATAGAAACGGTCTTGATCCCCAAGGAAAATGCTAAGGACCTCACGGAGATACCTCGCAATATTAAAGATAAACTCGATATACGGCCGGTCAGATGGATCGACGATGTGCTGGAAGTTGCGTTGCAGCACATGCCGTCGCCAATTGACGACAAGCAAACTCCTGCGACCAAGGCCGAGTCTCGCCGTGCAGGTAAAAAAAGCAAAGACGATCTGCACGCGCATTAGTTCCTGCGGCTGCCCGCTCCCGAAAATCCTGTTGCTGCTCTGTTGACAGCGGTTTTTGCCGCTTGTTATAAGTGACCCACGCCGTGACTGACGGCATCGTTGTTGATGGCAGTTTTGCCGGGTTCTTTTGTGCGACGACCGGTGATATTGATTCAGGGGGACGGATGCAATCGCATCCGAACGAAGTCAACTTTTTAACCTTACAGGGTGACCTAAATGAATAAAGGCCAACTGATTGAAGCAGTAGCAAGTGCAAGTAATCTTTCCAAAGCAGATGCAGGCAGAGCCGTCGAAGGCATCCTGTCTTCGATTACCACCGCCCTGGTGAGCGGTGACAATGTGGCCTTGGTGGGCTTTGGTACGTTCCAGGTAAAACAACGAGCAGCACGCAATGGCCGTAACCCAAAGACCGGTGCAACGATTTTTATTCCGGCCAGTAAAGCACCTACTTTCAAAGCTGGCAAAGGCCTGAAGACTGCCGTAAACTAGCGCGTCTTTCGGGCACGGGTGCTTAGCTCAGCTGGGAGAGCGTCGCCTTTACACGGCGAATGTCGGGGGTTCGAGCCCCTCAGCACCCACCAGCTGCGGAGTGGTAGTTCAGTTGGTTAGAATACCGGCCTGTCACGCCGGTGGTCGCGGGTTCGAGTCCCGTCCACTCCGCC
>JAPUGL010000131.1 GCA_027292775.1 Gammaproteobacteria bacterium | reverse complement strand
AACGACAAGGTCTATACCCTGAGCAATGCTGCGCCGTTTACGCCGAATGACAATTTTTATCGGCGGGCTTTCAGCACGACGGTCGGTATTCGCAACCTGAGGAACCTGAACAGGCTGGGGTTATGAGCAGTATGAATCAGACTATCGGCAAATCCGGACAGAGGGGCGTGGTCCTGGTCAGCGCGCTGATCCTGCTGGTGATCATTACCTTGCTGAGTATGTCCGCGATGCGGGTCAGCATTACCGAGCTGCGCATGGCGGGTAACCAGGAGACCGCGGTCACGTCGTTCCAGGCCTCACAAGCTTTGTCCGATGCCATCATCGATGCCGCAGAGTCGACGCCGGTCATCGGCGATCCGGGTTATACGATCTGCACCGGTGCCGGTGCCATTTGCGACCGGGAAAATTGGCGTCTGCCGAACGGTATGTACACCGACCAGTTGAATACCGGTGTCATGAACGGCGTGATCGTCAGGCTGGCGCCGGCTCTGCGCCCACCGCCGCGCGGTATCGGGTCAAGCGCGGATAAGTTCAGCGCCGCGGCTTTTTCAATCACCAGCACTTTCGACATGGCCGATCAAGGCCTCGGTAGGGACACCGTGGTCGAAGGCGTATTAATTTTAGTGCCTACCAACTAGGAAGGTGGGGGAGTTAAAAAATGTTTGGACCTAAATTTAGAAACCGGCTTTTCAGTCTGTTGTTAGCCACCGGGCTGACTCTCGGCGCCAGTGCGCCGGCCGCGGCCGACGACATCGATATTTATTTTGGCGGAAATCTTCCTGTGGGCAGCGAGCCCCTGGTCATGTTCAGCCTGGATTATCGTCCGAACCTTGGGTCCACGGTCTGCCAGAATGGCGAGTGCCAATTCCTGGTTGATGCCGGCGTTCTACCGGCCCAGGCATCTTACACATTTTTCGACATGCTGCGCGGCGTGCTGAGGATGGTTATGGATCCACTGGAGAACATCAAAGTCGGCCTGATGCTCAATCACGACAACAAGAACAACTGCGCGGGCCCTGCCAAGGAAAACACCAAAAGTTGCTCAAACGGTGGCTATATCGCGATGGGCTTTGAATTGTTCGAGGTTGGCGATGGTAACGGCGCCAAGGCCCGCTTTCATCAGCTGCTCTCCGCCATTCCCGTGCCGCAAGGCAACCTGTCTCACCCCTACCAGGGCAAGGAACTGTTTTTCGAGTTATTCCGCTATCTGACCGGCCAGGGTATCTATAACGGCCACGTCGGTTATCTCGATTATGCCGGCGACCCGCTGATCAACCTTGATGTCAACTTCCCGGCCATCTCCTGGGACATAGGCGTCGAAAGACCAGGTAACCAGGGGATTTACAAGAGCCCGCTGGTTGGCGCCAGCGAGTGCACGAAAATTTTTACGATCAATCCCTTGTTCTTTGTCGCCAATCAGGAAGATGATTCCGATGCAGCGATAGCCCAGGTTATTGCCAATGGGGGGACAGAATCGCCGCGCGCCAAATTTACCGACATGCTGCAGTTTCTGAATGACCAGGATCTGGCCGATGGTATCGTCGGTGCCGCGCCGAATCTCGACGGCAGACAAAACGTTACTTCCTACTTCCTGTCGCCGAAAACTAGCACCAAAGTGATCGGCTACGCCCAGGCAGGGAATACCGGCCAGCCACTGCCACTGTCGGAAAATCCAGAGGAATTGGTCAATACCATCAGAGATATTTTCAGTCAGATTCTCAGCGTCAGTACGACCCTGGTCGCGGCGTCTATCCCGGTCAACGTGTTCAACCGTGCGGAAGTCGTGGATAACGTGTTCCTGGCCCTGTTCCAGCCCGATGCGCTCGGTCGCCCGTACTGGACCGGTAATGTCAAGAAACTCAGGCTGGCAGGACTCACCGGTGGAACCGGTAACATCTTCCTCGCCGATGCGCTGGATCAGCCAGCGGTCGCAGCCGATGGGCGAATCCGCTTCGATGCGTTGACTTTCTGGACCGATGCCAGCGCGTTGCCGCCACCCGATCCGGATGAAGACGAGTTTGCCGGCCGTGACGGCCGGTCGGTTGCACGCGGCGGAGCCGGGCAAAAGATACCGGGAATGATCAGCGGGCAAATCGGCCTGCTCAATACCGATATTGGTGCCCGCCAGGTCTTTTACGAGATCGGCAGCGTACTCAAGCCCATGGATGTGGACATCACCGTCGTCAACCAGGTGACACCTTACTTTAACCTTGCGGTCCCGCTCGTCGACATGGTCGCCGAGGTCACCTGGATGATCATGTACGCACGCGGATATGACGTTGACGATCTGGACAATGACGGAATTCTTGCCGAAGCGCGTTCCTGGGTCATGGCCGATCCCCTGCACTCGCGGCCGTTGCCGCTCAACTATGGTGCGTGGGGCAGCTATAGCGATACCAATCCAGCCATTTTCCTGGCGATAGCGTCAAACGACGGCTACCTGCATATGATTCGCAACACCACGGCCTCGGGTGGCGAAAGCGGCGAGGAAGTCTGGGCCTATATGCCGAAAGAAACGCTGGATGTGCTGCCCGAGTTGCGCGCGAACCCGTCTTCCTTCAGCCACCCGTATACGGTTGACGGTTCACCGGTTGGTTATATGCTCGATGTCGATGGCGACGGCACGATCGAAGCCATCGATGGCGACAAGGCCTATGTATATATTGGCGCGCGTCGTGGCGGCAAATTCCTGCACGCGCTTGATGTAACCGACCCGGAAAATCCCGAATTCCTCTGGGATATCGATAATTCCGACCCCGACTTTAGCGAGCTGGGTATGACATTTTCGACGCCGCGTGTCGGCAAAGTCGATCTCGGCTTCGGGCCGCAGGCGGTATTGATTTTTGCAGGCGGCTATGACGCAAACAAGGATGACCGATCAGGCGTCGGCACCAACGACGCGGAAGGCAACGCATTGTATGTCGTTGATGCTGAAACCGGTGCGCTGATCTGGAAGGCCGTAGGCGAAGGGGCTGCTGCAGCGAACATCTTTGTCCACAATGACATGTTGGACGGTTTCCCATCGCCGGTCGCCATTGCCGATATGGATGGCGATGGTTTGACCGACCGCGTCATTGTTGGCGACTCCGGTGGCAAAGTCTGGCGTGCAGACCTGGCTGGCAATAGCACCGGCAATTGGAAAATAACGATGCTGGCCAATCTGGGCCGGCACTCGGTCGCGGCGCCAGGTGCAGCCGATGACCGGCGATTCTTCCATCGTCCGGATCTTGTGCCCAGTCGTGACGGCATCGGCGCATTCGATGCCGTTCTGATTGGCTCGGGCAATCGTCCCGATCCTTTGGGCAAGGGCGGCCGGGCTGACGATTTCTTTTATATGATCAAGGATCGCAATATTGCGATCGGTGGCGGGGCAGACAGTTTGCTCACGCATGCCGGTCTTGCCGATGTGACCGATAATTGCCTGCAGGCAGGCCTTTGTGCGCTGGATCTCAGTAACGGTTGGCGCTTGGGCCTGACCGGGACCGGCGAAAAGAGCTTGTCGACGCCGCTGACCATCGGTGGAACCGTATTCTTTACCACTTATTTACCCCCGATCGGTTTGCAGGCAAACCAATGTTCGCCATCGGAAGGGAATGGCCTGCTTTACGCAATTAGTCTGCAAAACGCATTCGCGGTCAAGAACTACGATTCGACTGATGATGATCTGGACAATTCCGGCGTAGCGAGCACCGCCAGCGATCGCAGTACCCTGCTGAATTCGGAAGGCATCCCGGCCGAAGTCGTGTCCCTGCCGCCAAACAAACTGCTGCGGCCCGACTTGACGACGGAAAATGCGACCTCGTCTACTCGATGGAAGACCTTCTGGTACAACGCGGAAGATACCGATCTTTAGCGCTTGATAATCGCAACAGCCGGCGACATTTGAATTTACAATTTTGGAATCTGGAATAATGAACAACGATGACAGAAAAAACGACCAAGGTGGCTTCACGCTGATCGAGTTGATGGTCGTAATTGCGATTGTCGGCGTGCTGGCTGCAGTGGCTTACCCGAGTTACACGGAATACGTGACCCGCAGCAAGCGTGCGACCGCCAAGTCATTCCTGGTGACGCTGGCGGATCGGCAG
>JAPUGL010000130.1 GCA_027292775.1 Gammaproteobacteria bacterium | reverse complement strand
AAAAGACCTTGTCGAGCTCGATGCGATTGAAAATGTCCAGTCGGTTCGACTCGACGTCACGGTGCAGGAAGATATCGACGCTTAGGTCGAGATGGTCCGTGAAGAAGGCAGAGGGCTTTATGGCCTGGTCAACAATGCCGGCGTGGCTATTTTTGCGCCATTGATCGAAGTCGATGAAGCTGAGCTGGATTTTCAGTTTGATGTGAATATCTATGGCCCATACCGGATCACAAAGGCCTTTGCGCCGTTGATCATAGAATCAAAGGGCAGGATTACCACGATCGGTTCGATCGCCGGCATCTTGTCCGGCCCATTGGCCGGTCCATACAGCATGAGCAAACACGCCATCGAGGCCTATACCGACTCGCTGGCCAGGGAAATGCAGAGCCTGGATGTGAAGGTCAGCGTGGTCGAACCCGGTAATTATAAATCCGATATTTTCAAGAGCCTGCGCCAGCGCATGGAAGACAACGACAAGAGCGTTGAAGATTCCCCGTATGCAGAGCAAATGAAACGCATATCGGAAGGCCCTGCCGATCGTTCCCAATATAAAGAGCCGGACGAAGTCTCCGCTGCCGTGATGCACGCCTTGTTCGCCGATGATCCCAAGCTGCGCTACATGGTCGTACCCAATGAGTTTGAGGCGAAGATCACGATTACGCAGGCGATGCGCGAAATGGTGCAACTCAACGAGGGACAGACATATACCTATGACCGCGAGGCGCTGATCGCGATTTTGGATGGGGTTCTGGCCGAACTTGAAGAGTAATCAATCGGACGAGGAATGATCTGAAACGATCGACCACTGACCATCTAATCGCCAGGGAGAAAGGATGGCTGATAGCCAAAGCTTTCCGCCTGATAAGCGGCTGCACTGGCCGTTCCTATCGATTTGGGTTGACGACGGCCGTATCTTCCTGAAAGCGCAGTAACTTGCAATCGTAAGGAAGGACTTTCCCATTGCGGTTGATTGCCGCTCTTTCAGAAGTCGAAACTTGCACCCAATGTCGGGCCGCTGAAACTAAAGTCTTGCAGGAGACTGTCAGAATTCTGATCATATTCAAGGTGACGATACACGGCAAAAATTTCACCCCATTTGAACGTGTATGCCAGCCCGGCCATCGCGTTCCATGTCAATTGGGACGATCCGGTGCCGACGTCGAAATAATACGGCACGGACCAGAGTCCGGCCCCGATTCCAAGATGGCCACGTATTCCGACGATGCCATCCCACAAGTCTGTGCCGCGCTTGATGCTGCCCTGTGCCGGTAGCACCACCTCGCCCCCGGGTGTCGTGATTGCCGCGGTCAGATTCCAGTTCGACTCAACATCAACAGCAAAGAAACGCAATCCGGCGAAAACATCGAGAGTTGTCGTGTCTGGTTCCTTCAGGGCATAACCACCTGCAAGCATCCAGACAATACCATCGAGTTCGGTCTGTGTATTCAGGTTCAAAGCGGCGCTTACCGGGATGGTTGTTCGGGTACCGGGGATGGTAACGGTATCTTCGACCGAAACGACTCTGCCATTGTTATTTGATGAGGTGCGCAAGACGACAAGATCAGAAAAAATAGCAAAGCCGCGCTTTCTTGCGCTGCCGCTTACGACCCCGCCGAAGTTCGAAAAATCCAGCCAGTCTGTCGGTCCGATGCTTATATTAGGACTGCCGCTGCCGGGTGGCAGATTGTATTTTAAGTTGCCTTCGATGACCAGCAGCCAAGCATAGGGAAAGGGCGTGAGTTGATACTGCCATTTATCTGATCTGGGTTCGGCGAGGGCAACGCCGCAACTGAGAGCGAATACGAGGGCGAGAATTACCGAGAAAATTCGCATTTTTTTCCCAACCGGTTTAATTCTACTCTTCCAGTTCGAATTCACCCAGTTTTCAACTTTTTTTAATCCAAAATCGTATGCCGTCGTTCTACTGTGACGATAAGTTATCCCGTAGGGCATATTCCAGAGCGCTCTCCGCGCCAATGATCCCAGCGAAATGCCTGCTTTCGGCCTATTGCGGACGTTGACCCGAGTTAACTCCGCCCACACCTGAATCGTGTATAATTTCCAGTAACAGGGGAGCGCCAGTCACACATATGCTTGGGTGATTGCCGGGCGTTTTTGGCTTCCTCTCAGAGAGATTTTTCCGCGTCCTTTATCCTCGCTGAGCAATTGTGCCGGTGGGAGAACCTTTCAGGAATGGCCCTGTGCCCAGCGTCAAGCGATCGGTCTCGCTCAGTTCTACATGACCTCCGAATCTCGCACATTCCCTGTCCAAGGCGTCCCTAAGCCAGTGGGAATCACTCCGTGACACGTAATTCAATCTGAATCGTTTGATCTGGAAGGGAATCATCTCGAACCGTACAAGCTTGCCCGACCGCGGCTGCATGGTTACAACGTACGTCAGCACCAAGTCGTCCCGATACCTTTCGTAACCGCTGATGCCCTCGTAGTCATTCAGAAAATCACCACAGCCATACATGATCGGCCTGTCTTCGTAAACTTCGATGCCCTTTGGATGGTGAGAAGAATGCCCGTGGATTACGTCCACGCCAGCCTCATCGATTAACTGATGGGAGAAGGTCCTTTGTTCATCGGGAATCTCGTAGCCCCAGTTATCGCCCCAATGGATGGATGCAACGACGATATCCCGCTCTCGTTTCACTTTCTGCACCTGTGCGGCTATATGCTGAACGGTCTTTTGCGATAGGTCTGCAAGAAAATTGACGCCCGGTCGCGTTTTCGTCGCCGCCCAATCGTGTGGCACCCCGCTGCTCGGCGATGCGTATCCGAACAGCAGTACCCGCCCCTTGTCGTCCACCTCCATCACCGCCGGCGCCTCCGCCTCGGTGATGTTCCTGCCCGCGCCGGCGCATTTCACGTTTACCTGTTTTAACGCGGCCAAAGTCTCTAATAGGCCGGCATATCCCCAGTCCAGAACGTGGTTGTTAGCGATCGAGCAACAATCGATCCTGGCAGCCTGGAGGCACGGAATATTCTCCGGATGCATACGGTAGTTGATGCCTTTGTGTTTCCAGAAATCGTCGCTCTTAGTAATTGCCGTCTCCAGGTTGATTATCCTGAGATCAGGCGTTACCCGTTCAAGTTCTTCGAGGGCATCACCCCACGGATAGGAGAAATCCACGCGCTTTGGGAACGGGCCGCTAACCGTTTGCGCAAGCGCTACATATTTGGTGGCATTTTTTACATATGATTCGTAGAGACGGGGATCGGAGGGTCTGGGCAACACTTGATCTATACCCCTCCCTGTCATGACGTCGCCACACATTGACAAGGTAATCACAGGGCTTTTGTCAATTTTGTCAGGGAGTGGTCTGGGCATCTAAAAATACCGTTTTTGAGCTGATTTCTGCCCGATTGCTACTCAGCGTGCTACCCGGAAAGAAAACGGATCCGCGACAAATAGCGTAATCCATTGATATATATGGTGTTCCAGAAGAAATAGAACCTCTATACGTCCCGTTCATTCGACACGATAGCAGGCCGCGTGGCAACAGCGTCGGGCGACCGATTTTCTGCGGGTGTGATGTCTAAAGAAATGGTAAATAAAGACGCCGCGGTGATTGGCTGAACGCAAATAACTGTCCGGCGAACAGGAGGCTAAAATGAATAGTTACATACGAATGCGGTCCATCTACCTGGTGGGACTGACGGCTACTTTGTTTCTGGTTGCCGCACCCTGGGCATGGGCCGAGGAACATGAGGAAGACGAGAACTCGTTTGATGAGGCCGAGCTCTTCTTCGAGCTCAACAATACCGATGGCGATCTCGGTATTCATTCGTTGATTGACGGCGATGGGTGGAAAAAGCTGCAGATCACGGAATCCGGCGGCAAACTTTTGCTCAATGTCCGTGTGCTGGGAAACCTGCGAAAACAGGGTGTAACCGAGTTTTTCTTCGAAAGCGCCGAACCGATATTCGCCGAACTGGATCCGGCCGACTTCTTTGACCGTTTCCCGGCGGATGACTATCTCATTACCGGCACGACGCTCGAGGGTGAGATGCTGGAAAGCGAGGTGGAGCTTACCCACATCATGCCGTCGCCGCCCCAGGCGACCGTGAATGGCGATCCGATGGCACTGGTCTGCGACGAGGCTGATCCGGACTACGACGCTACGGAAACCAGCGCGCCGGTCACCATCGGCTGGGCAGAAGTCGTTTCTTCTCATGAAGATCTGGGATCGCCCAGGGACTCGATGGATATCGAGATTCATAACTATCAGGTCGTCGTCGAGGTCGAATTCGAAGTAGACGGCGAAGAGTTCGCGGCCGAGATGAGCGTGATTCTGCCGCCGAATGTGTTTTCGATGACCATTCCGGAGGCGTTCATCGTGTTGGGTGACGAGTTCAAATACGAAATATTGGTCAGGGAAGAAAGCTTCAACCAGACGGCAAGTGAGAGCTGCTTTGTCTTAGAATAGTGCCGTGCGCCGGAATTATTTTAAGCATGGCTGCGGGCTGAGCGGCTCAGTATATTTGCTGTTAGGTTTCGCTGTTCTGATCGGGGCTTGCGGGAAGGACGATCGATACACAGTCGATTTAGCCGGTGTATCGAATCAGATCTCTCCCGCTTGCCTCGATGTTCGTGCAACCGGGCCGTTTTTGTCGGTGCAATCCTGCGGCGTGACAGTTGGCTCGGTGCTTGAAGAAATCACGCGGCAACGAGGCCTTGTTGTCCGGTCAAAGCGGCTGCTCGATCAACGGATAATTATTGACTTCGACGGTCTGATCCTGGCTGATGCGGTAGCGCGGATAATGCGCAACCATAGCTATGTTCTGCGCAGTGGATCACCGTTGCAGCCCGACACATTGTGGGTTTTTGCGAGAGACACGGAGCGTGGCCACGCTGCTGCTAATAATACGCCGCCATTGCATGCGGCCTTGATGAGCCCGGATGCAAGGGTCCGTATCGAGGCTGTGTCCGGCATGACCACAGCGGACAGCGACTGGGCGCACGCGAAACTGGCCGAATTAGCCTTGAACGACCAGAATCTCGCGGTTCGCGAGGAGGCTGTCAATGCCGTTGCCGATATCGATGGAACATCCGCAATGCCGGTTTTGCAACAGGCGATGTTTGACCCGTCACCGAGAATCCGGGCGGCGGCGCTGGATGCACTTTCCGGTCTGGGAGGAGATGAAGTTGCGACTGTGCTGGCATTCGCACTGCAGGATGAGGATGCCACGATCCGCCTCGCCGCGGTTGACGCGCTGGGTGAAATCGGTGGGGCGGCGGGATCGCACTTTTTGCACCAGGCACTGGCCGACGAGTTCGGCGTGGTGAGTGAGTCGGCCTCCGCCTGGCTAGTGGAGCTTAGCCAGGAAAACCCAAAACAATAATTCTTCCCCGGGGGCCTTCATCCTGTCCCCAAAGCTGGCCTCGCCCCGCCTTTATGGTGTGGGCGGGGTTTTTTTGTGCCGCTGCCAGCTTGCGACCGTGTCGTCCGCCGAAGCATCTATTAATGGTGCTCGCGAACAACACACTCAAAAACGATTAGGCCCACGATTTAAACCTGCAGCCTCATGCCACTGTCTGATTGGCAGGGATTCGTATACATTGGCCGCTTTATGTCTGCGGCATTGCCAAAGGAAATAACCATGCGTCGATTGATCTTGCTGCCAGTCCTGGCCCTTCTTTCCGGTGTGCTTAGCGCGGAACCTACGCGCTTGCTGCGTTTCCCCGATATTCACATGGACAAGGTCGCCTTTGTTTATGCCGGCGATATTTATGTCGCGGATGTGTCCGGTGGCACGGCCAGGCGGCTGACTTCCGACGAGGGCATGGAGATATTCCCGAAGTTTTCGCCGGATGGCTCGCAAATCGCTTTTTCCGCCGAATATAACGGCACCCGACAGGTTTACGTGATGCCGAGCACCGGCGGAACGCCGACCCAGCTCACCTGGTACAACGATGTCGGCCCGATGCCACCCCGTGGTGGGTTCGATTACCGGGTGCTCGACTGGACGCCGGATGGCAAGCACATCATGGTGCGTGCGAATCGTCTTCCCTGGGGCGTGCGCATGGGCAGGTACTACCTGATTCCCGCGTCCGGCGGCACGGAGATGCCGATGGATATCCCTGAAGGCGGCGGCGGTATGTTCTCGCCCGATGGCAGCAAGGTCGTGTACACGCCGATCGATCGCGAGTTCCGTACCTGGAAAAGGTATCGTGGCGGTCGTGCACAGGATGTCTGGGTCTATGACCTTGCCGACAATTCCGCCAGACAGCTAACCACTGACCGGGCGACCGATAATCAGCCGATGTGGGTTGGCGATAGCATCTATTTCGATTCGGATCGCGACTACAAGCTAAACCTGTATATATATAAGGAGAGCGGCGAGCACGAAAAGGTCACGGCACACGAGGAATTCGACGTGCTTTGGCCCAGCGCCGGCCCGCAGGCGATCGTCTATGAAAATGGCGGCTACCTGTATCGTTATGACCCCGCCACCGGAGCGGCGGCGCGGCTGGAGATCGAAGTGACCGGCGATTTGCCGGGTCGCATGCCGCGCTATGTCAACGCGGCGGCCAATGTTCAGACGGTAGACATCTCTCCTGATGGCAAACGTGTGGTTTTTGCCGCTCGCGGTGAAATCTTTACGGTCCCTGCCAAGGACGGGCAAATCCGCAACATCAGCAAGACACCGACCGCACGTGAAATTCATGTCGCCTGGTCACCCGATGGCAAATCACTCGCGTATTTCAGCGACGCGACCGGCGAATACGAGATCTATATTGCACCACAGGATGGTTCGGCACCGGCCAGGCAAGTGACCAAAGGTGGCGATGTCTGGCGGTTTCCGCTGGTCTGGTCGCCGGACAGTTCAAAGCTCGCATTTGGCGACAAGAAACAGCGCCTGCAGTATGTCGATGTCAGAAATGGCAGGATTACCCAGGTCGATCATTCCACGATGATCGATATCCAGGAATACAGCTGGTCACCGGACAGCCGTTATCTCGTCTATGTAAAAGGCAACCCGGCCAACCTGGGGGGCGATATCTGGTTGTATACACTGCGTAACAAAAACAAACACCAGATGACATCGAGCGATACCAATGACTCCGAACCGGTTTTCGACCCGCAAGGGCGTTATCTGTATTTTGCATCGGATCGCGATTTCAACCTGACATTCGGCGATCGTGATTCCTCGTATATCTATAACGACTCGACCCGTGTATTTGCGGGTCTGCTGACACCCGATTCGCCAGCCTTGCACCGGCCGAAAAGCGATGAAGTATCGCTCGACGGTGATGAGGACGATGGCGACGATAATGGCACTGAGGAAGAAAAATTAATCGATGTCGTGCCGCAAGGCTTCGAGAGCCGGGTTACCGCATTGAATGAAGCCGGTGGCAGCATCAGCGCATTGTCGGCTAACGACAAAGGGTTGTTCTATATGTTGGGTCAGGACCATGACCATGATGCAGAACTCAGGTTCTACGATATCGACTCCGAAAAAGACGACACCGTACTTGCCGGTATCGACGGTTACGTTCTTGCCAGCGGTGGTGAGAAGTTACTTTACATCCAGGGCGACGATTGGGGCATCGTCGACGCTGCCGCCGAGCAAAGTACCGACAATGGCGGCAAGCTCGATCTTTCCACGATGCAATTGCGGATAGATCCGCTGGTCGAGTGGCGTCAGATGTATGTTGACCAATGGCGCATCGTCCGCGACTGGTTTTACGACCCCAATATGCATGGCAATGACTGGCCGGCGATTCGCGATCAGTATGCGCCACTTGTCGAATTCGTGGCCCACCGCGCAGACCTGGATTATATTTTTGGCGAAATTGCCGGCGAGCTGAATGCCGGTCACAATTACGTGCAATCGGGCGATCAGCCCTCGGTAGAACGGCTGAACGGTGGTCTGCTGGGTGCGGTGATTATGCCGGCTAATGGATTCTTCCGCGTCGAGAAGATATTTGCCGGCCAGGACTGGTACGAGCAGGCTCGCTCACCCCTGGCCCAGCCTGGTGTCAATGTATCTACAGGCGATTACATAATTGCCGTCGATGGCGTCACCACCGCCGGTGTCGA
>JAPUGL010000013.1 GCA_027292775.1 Gammaproteobacteria bacterium | reverse complement strand
CTGGTTTTGTGGCCATGCGATATCGGTAAATGGCTCAAATTGGGCTGATTGTGGCATCAGAAAGTCAGGTCTTGGAGGACCAGGGTCGCACTATTCCATCAAAGAAAATGCCGTTGCTAACGGTAGGACGCCATTAGTTCTATTTTTTTTTATAAATTCAATAAGTTGCACCTCATATGGTTGAGGCGGTGCAGACCCTGCACCGACCCGGAGGCGGCGCTATACTGCGACTGACGCGTCTAATGTTCTGGAAGATGCGCACTCCGGTGGCCATAGCCCCATGGAGAAACGTTCATGCATACGTACTCAGTGACACTTCCCGGGCAGGGAGAAATCAATTACCAGGACACCCGGCGATATGGATGGATGATCGCTTCGTTTTTTCCACTGGTGCCGCTGTTCAGCATCGGCCTGGTCATGCTCAGCGGCAGGGAATGGACCCTGTGGATTCCGTTGCTGTTGATTTACACGCTGGTACCCCTGTTGGATTTCTGGCTCGGCGAGGATGAGAGAAACCCGCCGGAGCAAATCGTTCCGCAACTTGAAGACGACCGCTACTATCGCTATCTGACATTCGCCGCGGTGCCGATGTTTTTCATCACCCTGATTACAGTGGCCTGGTTCGTTGGGACGCATGATGTCGGTTGGTCGGGCTTTGCCGCCCTCGTAATTACCACCGGCGTGGTCAACGGTATGGCAATCAACACCGGCCATGAACTCGGTCACAAGAAACCGAGGCTGGAGAAGAACCTGGCGAAGATGGTTCTGGCGGTTCCCGTTTATCCTCATTTCAATGTCGAGCATAACGCTGGACATCATGTGCAGGTAGCGACGCCGGAGGATTCTGCGAGTTCCCGTTTTGGCGAAAGCATATACCGGTTCGCGAGGCGCGAGATTCCCGGTGGCATCAGGCGTGGATGGCAGCTCGAAAAGCGGCGTCTTGCGCAGCTGGGCAGGAAGCCTTGGTCGATCAGCAACAACATTTTGCAATCGCTGGCCATGTCTGTCGCCCTGTATGGATTTCTGGCTGGTTTTTTTGGCTGGTTTGCCCTGGCGTTTCTTTTGCTACAGGCGCCGATCGCCTGGTTTCAGCTAACCGGTGCCAACTATGTCGAGCATTACGGTCTGCTCCGGGAGAAGTTGCCCGATGGAAGATACGAGGCGTGCCAGCCAAGACATTCCTGGAATGCCAATCATGTGGCCTCCAATATTTTGTTATTCCACCTGCAACGCCACTCCGACCACCACTATCATGCGTCACGAAGATACCAGTCGCTGAGGCATTTCGACGATGCTCCACAACTGCCATCGGGATATGTCGGTATGCTCCTGCTCGCAGATGTGCCCATTCTGTGGCACAAAGTGATAGATCCAAAAACCCTGGCGCTGGTCGATGGCGATCTCAGCAAGCTGAATGTCGATCCGTCAATTCTCGATTAAAGAATAGCCTGCATGGAGTGTGAAAGCGGGCCTGGAAATGATGATCGAGTTCTATGAACTGGCCGATCCGGGTCGCTGGCCTCAGTCTCGGTCCGTATAACCGAAAGCGTTCAGATACTTGGCGAGCAACGGTGTTATCTCCTGCACAGGTTGCTGGTAGTTCTGCCACCGGTTTCGGGCAGACCGGTAAATCGGTTCGCTAACCGCCTGGTAGCTTGGCGTGCTCATGTAAGCAGACCTGGCTTTTTCGTGGAATCGGGCGACATCCGCAGCCCACTCCAGACCAAGAAACTCGAGTAACTGTCGCACTGACGATTCAAAATTCTCGACCAGGCTCTCGTAACGTGTTTCAAAAAACCCGGGTAAGTCGTTTTTACAAATCTCCAGCCATGTGTTCATCACCTTGCAATACAAAGTGGCGGCATCCGGCAAACTTGTGCAATGAACCATCGCCGGGTTGGGCTTGAACGATTGCATAAACGTGCTGAGGCAGGCATCGCGCGGATCGCGTAGCGCCACGATAATTTTCGCCTGCGGGAACACCTGTCGAATAAAACCGATACGGGTGATATTCAGCGGAAGCTTGTCGAGGAAAACCGTGTCCGCTTGCGGTTTGGTGGCGCCCGCTTCCGCCATTCGCCAATACTCATCGCTAAGCGCGCTGCGCTGATCCGCTGTAAGCGATCCGGGTTGCAGGCCCAGGGACACCTCCGCAAACTCCATCAGCCGTCGTACCAGGGGTTGTTCATCACTTGTAATGACATCCGGGTGCGCGCCCAGAATCCTTGCGGTCAGCGTTGTCCCGGATCGCGGAAAGCCGACCAGAAAAGCGGGCGCTCTTTTGTCCTGGGCAGAATTGTTACAAGTTCCGGTATTGTCCGGCAGAGGCCATCGCGCACTCGCTGCGATCTGCCCGAGGTAAACTTTCTTGTCAGGCGGGCACCGCCAACTTTTTAGCAAGAATTCCTGCCCGCGTTCAAAAAACGCGAACGCCTCGTCGTAACGACGCAACCTGTCCAGGCAATGGGCCAGTTCCAGCGAAATTTCGCCTTTCTCTTGATCATGTTCTGAATTCGCCAGCAACGCACGGCAGCGCGCTTCCGCGGATTCAAGCTCGCCGTCACGACGGTCGAGCACGGCAAGGACCAGACTGGCCTTGCGCTGGCCCGATTCGGCTTCAAGCGCTCTTTCTGCGGCATTTCGTGCCTCGCTAATCTCGTTGCCGCGTTCGAGTGTTGCAGCCAGTTCTGCCAGGGCGTTACTGTGTTGCGGATCCGACTCCACTGCCCGCCGATGAGCGACCAGCGCCTGGTCGAACCTGCCCAGCGCCTGGCAGGCCAGCCCCTTGTTGTTCCATGCATCGGCATGTTTCGGCTGCAAGGTCGTGGCACGCGAAAAACTTTCGATCGCCTCCTCGTAGTTGCCGGTCGCTTGCAGCGACACACCGAGATTGTTATGCGCGTCGGCCAGTTGAGGATCGGCATCCAGCGCCTTGCCAAAATCACGAATCGCTTCGTCATGGCGTCCCAGTTGCGCCAGAATGTAACCCCGCCGATCAAAGGTTGTTGCCGTAGGTTTCAGACGTATGGCCTGGGTAGTGTATTCAAGCGCTTTTTGAGCCTCACCCCTGCCGACCAAAGTAACGCTCAGATTTTCCAGAGCGATGGCTGAATCGGGCGCCAGCGCCAGCGCCTTGCGCAGGCATTGTTCGGCTTGTTCGAGTTCCCCAAGCTGACCGCTCAATGTACCAGCAGTGATCCAAAATCTGGCGTTATCGGGCTGCAGGTCACAAGCATGGCGGCTCAATTCGAATGCCTTTTGGAAATCGCCGGATTCGATCGCCCGGGAGACATCCTGAAGTACTAGTCTGATTTTTTCTTTTTCGTCCATTTGCTGAAACCCGGGCCGGAATTTGCGGGTTGCGGCCGCAGTGAGTATAGCAATCGCTGTAGGTGAAGACCGGGGGATAGTAAACTGTCCTTATTGCTTCGATGGAGACAAACAATGGCCCGACCGGCTGAGCCACAGACCAGTTCCTCGGTCCTGATGATCCGGCCATTTCGTTTTCAGTCCAATCCGCAGACCGCCGAAAGTAACCGCTTCCAGCAGCAGGACCATTCACCCGGCGACGATCTTATCCATGAGAAGGCGTTGGCCGAATTCAACAATCTTGTGGCGACCCTTGAGGCTGTAGGCATCGATGTTATGGTTTTTGACGATACGCCGGAACCACATACGCCGGATGCCATCTTTCCGAATAACTGGCTGAGCACGCACGCCGACGGAACCGCTGTTCTGTACCCGATGATGGCAAGCAATCGCAGACCGGAACGACGCGAAGATATCCTGAGTTCTCTGAGTGCGGATCATGGGTTCAGGATCGAGCAAACTATTGACTTGAGTTCGTTCGAGGCTGATGAGAAATTTCTTGAGGGCACTGGCAGCATCGTTCTCGACCGCGAAAACCACATTGCCTATGCCTGCCAGTCGGCACGTACTAACCCGGATCTTTTGGCTGAGTTCGCCCGCAGGACGGATTATGAGTTGGTGGTGTTTGATGCCCTGGGAGAGGACGGCGCCGCTATCTATCACACCAACGTCGTGTTGTGTATCGGTCAGGATTTCGCAGTCATCTGCGCTGAATGCATAAACGGAGGGCAACGTCAGTCAGTGTTGAACAGGCTGCACGACACCGGTCACGAAGTGATTGATATCAGTTATGCACAAATGGCAAGCTTCGCTGGCAATATGCTAGAGCTGAAATCGACGAACGGCGGACGCATACTCGCGATGTCCAGTCAGGCGCTGAACAGCCTGACTGCGGAGCAACGCAAGACCCTGTCGCGCCGAACGCATATTGTTGCGGCATCCATCGATACCATCGAGAAAAGCGCCGGCGGCAGTGTGCGTTGCATGCTTGCGGAAATCCATTTACCAAAGAAACCAGGGAGCCAGGACAGTGAATGAGTCTTGCCTGCAGGAAAAATATGCACCACACAACGAGTGCTTCGGTTGCGGTCCAGCTAACAAAAAAGGCCTGCGTATCCGAAGTTTTCCACGAGGCGAGGAACTGGTTGCCGAATGGACGCCGGAGGCGCATCACGAGGCGTTTCCCGGCATGCTCAACGGCGGCATTATCGGGTCTCTGCTCGATTGCCATTGCAACTGGACGGCCAGTTGGTACCTGATGAACCAGACAGGCGCGAACACGGCGCCATGCACGGTGACCGCAGCCTACTCAATCCGGTTGCTCAGGCCGACTCCTTCGAAAGGTCCGGTTTCGTTGCGTGCCTGGGTCGTGGAATCTGAAGGTAACAAGGTGGTGGTCGACGGTGAACTCATCGTCGATGGGACGGTTTGCGATACTTGCCGAGGCACCTTTGTTGCCGTTACCGAAGGACACCCCGCCTATCATCGCTGGTAGATCCCGTAATCATCGATCGGATGCAGGCGCTGCCTGAAAGCAGGCCCGGAGGTGTCGATCGCCGCCGCGCTCCAGGACCAAGCTATGCATCGGTAGCGGCCCGCCACGCGCCGGCGCAGCTTATCGTCGAATGGGGTAATATCGCGCCTTCTTTTATTGGGGATCCCTGCCGAATGGCCAGAGATAGAATTCTCATGTGTCCGCCGGATTTCTTCGGTGTGGACTATGCAATAAATCCGTGGATGGATGGCAACGAAGGGAATCTTTCGCTCGAACTGGCGGAACAACAATGGACGCGGTTGCGCGATACCATCTCAGAACATGCGGATGTTGTATTGATTGAGCCTCAAGTCGGTGTGCCCGACATGGTTTTTACGGCCAACGCCGGAACCGTACTTGGCGAGAAGGCGATGGCCAGCCATTTCATGCCGATCGAACGACGGGCGGAGGAAAAACACTTCAAGCGATGGTTCGGCGAGAATGGATTCGATCTGTATCCACTCGATGAAAAGATCGGTTTCGAGGGTGCCGGAGATTCGCTTTTCGACAGGGGTGGCGATTGGCTCTGGGTCGGATACGGATTTCGTACCGAGATCGAAGCACATCCTCATCTGGAAAAATTCTTTGCGAAAGAAGTCATTTCAATCCGGCTTGTAGATCCGCGTTTTTATCATATCGATACCTGTTTCTGCCCATTGAGTGGCGGTTGGCTGATGTATCATCCACCGGCATTCGATGAGGAGTCGCAGGAAAAAATCACGGCCCGTATCCCGGACGACAAACGCATCGTTGTCAGTAGCGAGGACGCGGGGCGCTTTGCCTGTAATTCCATCAATATCAAAGACAAGATTATTATGAACCGGGTTTCTTCGAGCTTGAAAAGCGAACTGGCCAAAGCGGGTTTCGAAGTGATCGAAGTGCCGTTAACGGAGTTTCTGAAGGCAGGCGGTTCCGCCAAGTGCCTGACACTGAAACTGACCGAGCCGCCAGCGTGAAGTCAGCCACTCGATACAAAATCGAGGCGGCACGGCCGAACGCACATCTGTTCGATATCGAGCTCGAAATTTCGGAGCCTGACTCGAAAGGCCAGCAATTGTCGCTCCCGGCATGGGTGCCTGGAAGTTACCGGATCCGGGATTTTGCCCGCCATATCACGAGCCTTTCCGCACGCTCGCTCAATGACAGCGTTGCTGTCAAAAAACTCGATAAATCAACCTGGCAGTGCGCACCCGTAAATGGCCGATTGACTATTCACTACCAGGTTTATGCCAAGGATCGTTCTGTGCGTGGCGCTTACCTGGACCAACGACACGGGTTTTTTGACGGCAGCAATATTTTCCTGCGCGCTCATGGTCAGGAGGAGTGGCCATCCTGCATCAGTATTTCTCCACCGTCGGGCGATACGGGACATTGGCAGCTCGCGACCGGGCTCCAGGTTGTCCAGGTTAACGACCGGGGATTCGGGGATTTCCAGGCGCAAAGCTATGCGGAACTGATCGACTGCCCGATAGAAATGGGCGACCTCGATTTCCTTGAGTTCAGCGCGGGCGGAATTCCGCACACAATGGCCATCAGTGGTAAACACGATGCGGACAAAGACCGGCTGGCTACAGACCTCGCGCTTATTTGCCACCAGCACATCGATTTGTTTGGGTCCGTGCCGGTCGACAACTACCTGTTCCTGTTAACTGTTGTCAGCGATGGCTACGGTGGTTTGGAACATCGCAACAGTTCATCGCTGATTAGCCGGCGCGACGATCTTCCCGCGCAGGCTGAAGACGGTATCAGCAAGGGATATCGCCGCTTTCTCGGCTTGTGCAGCCATGAATATTTTCATATGTGGAATGTCAAAAGATTGCGTCCGGCCGCGCTGGCCGAGAGCGATCTGTCCGCCGAGGCCTATACGGAAATGCTTTGGGTCTTCGAGGGTGTTACCTCCTATTATGACGACCTGGCGCTGGTCAGAAGCGGTGTGATAACCGATTGCAGTTACCTGGAGCTGTTGTCACAGACGATAACCCGTGTTCTTCAGGGGCCGGGCCGTCTGCACCAGTCACTGGCGGAATCCAGTTTCGATGCCTGGAGCAAGTTTTACCAGCAGAACGAAAACTCGCCTAACGCCATAGTCAGTTATTACGCAAAGGGATCGTTGGTCGCGCTTGCTCTCGATCTGTTGATTCGCAGCGAGACCAACGGCGCTTGTTCCCTGGACGATGTGATGCGAGCGGTCTGGGACAAATACGGTCAGAGCGAGACGGGCATGCCCGAAACGGCCTTCGAAGATTTGGCGAGTGAAGTCAGTGGCCTGGAGCTAAAAGGGTTTTTCGACAATGCAGTTCGCGGAACTGACGATTTGCCGTTGGCCGAGTATCTCGAGACTGTCGGCGTCGTCTATAAGGAGAGACCTGCCGTTTCTCTCGATGACCCTGGCGGTTCGGTGAAGGGCAAAAGCATACCGGTGTGGCTTGGGATCAAGACCCGGGTGGAGGCGGGCCGCCTGCTTGTAACTCATGTGCTGGAGAATGGTCCGGGGCAGAAATCCGGTTTGTCCGCTGGCGACGAATTACTGGCCCTGAACGATATCCGGCTCACCGGCAAGACGCTTGTAAAGCGTCTCCGCCGGCTACAGTCGGGACAGAGCACGCGGCTGAAAATTTTTCGCGACGACGTCTTGATCGAATTGCCGCTGCTGGTCGAAAAAAGTCCGCAGAATTGCTGCCAGCTGCAGATAGATGAAAAGGCTGGCAACGAGATTCTGACGGCGCGGTCTGCCTGGCTGGACGGTACCCGATGAAGAGTATCCTGCCGATTTGTCTGCTCACTGCCGGTCTGCTCGCCTGTACCATGGAGCAGGAAAGCGGCATCGTCACGGTACACGGTCCGGAGCTACCCCATCCGGTCAGTAACAATGCGGTGGCTGGTTTCCGTAGCGCCGAGGGTTTTCATCTGCTCAGTTTCATGGGCCTGGCCGGCGGCCGCGGCTGGCAAAACGTTGCCAGCGAGGCCTGGCATTTGCCGCCAGGGGGCGAAACCTGGCAGCGCCTGCCCGATGTGCCCGGGGGCGAAGGCAGGCTTGCCGGCACCGCTGCCACCGTTGCCGGTAATGTTTATGTTTTTGGTGGATATACCGTTGCCGAGGATGGCAGCGAGAGATCTGTGGAAAAAGTGTACCGGCTCGATACGGACCAGCTAACCTGGCATGAACTGGAAACGATGCCGGTGCCGGTCGATGATGCGGTCTCGGTCGTATTCCTTGACCGTTACGTTTACCTGGTCAGTGGCTGGCACGATCTGGGCAATGTCAACCTGGTGCAGATTTACGATGTCGAGGAGGATTCCTGGAGACAGGCGACGCCCTGGCCCGGCGAGGCCGTGTTCGGCCACGCGGGTGGCATAGTCGGTAGCCATATTCTGGTTTGCGATGGCGTTGTCGTTCGCCTGGCGAACGATGGCGGCCGGCGCTTCGAAATGGTCGATACCTGTTATCTTGGCGAAATCGACGCCAACGATATTCGACGAATTCACTGGCAAGCGGTCGCGCCCCATCCGGGTCCGGCTCGCTACCGGATGGCGGCGACCGGCACGGCAACGCGTGACGGGGAAGTCGTTTTCGCCGGCGGCAGCGAAAACCCATACAACTATGACGGCATCGGTTATGACGGCAATGTATCGGTCGCGTCTGCCGATGTGTTTGCCTGGCGGTTGGCCGAGCGCCGCTGGCATGGCTATGGCCGGCTGCCGCAGGCGACCATGGATCACCGGGGGCTGCTTGCCAACGCGGGTACTTTTTATGTCGTTGGTGGCATGGTTGACGCCGTCGATCCGAAAGATGGCGGCGATCCGGTTCTCAGTTCGCTGGTCCATGAATTTACTCTTTGATGCCCCGGCTTTTTTGATGCGATGTGTTATGCCGTTGGATACTGCAACCGGCCCGCATATTTCACCGAGGATCGCGGTTCCTGGGTGAAATATGCGGGCTAGCGCAACAATTCGACTGTTGACCGGCGCGGTGTTCATTAGCTTTTCCGCTGTATTCGTAAAGGTGCTGTCGGTCCCGCCCACCGTCAGCGCCTTCTACCGCGTGCTTTTTGGCGGCGGTTTCCTGTTGCTGTATATCCTTGCCACGAAAAGACCGCTTTTCAGTGGCCTGACCGGCTCGCTGGCGATTTTTCTCGCCGCGGTATTTTTTTCCGCCGATCTTTGGACCTGGCACCGCAGCATCATTTATGTGGGGCCCGGTCTGGCGACCATGCTCGCCAATTTCCAGGTCTTTTTCCTCGCCTTGGCCGGAGTGCTTTTCTTTGGCGAACGCTGGCGCTGGCAGCTCATGGTCGCGATCCCGATGGCGTTGCTGGGGCTGGGCATGATCGTTGGATTTGAATGGAAAATTCTCACCGAGGAATACCGTACCGGTGTCTGGCTGGGATTATTGACGGCAGTGTTTTATGCCTCTTATATTCTCTCGCTGAGGCGCACGCGAACCGATGGGCGGCAGCGATCCGCGGTTGCCGATCTTGCGCTGGTGTCCCTGATCAGCGCCGCTGTGTTGGGCATCGGCTCCACTGCAGCAGGTGACTCGCTCGCGTTGTCATGGTCCATAGACCTGGGTATCTTGCTGGCGTATGCCTTGGTGGCGCAGGTGCTCGGCTGGTTGCTGATCGCGCATAGTCTTGGCCAGGTACCGGCTTCCCGGGTAGGTCTGATTCTCCTTTTGCAACCCTTGCTGGCCTTCGTATGGGATGTCGTGTTTTTTTCCAGGAGCATCACGCCGACCGAGTTGACGGGCGCCGTCCTGACATTGCTCGGTATTTATTTGGGAGCCTTTCGGACTTAGGTGTTCGTCGCGAGGCACGTAGGAAATTGAGGCCATTTTTTCGATCGTTTGAGGAGAATAGTGGGTCTATTTGACGAAAAGGATCGGGAAAATGGGCTGATTTCTCGCCGCCGCAGTAGAACAATCCTAAGTCCGAAAGGCTCCTAAGCATGAGAAAGGCGCCACGGTCCGCCTGAAAGACTGCCTCCGGACTATTCGGCAGGTCTGCCGCCGATGACGGACAGACGCCCGGGTATCAACTCGATATCCAGATTGCGAGCCGCGGCGGTCAGTATTTCACCGTCTGTTTGCACCGCCAAAGGCAGGCTGGATTCAAGTCTCAGTGTCCGCGACCGAATCAGCGTTACAGCGGGCATCGACAGATGGGTCCCTTTCATCAAGCGAGGAAGCAGGCGAATAACCTGTCTGCGGTTCATGCCGTCGGCGATAACGATATCAAGCTGACCATCATCGATTCTCGCGCCGGGAGCCAGCGGAAAAATGCCGCCGGCAAACCGGCCGTTCATCGCTGAGATCAGTGTGATCGGCATATCCAGCACGGATTCATCGGTGGCGATTCTGACCTGCGGGATTTCTATACCGCTCATCAGGGTTATCGCCAGCGCCAGTGGATAGCGGCTTTGCCCGTTAGGCCATTTCATCCGGCTCGCCATTGTCGCGACCTTGGCATCAAAACCGATGCCGACACCGTTTAGAAAAAACCTTTCATTGCACCGGCCGACGTCGATGCGTGCGTCGGTTTCCGGTCGCTTGATTCCGTCGATTATCCGATCACAGGCGCGACGCCAGTCCAGGGGTATACCAAGCGCCTTGGCAAAATCATTGCCGGTGCCGATCGCGACCAAACCCAGTCGCGGGTCTGCATCGACCTCCATGATTCCGTTGATGGCTTCATTGACGCTGCCATCCCCACCCGCAATCAATACGTTCTTGGCTCCATTTTCGCAGACGACCGCCAGCTGGTTGATCAGGCTGCCCGGCGACCTGGTCTCCTCAGTGGTCAGGCGCAAACCGCCCTGCCATAGTCGATGGCTGATTTTTTCGGCCTGCTGCGCCGCGCGCCCACGAGCGGCAAATCCATTGATAAACAGGTGTGCTTCGCAGGTATCCGTCATTTGGTTTTTCTGTGCCGAACTATCGGGTATTGTAACCCGGTGGGCCGTGTCGTTCCTGGCCCAACGTGGTGCGCCAACAAGGTTTGTATCGATGCTTGAACTCGGAACAAAAATATTGCTGGCTTATTTGCTCGGGTCCGTCAGCGGCAGCCTCTTGATCGGCAAACTCAAAGGTGGCGTGGATATCCGGGAATTGGGCAGCGGCAATGCGGGCGGTACCAATGCCCTTCGCACGCAGGGAAAAATGTTTGCGTTCGGCGTCATGATTATCGACATGGGGAAGGGATATGTCTCCGCGGCGTTGATCCCCGTACTGGCAATTGCCGGGCTTGCCGAGGACCCGGCCGTGGGCCGCGAGTGGCTGGTCATGGCCTGCTCGTCCGCTGCCGTTATCGGTCATTGTTATCCATTCTGGCATGGCTTTCAGGGCGGCAAGGGCGCAGCAACTCTGATCGGCACCCTGACTTTCATTCAGCCGGCGATATTGCTGCCCGTGATCGCGGTCTGGCTGCTAATCGTGATGTTGAGTGGCTATGTGGCCCTGGCGACCGTGATGGCGGGATTTACCGCGCCTGTTTACTTGCTGCTGACCGGTCAAATGGCCAACCAGCCACTGATGACATTGGCCGTATCCATGGCTTTGTTTTTGGTCTACACCCATCGGGAAAACGTTCGGCGCCTTAAAGCCGGCGCGGAAGCGAGGGTCGGGCAATTGGCGATATTCCGGCGCGATTTCTGATGGGGCACGATTGTTGGCTTCCGGTACTCAGGATTATTTCTGACGGGGCCACGCATTCCGCAGAAGAGTTGGCGGTGACGCTGGCAATCCCGTGTGCCGATATCAATCTACAGATCAAGACCCTGCGTGGTCTGGGTCTGACGGTGCGAGGTAACCCGAAAAAAGGCTTTCGGTTGCCGTATCCGGTGGATCTTTTCGATGCTCCAGAGCTTATTGCGGGGTTACCGAAGTGGTGCCGCGAACGCATCGCGTTCTGCGAAGTTGCCGGCCAGGTCGATTCGAGTAACAGCAGACTACTGGAACAGGCGCCGCCCGAAGATGGGCAGGTCCAGGTATTTCTGGCTGAGTATCAGACCGCAGGTCGCGGCAGGAGGGGCCGCAACTGGATCTCACCACCGGCGGCGGGAATTTGTCTTTCATTAGGGGTCGGTTTCGACGACTCACCACAGAATCTGGAAGCCTTGCCGCTGGCACTGGGAGTGGCTACGCGCAGGGCATTGGGGAAGCTGGGAATAGAACCGGTTGGGATAAAATGGCCCAACGACCTGATGGCGGAAGGGAAGCTGGCCGGCATCCTGGTCGAATTGCGGCACACTTCCGATGATCGACTGCACCTGGTCGCCGGCCTGGGGTTGAATTATCGGCTGTCGGATTCGCAGACCGTCGCTATGTCCGACAGATGGAGCGACGTTTCCGGTATGACCGATGGCAGGCCGCCGTCCAGAAAAGAACTGGTCCGGCAGATCTTGCCCGAGTGGGTGGCAGCGCTGGATATATTTATGCTTCAAGGCCTGTCGCCATTCCTGCAGGATCTCAGGCTGGCCGATGTTTGCCGGAATCAGCAGGTGGAACTGGTATCCGATACCTCGATAACCCATGGAGTATGCCGTGGCATAGCCGACGACGGTTGCCTGTTGCTCCAGTCCGGCGAGGAAACAAAGCGAATTATTGCCGGGGATATCAGTTTGCGGCCGGCCAGGCCAGAGCGTTGGCCACGCCGGGACCTGATTGCCTGGTGGGCTCGGAAATGAAAAAGACGACGATAGAAAACGAGTCCTTGTTACTGATCGACGCCGGAAACAGCCGGGTGAAGTGGGCCTGGTGGGATGGAAAGCTTGGCTTGCAGCATTCGGCCGGCTGGGCGAAGGTAAACAGCGACGATTTTTTCTCCGCTGGGCGCACTGCCGATCGTATTGTCGTTGCCAATGTTGGTGGGCGGCGAATCCACGAGCTTATCAACAGCAAAGGCGCGGAGGTCGTCTTCGTTGAAACTGGCAAGGAGGCCGGTGGCGTGACCAATGCTTATCGGGAACCCACGCAAATGGGCGTCGATCGCTGGGTGGCCATGATTGGCGCGCGGCATCACCGGTCCGGTCCACTGGTCGTCGTTGATGCAGGGACGGCGTTGACGGTAGACATGCTGGAAAACAATGGCAAGCACCTGGGTGGCGTTATCGCGCCGGGCTACCGGATGATGTTGTCGTCGTTGCTGGGCAACACCAGCGATATCGCCGGGTTCACCG
>JAPUGL010000129.1 GCA_027292775.1 Gammaproteobacteria bacterium | reverse complement strand
GTCGACCGACAACGCGTGAAAGCATCGTAGATATCTGAATCAACCATCCGTCTCATAGCGTCATCATCAAGCACTCGGGTATTGATATTCGCAAGATCGTCAGGCAGGGCAATTGCCTGGCCCGGTGCTTAATGCATAACGTTGCTCTTCATGTTGTCGCTCCAAATGTGTCGAAAGTACGTTTTTGTTAGTAATTGATTGGTCACGGCTTCCGATCAGAATAGTGTACGTTGTCAGTGCATATGAGGCTAGTTGAAATAGCTAAAATAGCCTGTTGAAAAAGTCTTGGTTATACACCTTGGCAACCCTTCCTCGGCAGCGATTCGGTTGCTGGCTGAACTTGAAGAGTTGGAAAGCGCAATGCATGCATTGCGCACAACGAACGCCGAAGCCATGAATGGCGGAGGCCGGGCTCTTAGCGAGACAGGATGTCGAGCTTAGAGCGATATGTCGAAGTTAGTGGGATTCGCGGCTCGTCGTTCTCGCACATCCATGTGCTCCACGACATTAGTACATCCATGTACACAAAGCCGCTCCCACGAAATCGCCCGTAAGGCGAGGCCCAGGACGGGCCGAGTTAATCATTCAGTTCCTAATACGGCGATCTGTATTTCGCCTCGTGTGCGCGTAAGGTGCTGTCTTCATCCGTGGGTATTGGCTGATCTGTATTGCAATCTATTCTAATGCCGCTATGTGCGCCAACGCGTGTTCGAATACAAATCGAGTCTTCGTTAATTTCCCGGCATTTGACCAATGATCCGCTGGCGTTTATACAAATCTTGCCGAATTCGCCCGTTTCGTTCGGCGCAACCTGAACTTTTTCTGGTGACATCTTCTCGGCACTAATCACCTCAATATTGTCTGCGGTATCTATTACGTGTCTGGTCGGAATCGCGTCGTCTGCCAGTACACGGAACCATAATGCTGAGGCGATCAATACGCCAGTCAGAAGAGTGGTCAGTTTCTCGTTCGTCATTTCAGCAACCGATGGATAGCTACCTCTCAATCAGCATATAAGGCACCAGGCCATTGCCGCATGTGCATCGGTCACAGTTCCATCGAACCAGAGTGGCTGATCCTGCTCGGCAAATCCTGCTTGAAAAATTGGTGCAATTACGTAGGACTTAGTGAGCATGTCCAGCGGATGACCCGTTCATGGGACTGACGATGCCGGTTCGACAAAATTGTCGGGGTGAGTTGGAAAACGCAATGCATGCATTGCGCCAATGAACGCCGCGGCCAGGGATGGCGGAGGCCGGGCTCTTAGTGAGTCAGGATGCCGAGCTTAGAGCGATTTTGGTCGTTGGATAATCTGCCGGTCTATGCCTTATAAAGTATGGCATAAAACAATGGTACGACAACCATCGTCAAAACTGTCGCAAACATCAATCCGCCAATGATTGTGATGGCCATCGAGGCAAAGAATGCGTCCATCAACAAGGGGATCATGCCGAGCGCGGTCGTTAACGCTGCCATGGCCACCGGGCGAAGCCGGCATACGCCAGCATCGACAATTGCTGTCAGCAACTCTTTGCCCCCAGCTTCCTCAATGTTGATCTGGTCGATGAGGACGATTGCATTTTTGATCAGCATTCCCATCAGGCTCAGGAAACCGAGCAGTGCCATAAAGCCAAATGGTTGTCCTGTTGAGAGCAGCCCAACGGTCACACCGATTAAGGCCAGTGGCACACAGAGCCAGATTACGAGCGGCTGCCGCAGCGAATTAAACAGGACGATGGTCACCAGAATCATCGCCAGCACGAATACGGGTATCGATCCTGCCAGTGCCGCCTGCGCCTTACCCGAGTCCTCATACTCACCGCCCCATTTGAGTTCGTAGCCAGAGGGCAGCTCCAGCGCTTCCACCTGTGGCCTGACCCGGCTGAAAAGAGCGGTCGCCAGGCCTGCGACGGGATCTGCATAAATTGTCATCGTCCTTTTTCGGTCGCGCCGATTGACGATTTCATCCTCGAAGGAGGTCTCAAACCCCGACACAACCTGGCGCAGCGGTATCATCCGCTGTGCAATCGGGCTCCAGATTTGCAGGTTTTGCGCACTGGCAATGTCCTGGCGCAAGTGTGTCTCGGCCCGCAAAATGATTGGAATCTGAAGATCATCTTCCCGGTAATAGCCCGCCACCGCACCCTGAAATGCCTCGGCCATGACTTGCGCCACCATCGGTCGTGTGATGCCGGCAATGTTTGCCTGCTGATCCGCCAGCACCGGCCGGATAACTTTGACACGCTGCCGCCAGTCTGTGCGAATCGATTTGGAATCACTGTCCGCGCGGAAAATGGCTTTCGTCTGTTCCGCCAGGTGCCGTAATACAGGGATATCGGGACCGGAAAACCTCGCCTGGATCTTGCCGGTCGAACCGGGGCCAAGCTGGAATGCGGAAAAGTAGGACAGCGTGTCAGGGTATTTTTGCTGCAGATCACCCTCGATAACTGGCCCTATCCTCGCGATCGACCGATAGTCATCCACGTCTACGAGCAGTTGCGCATAAGCGCCATTGAGTTTTTCCGGTGCGTAGGTCAACAGGAACCGCAGGCCGCCCTGACCAATCAGGGAGGTAACATGCGTAATCTCGTCAAACTCACCCAGGTAACGTTCTATTTCTGCGACCTGTGCGACGGTTTCATCGATGTGCGTTCCCTGCGGTAACCACAGATCGAGCATGAATTGCGGGCGGGTGGATCCCGGGAAAAAACTCTGATCAACGTAAGTGAAGCCCCAA
>JAPUGL010000128.1 GCA_027292775.1 Gammaproteobacteria bacterium | reverse complement strand
GAATGCTGGAGCAGATAGGCCTGAATTTTCACAACGATGATCTCGCGGACATATCTCCCGCACACACCGAGAAGCTAAATCAGTGGATGGTCGAGGACCGCGCGATGTTGTATCGCAACGACCGCAGCAAGCTCGAAGGGCAGGCGGCCATATCCTATGACGTGATGGACTGGGTCATGACCGACCAGGCCGATGGTGTGGAATTTACCTGGCATGGCTATCCCGTCAACCAGTTAATTGGCGTACAAAATGGCATGCCCAATTTCATGGCGACGATTCATCACGTCGGCAACGAGCGCGATGCCAAGCATTACATTACACGCCTGTCCAAGTTCGATACCAAATTCGATCAATTACTCGAAGACCTGAATCTGCGGGAAGAGAAGGGCATCATCCCGCCGACCTTTGTCGTCGAAAAGGTGATCGTGGAAATGAGTGATTTCCGTGGTACGCCCGCCAAAGAGAATATCCTGTACACATCCTATGCCGAGAAACTGGACAAGATCGAGGATCTCGATGAGGCAACCCGGGACGATCTCCTGGCCAGGTCGGAAGCCGAGATCGATGGCACCGTGTACCCGGCTTATGACGGCCTGATTAGCTACTTTGAAAAGCTGAGGGTGAAGGCGACCACCAATCACGGCGCCTGGAAGCTGCCGAATGGCGATGCCTATTACGACTACCAGCTTCGTTCAAACACATCCACCGATATGACCGCCGATGAGATTCATGACCTGGGGCTGGCCGAGGTCGCGCGGATTCAGACCCAAATGGACGAAATACTGGCAACGGAAGGATACAGCGAAGGGACTGTGGCGGAACGGATGGCGTTGCTCAACAAAGAGGAACGCTTTCTTTATCCGAATGACGACGAGGGTCGCGAACAGATACTCAAGGATTTCCAGGGAATTATTGACGAGATTTCGGAGAAAATGCCCGAATATTTCGTGACGCTGCCAAAATCCAAAGTCCAGGTGAAGCGGATTCCCGAATTCAGCCAGGCCAACTCGGCTGGCGCTTACTACCAGGGACCATCGATGGACGGATCGCGTCCGGGCGTGTTTTACGCCAATCTTCGCAACCTCGAAGAGCACCCCAAATATGGCATGCGCACACTCGCTTATCACGAGGCGGTGCCGGGCCATCATTTGCAGACGGCACTGCAGACCGAGATGACCGGTGTGCCGCAATTCAGGAAAATGATGGGTTTCACGGCGTTTTCCGAAGGCTGGGCATTGTATTCGGAGCGCGTGGCCTGGGAAGCGGGTTTCCAGGACGACCCATATGACAATCTCGGCCGCTTGCAGGCGGAGCTATTTCGTGGGGTGCGCCTGGTCGTCGATACTGGAATTCATCGCAAGCGCTGGTCGCGTGAAGAAGCGATCGAATACATGTATGACAACACCGGCATGGCAAAACACGAAGTAGTCTCGGAAATTGAGCGCTATTTCGTGATACCGGGTCAGGCGACTGCATACAAGGTCGGAATGCTGAAAATTCTTGAGCTGCGGGAAAGGACGAAGGCCGCTTTCGGCGAGGAATTCGATATCAGGGAATTCCACGATGTGGTGTTGCGCAACGGCGACATTCCATTGACGATCCTGGAGCAGCAGGTGGATCAGTATATTGCCGAGAGACTGGCGGGTTGAGAGGTCAGGGAGTCTTGGCCGCTAAGGCGGCATAGGCTCCGACCTCTTTTTCGATGCGCTGGGCTTCTCGCTCCATTTCGAGGAGAGTCCAGTCGCTCAACTGGCTGGAATCCTTTGCTTTTGAGTTGCCATCGTTTTGCACGCCTTGGGTGGCCTCGTGTTTCTTCAGTTCGCGTCGGTATGCCCGCACGCGGTTTTCCAGCGCATCCAGCCGATTCTTGACGATCTCGAAATTCTCGTCCCTTGAAGTGCGGTTGTTTTCTAGAAGCGTTTCCGGTGTTTGTCGACGGGTATAAGTCTCCCTGTACCGGATTCCGGTGTCCGGAAGCCTTGACTGGGTGCGATCGGCGATCTCGCTGCTCCTGCCGATAGTGTTGCCGGCCAGCCGGTTCGTGCTTCCCCCTCCGGACAATTGCATTCCTTTGGAACGCGCCGTTTTACCTATTTGCTTGCGCATCCCGTCGATATGACTCTTTAACTGATTGGTACGCTCGGTTAGCTGCTGGATGTATACCCGGTCGGACTCTGGGTCGGCGGCGGCGATATTCGGCGATAGCGTTGCCAGAACCGCGATCAGAAGAGACAGAATGATCCTGCGCAGATTGTGTCTGGATGGTTTTTCGTTTTTTTTCATTGCATCGGCCCCCCCGCGCATCATACAAGGGTAGACAATGATCCTCACTTGTCGTTCAGCATTAGGCGTCCCCTGGCTTGACGGCCGTTCGAGGGCATCGATTTGCTATGCTTCTCCTTTCATTCATCAAGATCGTCAGAAAAACCAATATGGCACTGGATAAAGACGCATTGAATTCGCTGCGCATGGATAGCGATGCACGGGTTGAGGCTCCCGCCAGCGTGAGCAGATGGCTTTTGCCGGTTGCCGTGGTCGCGCTTTTGCTTATCGCGTCGATCTGGTATTTCGGTTCCGGCGAGCCGGGACCGGTCGTCGAGACGGTTGTTGCCCGCGCCCCGGCGATCCAGGGCGGCGATTCTCAGGCCACCATCCTGAACGCATCGGGCTATGTTGTAGCCCGCCTGCGGGCCACGGTCTCTTCCAAGGTCACCGGGAAAATCATGGAGGTCCTGGTCGAAGAAGGCATGTCGGTGACCGAAGGCGATATCCTGGCGCAGCTCGATGACAGCACTGTGAGAGCCCGGCTGGCGCTGGCCGCCGGTCAGACTCATGCCTCACGCAGCAGCCTGGCGGAGACTCGGGTGCGGCTGGAAGAAGCGCGGCGTACGCTAAAACGAAATGATTCCCTGCGCGAGCAGAAGCTGGTCAGTGTGGCGGTACTCGATGCGGCACGGTCTGAAGTCAACGCATTGCAGGCTCGTCTACTGGCCGATCGCAGCGAGGTAGCGGTTGCGCAGAGAAACCAGGACCTGGTCGAGCAGGATCTCGAGGACCTGACCATACGCGCGCCTTTTTCGGGCGTCGTGGTCTCCAAGAACGCACAGCCGGGCGAGATGATTTCGCCGATCTCCGCCGGCGGTGGCTCTATCCGAACCGGAATCTGCACCATAGTCGACATGGACTCACGAGAAATTGAGGTCGAGGTCAACGAGGCCTATATCAACCGGGTCCGCAGCGGTCAGCGCACCGAAGCGACGCTGGACGCCTATCCGGATTGGACAATATCGTCGCAGGTTATCAACATCGTGCCGACGGCGGACAGGCAGAAGGCGACGGTCAAGGTCCGGATCCAGTTTGACGAACTGGATCCGCGAGCATTGCCGGACATGGGAGTCAGGGTGCGCTTCCTGGAATCCGCACGGGAAGACCAGGCTGGAAAACAGAGGAAAGCTGTTGCAGTCGCATTACTGCCGGGAGTGGCGGTTCATGAGTCCGGTGGCGCCAGGTTTGTCTGGATCGTGAATGACGGCAAACTGGAACGCCGCGGGATCAGCATCGGCGTTGTCAGGAACGGCATGGTTGGGATACTGTCGGGCGTCAGGCCGGGCGAGATAGTGGTCAGTGCTGATCCAGGCGGTCTGTCCGAAGATATGTCCGTACGGGTTCGGAAATAACAACAAACAACATCGAGGTCGGTATGACGTTACTCGTAGATTTGCAAGGCGTCCGCAAGGTTTTTCAGCGTGGCCCGGAGACAATCCACGTACTGGAGAACCTAAGGGCCGAGGTGCCCGAAGGAGACTTTCTCGCACTGATGGGCCCATCCGGTTCCGGCAAGAGCACGCTGCTCAATCTAATCGGCGGAATCGATCGTCCGACAAGCGGCGATATTTCAGTAGGCGGGCAGGACCTGAACAGCCTGTCGGAGAGCGCGCTGGGGAAATGGCGGGCCCGGCACGTCGGTTTTATCTTCCAGCTCTATCACTTGTTACCGGTGCTCAGCGCCGCGAGGAATGTGGAATTGCCGCTGTTGCTGACCAAGCTGGGGCGCAGTGAACGCAAGCAGCGGGTGGCGGCGGCATTATCGCTGGTCGGGCTCAGCGATCGCGCCGATCACAAGCCTGCCCAAGTGTCGGGTGGGCAGGAACAGAGAGTCGGCATTGCGCGCGCCATCATCGCCGACCCGACATTGCTGCTTTGTGACGAGCCCACGGGTGACCTCGACAGAAA
>JAPUGL010000127.1 GCA_027292775.1 Gammaproteobacteria bacterium | reverse complement strand
CCCAAGAAACTCAAGGTCGTGACTGATAGTTGCAAGTTTTGTGCAACCCTCAATGACACCGAGGCTGCCTTCGATCATTTGGGTAGCTAGACGAACTACCTCACGCTTTTTAGCCTGAACATCGCTCTCGTTGTGGCGGTTGAAATCAGTCATTTAGCAGCATGAGTAGGTGGTAGTTATCGCGATTGTACGCCTCTTGGATTTAAGCTACGAATGTCCGCTTTGGGTCGTAAGCGGACATTGGCCTGAGACTTTTTCGGGCGTCCCTAATGTCCGCTTTCGGCCAGAAGCGGACGTTTCCTTCTCTTACGAAAATTCTAATATCAATCTTCTGCGGCCGTCGGAGGCCCGTTGCTGTTGAAGATGTCGACCTGCACTTTCCACGACCCATCAGCTTGTTTGTGCCATACTGTCACGTACTTCCCCACGGTGAGCATCGCAGTGCCGTCCTGCTCGACGGTGAGCTCGAACGTTCCGATGGTGTATCCAATGTCGCCGGAGGCTGCCACCTCGGCACCCGTTGCGTGCCATTCGAGACCGAACCCGGGCATGGAGATGAGACTTTCCCACGTGGTGCGAATCGCGTCTCCCTGAGCGAGCGGAGCGCCGAACGGCATGAAGTGGGCACCGTCCGCAATGAACGAAAGGAATGCATCAATGTCGTCGACCGATTCCGACCAGGCTTTGTCGACCGCCATGAGCGCGTCTCGCTCGCTCTCGAGATCGATGGCCGGTGTTTCCGCCGTGGACTCTGACGCCGGTGGCGCGCAGCCGAAGCTAAGGAGAATTGCAGCGAGAATTAAAAGAGTGATTGATTTCATGATCCCCTCCATCGAGATGGCAGATTGGTGATAGATGATCGGTAGTAAAACTTGAATGTCGACTTTGGGTCGTTTGCTGCCGTTCAATACTCTACCAGCTAAATGTCCACGATGGGTCGGAAGCGAATACCGAATTGGCACAATTCCGGCCGTGCCGTCTAACGTTTAGATAAGCAGTGAGCCGTGGCCGTCACTTTTCTTGCGCAAGCAAGAAAAGTGACGGGTAGGTTTGTCCGCTTCATCGACTGGTTAGGCGGCAACTTCGACATACTCAACTCGGCTCGATGCCTTCGGAATAGGAATATTATCGGCCCGCAATCCATCCAAATGGAACAATATCGCCTCGCGCATCGCAACTTCCGTCTCCTCAAGAGTGGAGCCAGTAGCCACGCATCCGGGCAAATCTGGCACATACGCTGAGTAATTGGCACCAGCATCTTCAATAACGATCGCATATCGCATAGCAGAATCACCCATTTCTTAGCCCCGCTTGTTTAAAGATACTGTTGAGAGTGCCGGGTGCCAAGTCATCCGCGTCCGCTGCAGCGCCTTGTTATGTGACACCCCAATTCTCCTGCCGGGCGATGATTCCCTGTCGAGCTAGGTGCAGCCTGAGAGGCGTACACACTTCCGCCGGCGCCTTGTCTAGATACTCGACTGCTACCTTCCTCGCTGACTCTGGCAGTCCCCGGAGGTATCGGGCTGCATTCTCTACTGAAAAGGCCTTTTTAGTCTCCTTCTCAAATGATGGTGGCAATGCCGTCCAGACTACGGCTCTAAGCTTCTGCCCCTTTGCCCAAGCTTGGATTGTTGAAAACGTCGGTTCTGGCTGGGGAAAGACCTTGCTCGAATTTTCTTCATTCGCAAGGTCAACGAATCCAATTCGATCCCAGATCGTCCCTTCCCGATCCCTGAGGTCTGCTATTGCATCTTGGAGCTTGCGCCGTTTACTCAAGGCAAAGCGGGTATTTACCGGAACGCCATTTTCACTGTCAATCACAAGCGTTAACCGGCAGTCCCGCGAGACACGCGAAAACTCGAGGGAGACTTCGGGGCCTCCGGGTTGCCAATCACCGTTGTAGGGAAGTGCTCCCGGATTCCATACCAAGGACCCCCAAGCAATTATGGCGATGGTCACTGGACGTGTACCTCTGTCACATAACGTTTAGCTAACTTGCGCCAAGTATCTGGCGCGGAGGTTGCGTATGCAAGCTACGTGACAGATGCTTGGCGTCAAGTTCAGCGACTTGTTAGACGGCACAAACGAACGCGTACTGGAGTCGTCATTCATCGTCCGCGCAGTTTCTTGCAATATCACTATTCTCCCTTCTTGTGTTGTTGGTCGAGGGCAGCACCAATTGCCAATCCGACCGCTGCTCCCAACAACGTCCCTACCCCAATGTTGTCTAGTGCAGCCCCCAGAGCGAGACCAATTCCCATCCCAATTGCAAGACCTACGCCAATCTTACTGCTTGCATGTTTTTTCGATTCATTGCCATTTGGATTCGTATCAATTTTCCATTCTCCAGGTACTGACCGCGAAAATTCGGTGACGTCGTCTTGTGTCACCCAAATCTTGCGTTATCCGAAAACGATACGCCTTTCGCCAGGGTCTTGTGAACCGGGCATCGCTCTGCCACTTCGGTAAGCCGCTTTCTTTGGGCATCGTCGAAATCGCCGTTAATCTGTACATCACTGGTGATGTGATCGATAAATCCCTTCGCGTCATCGTCACAGTCTTCGCAGTCCTTCGCGTGTATCCGGTCGAATTCATAGCTCGCGGTAACTTTTTTGAGCGGAATCTTTTTGTGGCGACAATACAGCGCCAAAGTAATGCAGGTACAGGCCGCCAGGGAGCCGAGCAGCAACTCGTAGGGATTGGGGCCGGTATCCGCGCCGCCCACAGACACGGGCTCGTCCGCCCTCCAGGTGTGGCGGCCGTTCGACATTTCAACTTCAGTCCCGGATGACAGTGTGGCTGTAATTTGGGTCATGTCTTTGTCCTCATGATGGCGTTGCCGGTCGCAGCGTTGACATCTGCTAAAATCAAACCGGAACAACGGCCACCAGTATCTTTGCTCATTCAATATGAATCAAACCATTCGCCTTGATGATGGCAGCGAAGTGCCGCTGCAGCAGCTTCTCGATCAGGCGCTGCAGTTGCACCAGGCGGGCCGGCTGGATGACGCGAAACCGATCTACGAGACGGTGTTGCAGGCCGTTCCAGACCAGTTTCATGCATTGCATTTCCTGGGCGTCGTTCATCATCAGCAGGGCGAGCATCAGCATGCCGAGCAACTGATTCTTCAGGCATTGGCTTCCAAACCGGGCGATGCGGACGCATTGTGCAACCTGGGCGCGGTGTATAACGCGATGCAAAAATCCGCTGAGGCCGCGAAGCGTTTCCAGGCCGCGCTCACAACCGAACCCGCTTTGCCCGCAGCGCTAAACGGTCTCGGTAGCGCGCGGTTCCGGCAAGGCCGTTTTGAAGAGGCGCAGGCGCAGTTCGAGCAGGCTCTGCGGGCTTCGCCGGGCTACCCGGAGGCGGGCACCAACCTGAGCATGGTTTTACAGGCGAAGGGTGATCTGGAGTCGGCAGAGCAGGCGGTACGCGATGCGCTGCAGGCTGCGACCGACCATCCTGGCTGCCTGGCGCAACTCGGTTCGGTGCTGGCGGCGAAGGGCGACAGGCGTGAGGCGGTCAGCGCGTACCAGGAGTCCTTGAAAACGGCCCCGGATAACGCCGATATCTGGTACAACCTGGGCCTGTTGCTGGATGACGCACGCATGGCCGGCGAGGCACTGAATTGTTACGACCGGGCCATGCAGATCGAACCGCTTCATGGAGGTGCGGTCTCCGCGGCATTGTTTCTGCGCAGAGCGCTTTTCGATTGGGATGGCGCAGAGAAATTGTCGCAGCGGTATTTTCAGGCCCTTGAGCAGGGCGTAGGCGGACTGACGCCATTTTCCTTTACCCTGGAAAACAGCTCGGCGGAACAGCAAAAACGTTGCGCCGAATTGTGGGCGCGGCAATTTTCCGGAATCGAAAAATTTCCTCCTGTGGAAAAATCCGAAAAAATTCAGGCCGACGATGAGCGATTGACACTCGCCTATGTCTCCGCCGATTTCTACCAGCACCCAACTGCATACCTGATGGCCGGGCTGTTCGCAGCGCACGACCGTTCAAAATTTCGCCTGCTGGCCTATTCCAACGGCCCGGACGACAACAGCGCGATTCGCCGGCGGGTCATGGATGCTTTCGACGAGTTTGTCGATGTCAGTGGATGGACGTCTGCGAAGATTGCCGAAAAAATTCGCGATGATCGGGTCGATATCCTGGTCGACCTGAAAGGCTATACGCTGGACTCGAATCCCGAGGTTTTCGCCTACCGGCCTGCGCCGGTGCAAGTCAGTTTCCTCGGCTACCCGGGAACGATGGGCGCGGGCTTTATTGACTACATTATTGCCGATGACTTTGTGATACCCGAAGGTAGTGATTCGACATTCAGCGAAAAAATCATTCGCCTGCCGGGTAGCTATCAAGTCAACGACCGCGAACGCGAAACCGCAACCGACACGCCCGGCCGAACTGATTTCGGATTGCCCGACAAAGGCATGGTTTATTGTTGTTTCAATGCGAGTCAGAAAATTACCCGCGAGACATTTGCACGCTGGGTGGAAATTCTCAACGCGGTCCCGGACAGTGTGCTGTGGCTGCTCGATCCCGACCCGAACTGGCCGGCGAAGAATCACCTGCGGTCTTGTGCGAAAGAGATGGGGCTGCCGCCGGAACGTCTAATTTTTACCGAAAAAGACGAACAAAAACAATATCTTGCACGATATCTCCATGCAGACCTGTTCCTCGATACGCTGCCCTACAACGCGCACACGACGGCCAGCGATGCGTTGTGGATGGGTTGCCCTGTGCTGACCCTGCCAGGTGAAACTTTTGCCTCGCGGGTCGCCGGAAGTATATTGACAGCCGCCGAGTTACCGGAACTGATAATGAATTCGGAAAAGGAATATCGTGAGATGGCGATTCATCTTGGGCAAAACAAGGACGATCTTGCCGAGTTGAAAAAGAAACTCGCGCGCAAACGAGAGACCTGCGCGTTGTTCGATACCGGAAAATTCACCAGAGATATTGAAAAGGCGTTACTGGATATTTTCCCGGGGCGCGATCTTTAACTGGAAGATTCGGATTTATGGTCGATCATTTTGTCCGCAGACCACATCATGCCGTCTTCCGTTTTCCATTCGCCGCTTTTCTCAGCACGCGCTTCAGATATCCACCGGTGTACGAGCCAGGTGTTTCGCTGATTTCCTCCGGTGTGCCGGTCGCGACCACTTCGCCGCCACCGTCGCCACCTTCGGGCCCGAGATCGATGATCCAGTCGGCGGTTTTGATGACATCGAGGTTGTGCTCGATTACGACGACGGTATTTCCCTGATCGCGCAATCGCTGCAACACCAGAAGCAACTGGGCGATGTCATGGAAGTGCAGGCCGGTGGTCGGCTCATCGAGTATATACAAGGTGCGGCCGGTCGCGCGTTTGGATAACTCTTTGGCGAGTTTCACGCGTTGCGCTTCGCCGCCGGACAAAGTGGTCGCGTTCTGGCCGAGCAGGATATAGGTCAGGCCGACATCGGTCAGGGTCTCCAGTTTTTTTGCGATCACGGGGACATTGGCAAAAAATATCAACGCGTCCTCGACAGTCATGTTCAGCACTTCGTGGATGTTCTTGCCCTTATACAGAATCTGCAGGGTCTCGCGGTTGTAGCGTTTACTCTTGCAGATGTCACAGGACACATAGATATCGGGCAGGAAATGCATCTCGACCTTGAGTACGCCATCGCCCTGGCAAGCCTCGCAGCGACCACCCTTTACGTTAAAGCTGAAGCGGCCGGGGGCATAGCCGCGCGAACGCGCCTCGGGCGTGCCGGCGAAAAGATCGCGTATCGGCGTGAACAGGCCGGTATAGGTCGCCGGGTTGGAGCGCGGGGTCCGGCCGATCGGGCTCTGGCTGATGTCGATGACGCGGTCCAGGAACTCGAGTCCGTATACGCCATCGTTCGGCGCCGGATTGTGCGAGGACGGATTGATGCGATCGGCCACCGCTTCGTACAGCGTGCTGTTAATCAGCGTGGATTTACCGGATCCGGAAACCCCGGTCACGCATGTCATCAGTCCGACTGGAATGTCCACATCGATATTTTTCAGGTTGTTGCCGCGCGCGCCGCGAATTAAAAGCGCCCGCTTGCCGTCCGCTGGTGTGCGCATCAACGGCATCGGTATGCTGCGCCGGCCGGATAGGTACTGGCCGGTGAGCGACTCGGGCTGTGCCTGGATTTCCTGCGCGCTGCCCTGGGCGACAATCTGCCCGCCGTGGACGCCGGCGCCGGGCCCCAGATCGACCACATGGTCAGATGCCAGGATCGTCTCCTCGTCGTGTTCGACAACGATCACGGTGTTGCCCAGGTCGCGCAAGTGAAACAGCGTGCGCAGCAGGCGCTTGTTATCACGCTGGTGCAGGCCGATCGATGGTTCGTCGAGGATGTACATGACCCCAACCAGGCCGGAACCAATCTGGCTGGCAAGCCGGATACGCTGCGCCTCGCCGCCCGACAGGGTTTCGGCGCTGCGATCCAGCGTCAGGTAATCGAGACCGACGTCGGAAAGAAAGCGCAGTCTTTCGCCGACTTCCTTGACAACCTTGGCCGCGATTTCTCCGCGCCAACCTTTTAGCGTCATTCCTTCAAAAAACTTGCGTGCCTGGCCGACCGCCATCGAGGTGATTTCCGACAGGGTTTTCTCCGCGACAAAAACATTGCGCGCTGAGCGGTTCAGCCTTTTTCCCCCGCATTCCGGGCACGGCTGGCTGGACATGTACTTGGCGAGTTCCTCGCGCACCATGCTGGATTCGGTTTCGCGATAGCGTCGCCGCATATTCGGAATAATTCCTTCAAAAACATGTCGTCGCCTGACGTGCCCGCCGCGACCGTCGAGATACTGAAAATCGATTTTTTCCTTGCCGCTGCCATAGAGAATGATTTCGCGGATATCGTCGGGTAAGTCCTCGAATGGCGACTCGATATCGAACTGGAAGTGTCTCGCCAGCGACTGGATCATCTGGAAGTAATAGGCGTTGCGCCGGTCCCAGCCGCGGATCGCACCGCCCGCCAGGCTCAGGTTGTCGTGCAGGACCACGCGGCGAGCATCGAAGAATTGCTTGATCCCCAGGCCATCGCAGTCCGGGCACGCGCCGGAGGGGTTATTGAATGAAAACAGGCGCGGTTCGAGCTCACTCAGGCTGTAGCCGCAGACTTTGCAGGCGAAACGATCCGAAAAGACCAGTTCGGCTTTGTCCGTATCGTCCATCCAGGCGATCCGGGCCACGCCCTCGGTCAGGTGCAACGCGGTTTCGAATGATTCCGCCAGCCGCAGGTTTATATCGGCACGTACCTTGAATCGATCGATAATCACCTCGATCGTGTGTCTGCGTTTCAAGTCCAGCTTCGGTGGGTTTTCCAGCTCGTAAATCTCGCCATCGATCCGCGCGCGGATAAAACCCTGGTTGCGTATCTCTCGCAAAAGCTGAATATGTTCTCCCTTGCGCTCCTGGATCACCGGGGCCAGCAACATCAGCCGGCCGCCTTCATCCAGCCCCATGACTGTGTCCACCATTTGGCTGATGGTCTGGGCCTCCAGGTCACCGCCGTGGTCGGGGCAACGCGGAATACCGGCACGCGCATACAACAATCTCAAGTAATCGTAGATCTCTGTGACGGTGCCGACCGTGGAGCGCGGGTTGTGTGAAGTGGATTTCTGTTCGATGGAAATCGCCGGCGACAGACCTTCAATGTGGTCGACATCCGGCTTTTCCATCATCGACAGGAATTGCCTCGCATAGGTGGACAGAGACTCGACATAACGCCGCTGACCCTCTGCGTAGATCGTGTCGAACGCCAGCGAAGACTTGCCCGAGCCGGACAAGCCGGTGAGCACGATCAACTTTTCCCGCGGCAGTTCCAGGTCCAGGTTTTTCAGATTGTGAGTACGGGCGCCCCGGATGATGATCTTTTTCATAGTCCGCTGTAATGACGAGTCAACCTGCTAATATACGCCGCTTTGGATTCGCGGGGCAAAGGGAGCGGCTCTTGACGGACAGCGCACAAGCCAATGGCCTGAATTCACTTGAACGGCGGGTAACCGCGGTCCTGGCTGGCGTCTATGGCGTGCGCATGCTTGGCCTGTTTTTGCTGTTGCCAGTGCTGGCCCTGTACGCGGCTGATTTGCCGGGTGCGACGCCCCTGCTGATTGGTTTGGCGGTCGGCGTTTATGGCATCACCCAGGCCACGCTGCAGGTTCCGTTCGGCATCCTTTCGGACCGGATCGGACGTAAGCCGGTGATCCTTTTCGGCCTGCTGATTTTTATCGCCGGCAGCGTGATCGCCGCCCGCTCCGATAGCTTGGCGGTGCTGATCGCGGGCCGGGCGCTACAAGGCGCCGGTGCGATATCGGCTGCGATTACCGCCTTGCTAGCCGATCACACACGCGCCGAATTTCGAACCCGCGCAATGGCGATCGTAGGAGTCACTATCGGCGTCTCCTTTATGGTGTCGCTGATGCTGGGGCCGGTACTCGCAAATATTTGGGGTGTAGCGGGCTTGTTCTGGCTGGCGGCGATACTCGGTGTTGCGGCGATGCTGCTGGTTGGCTTCGGGGTGACGGCGGCGCCGCGGCAGCTCGCCGGATCCGGGAACCTGGCGGGTGGTCTCGCCGATCGCAGGCTACGACTGCTCTATGGCGGAGTCTTTGTACTTCACCTGGCGTTGACCGGCCTGTTTGTTGCGTTGCCGCTGATGCTCAGGGAGGAGCTGGGATTTGCCGCCGATCAGCACTGGAAGTTATATCTGACATCGATGCTGTTGTCCTTGCTGGGAACCGTACCGATGATCATGCTTTCCGAGCGTCAGCGTCAGTCTGCCGGAGCCGGTGTGCTGACGGTAGCCGTGCTGCTGGTCGCCGGCGGCCAGCTTGTCCTGTACACGGGCCTGGGCGGGCTGACCGGCATTGGCATCGGCCTGATCCTGTTTTTTGCCGGCTTCAATTTTCTCGAGGCCCGGATGCCGGCGCTGCTGTCGATACTGGCCGCGGCGGAATCCCGCGGCGCATCGCTGGGAATCTATGCCACCAGCCAGTTCCTAGGCGCGTTCGCGGGTGGCGTGCTTGCAGGGATCGTTATGAGCGACGGTGGAACCGGCATGGTTTACGCGACCGGGGCGGGCATGCTTGCGGCGTGGTGGCTGCTGGGAAAAATTATGAATATCCGGCTTTTCGAGCCCAATTCCGGGGTGCTAAAAAGCCGCTAAGCGCATACAATACGCAACCCGCACTTAGCGCACCCCACACAAAAACTACGGAGCAATCATGGCCCGCGGAATCAACAAAGTAATACTGGTCGGAAATCTTGGCTCGGACCCGGAAACCCGGGCGATGCCCAGCGGTGCCTACGTCACCAACATCAGTGTCGCGACCAGCGAATCCTGGAAAGACAAGCAGACCGGCGACCAAAAGGATCGGACCGAGTGGCACAAGATCGTTTTCTTCGGACGGCTGGCCGAGATTGCATCCGAATATCTGCGCAAGGGCTCGCAGGTCTATGTCGAAGGAAGCCTGCGGACCAACAAATGGCAGGATAAGGAAGGACGTGACCGCTACACCACCGAGATCGTGGCCAGCGAAATGCAAATGCTCGGTAGCCGTTCGGGTGCAGGCGCACCGGCGCAGGCCGCCAGCGGTGGTGGTGCTCCGGCACCGGCCAACGACCAGTTCGACGACGATATTCCTTTTTAGCAGGTTCCAGGGCCGTACCGGTGGGACGGTCGCAAAATATAAGAACTGATCGGCGCACAGTGGGTGCGCCGATTGTTTTTCCCACGCCCATTTTTTGAGATCAAAATTGAGTTACGACATGTCAAATTTAATCGCTCCGCACGGCGGGGAACTGAAAAATCTTTACCTGCCTGAGGGGCAGCGCGAGAGTGCGCAGGAAAAAGCGCACGAACTGAAATCCTGGGACTTGAGCGCCAGGCAATTGTGCGATATCGAGCTGCTGTTGTGTGGCGCGTTTTCCCCGCTGGAAGGATTTTTAAACCGGGCCGATTACGACTCGGTGCTGAAAAAAATGCGCCTGGCCGACGGAACGTTGTGGCCGATTCCGATCACGCTGGATGTCAGCGATCAGTTCGCCGGCGACTTGAAAACCGGCGATGAGATCGCCCTGCGCGACCACGAAGGCGTGCTGATCGCCACGATGGCGATAGAAGATATCTGGAAGGCAGACAAAAAGGCGGAGGCCAAAAAGGTCTTTGGCACGACGGACGAGAAACACCCGGCGGTCCATTACCTCAATCATATTGCGCACCCGGTTTATCTGGGCGGTCGTCTGGCCGGCGTCGAAACTCCGGAGCATTATGATTTCAAACATCTCAGGGAAACACCCACAGAACTGCGCCGGCGATTCGAAAAAATGGGCTGGCGCAAAATCGTCGCGTTCCAAACGCGGAATCCGATGCACCGGGCCCACCAGGAGTTGACCTTTCGCGCGGCGCGCGATGTCGAAGCCAATCTGCTGATCCACCCGGTAGTTGGCATGACCAAGCCCGGCGATATCGATCATTTCACCCGGGTCCGCTGTTACGAACACATACTCGATCAATACCCGGAGCAGACCACGGCGCTGAGCCTGTTGCCGCTGGCGATGCGTATGGGTGGTCCGCGAGAAGCCGTGTGGCACGCGCTGATTCGAAAAAATTTCGGTTGTACGCATCTTATTGTGGGTCGCGACCATGCCGGCCCCGGTAACGATTCGAATGACGAGCCTTTTTACGGTCCTTACGATGCGCAGGATCTGATCGAGCAATATGCCGGCGAAATCGGCATCGAAATGGTGCCGTTCAAGATGATGGTCTATGTCCAGGAAAAGGCCCAGTACATACCGGCCGATGAGACGACCGACGAACAAACGGTGCTGAACATTTCCGGCACCGAGTTTCGCAGGCGGTTGCAGGAAGGTCTGGAAATTCCTGACTGGTTCTCCTATGGCGATGTCGTGGATGAGTTGCGAAAGACCCATCCGCCTCGCCACAAGCAAGGGATGGCGGTGTTTTTTACCGGTCTGTCGGGCTCCGGGAAGTCAACGATAGCCAACGCGCTGATGACCAAGCTGATGGAGATGGGTGGCCGCCCGGTCACGCTATTGGACGGCGACATCGTCAGGAAAAACCTGTCGAGCGAGCTGGGTTTCTCGCGCGAGCACCGCGACCTGAACATTCTTCGCATTGGCTTCGTCGCCAGCGAGATCGTCAAGAACGGCGGCATCGCAATCTGTGCGCCGATCGCGCCTTATTCGGCTACGCGCCGTAAGGTCAGGGAGTCGATCGAACAATACGGTGGCTTTATCGAGGTGTACGTTTCGACGTCGCTGGAAGTCTGCGAGCAACGCGACCGGAAAGGACTCTATGCGAAAGCACGGGCAGGCATTATCAAGGAATTCACGGGTATTTCCGATCCATATGAAGAACCCGGGACTCCGGAGGTCGACATCGACACCGAGAATATTTCACCGGACAACGCCGCGCACCAGATTCTGATCAAGCTGGAAAACCTCGGCTTCATCCGATAGCGACGCTTTAATTATTGCTCTGGAAAAATACAAGGAAAAATAGTAACTTACATCTTTTAACAGGCCAGCTTGGCCGGTCTTTGTCAGCACTATGCCGGGAAAACTCTATATCAAGACTTTTGGATGCCAGATGAATGAGTACGACTCCGATAAAATGGCGGATGTACTCAGGGAGTCGCACGGCCTGGAATTGACTCGCGACCCGGAGCAAGCTGACGTCCTGCTGCTCAATACCTGTTCGATTCGCGAAAAGGCCCAGGAAAAGGTGTTCTCTCAACTGGGCCGCTGGAAGAACTGGAAAAAAGACAAGCCCGGGCTGGTCATCGGCGTCGGCGGTTGCGTGGCTTCGCAGGAAGGGGAGGCGATTCGCCGCCGCGCCCCTTACGTTGACCTGGTTTTTGGCCCACAGACACTGCATAGACTGCCGACGATGCTCGATAAACTGCGTAGCAGCGGTCAAGGTCAGGTCGATATCAGTTTCCCGGAAATCGAGAAATTCGATACCCTGCCGCAGCCGCGTGCCGAGGGGGCGACGGCGTTCGTGTCGGTGATGGAAGGTTGCAGCAAATATTGCACCTTTTGCGTCGTGCCCTACACCCGCGGCGAGGAATTCAGCCGCCCGTTCGATGACGTCATCGCCGAGGTGGCGCAACTTGCCGAGCAAGGCGTCAGGGACATCAACTTGCTCGGTCAGAACGTCAACGCCTATCGTGGCCCGATGAACGATGGCACCGAGGCGGATCTCGCGACCCTGATTCATTTTGTCGCGGCGATCGGCGGCGTTGAGCGCATCCGCTTTACGACTTCACACCCGGTAGAATTTACCGACAGCTTGATCCAGGCCTATGCCGAGGTTCCCAAGCTGGTCAATTTCCTGCACCTGCCGGTGCAAAGCGGTTCGGATCGCATACTCGCCCGAATGAAGCGCGGTCACACGACGCTGGAATACAAACAGAAGATCAGGCGCTTGCGAAAAATACGGCCGGATATCTCGATTTCGTCGGATTTTATCGTCGGCTTTCCGGGCGAGACCGACGAAGATTTTGCAGCCACCATGCAGCTGATCGCCGATATCGGTTTCGATCAGTCTTTCAGTTTTATTTACTCGGCGAGACCCGGCACGCCGGCTGCCTCATTCGCCGATGCAGTTAGCGCAGAAGAAAAACAGCGCCGCCTGCTTATGCTCCAGCGGCGGATCAACCAGCAGGCGCAGGAAATCAGCCGCAGAATGGTCGGTACGGTGCAGCGTGTGCTGGTCGAAAAGCCATCCCCGAAGAACCCACGGCAGCTGTCCGGTCGCACGGAAAACAATCGCTGGGTGAATTTCGATGGCGACCCGTCGCTGATCAATCAGTTCGCCGATGTATGTATTACCGAGGCGCTGCCGAATTCCCTGCGTGGCCGCATCGAAACCGTGCGCCGCGTTGCCTGAATGAGTGATCAATTGCTGGAACTGACACTGGAACCCACCGACAACCAACGGCTGGCCAGGCTGTGTGGCCAATTCGACGAGCACCTGAAGCTGATCGAAGAGCATCTCGGCGTGGATGTCAGCGCCAGGGGAACCCATTTCAATATCGCCGGCGATCCACAGAATGTCGAGACCGCGGGCAAAGTTCTGACGCAACTCTACCAGCAGGCGGGGGATGAAGACCTGACTCCCGAACGCGTCCATATGGCACTGCGCGAAGCCGGCATGACGCCCGTCGACGAAGACAGCAAGATAAACGGAGAAGTGCGCACGCGCCGTAAGGTGA
>JAPUGL010000126.1 GCA_027292775.1 Gammaproteobacteria bacterium | reverse complement strand
CTTTATAACCCGCTATCCCTCAGTGCTACAGGGTCTTGATTTGACGCCTCGCTAGCCCCATATAGCTGCAAACTAACCCATTACGAGAGGGTGAAACGTTATGCGTATGGATAAATTGACAAGCAAGTTTCAGATGGCACTGGCTGATGCGCAGTCGCTGGCCGTTGGCCGTGATCATCAGTTCATAGAGCCCGTGCATTTAATGACCGCGCTGCTGGATCAGCAGGGCGGTAGCGTCCGTCACCTGCTTACCAAGGCAGGCACCAATGTCAACCTGCTGCGCTCCCACCTGGGCGAGGCGGTCGACCGGTTGCCGCGGGTCGAGGGGACGCCCGGCGAGGTCCATATTTCCACAGAGCTGAATCGCTTGCTCAATGTCATGGATAAGCTGGCTCAGGACCGGGGCGACCAGTTCGTTGCCAGCGAATTGTTTGTGCTCGCGGCGTTGGGCGGGAAAGGCGATCTCGGAAAACTGCTGGGCGATTGCGGCGCGGTCAAGGGCGCCGTGGAAAAAGCGATCGACGATTTGCGCGGCGGTCAGACGGTCAACGACCCCAATGCCGAAGATACCCGCCAGGCGCTGGAGAAATACACGATCGATCTGACCGAACGCGCCGAGCAAACCAAGCTGGACCCGGTGATCGGCCGCGACGACGAAATTCGCCGCACCATCCAGGTCCTGCAACGGCGAACCAAGAACAACCCGGTCCTGATCGGCGAACCCGGTGTCGGCAAGACCGCCATCGTCGAGGGCCTGGCCCAGCGCATCGTCAACGGTGAGGTTCCCGAGAGCTTGCGCGACATGCGCTTGTTGTCGCTGGACATGGGTGCCTTGATCGCCGGTGCGAAATTTCGCGGAGAGTTCGAAGAACGGTTGAAAGCTGTTCTCAATGACCTGGCCAAACAGGAAGGCCGGATCATTCTATTCATCGATGAGATGCACACGATGGTCGGCGCTGGCAAGGCCGAAGGATCGATGGATGCCGGCAACATGCTCAAGCCGGCGCTCGCGCGTGGCGAACTGCACTGCGTCGGCGCCACGACGCTGGACGAATATCGCAAGCATGTCGAGAAGGACGCCGCGCTGGAACGCCGTTTCCAGAAAGTGCTGGTCGACGAGCCGAACGTGGAAGATACCATCGCAATCCTCCGGGGCCTGAAGGAAAAATACGAGGTTCACCACGGCGTACAGATTACCGACCCGGCTATCGTTGCGGCCGCAACGCTGTCTCATCGTTATATCAGCGACCGGCAATTACCCGACAAGGCCATCGACCTGATCGACGAGTCGGCCTCTCTGATCCGCATGGAAATCGATTCCAAACCCGAAGAACTGGATCGTCTGGAACGGCGATTGATCCAATTGAAGATTCAGCGCGAAGCGCTGAAGAAGGAAACCGACGAAGCGTCGAAAAAGCGGCTTGCGGACCTGGAAAAGCAGATTGCGGAGAGTGAAGTCGAGTATTCCGATCTGGAAGAAATCTGGAAGGCGGAGAAGGCGGCCGTGCAGGTCGCTTCCCATATCAAGGAGGAACTGGAGCGCGCGCGCATGGAGCTGGAAACGGCGCATCGTGCGCAGGACCTGGCGCGGGCCTCCGAATTGCAGTACGGGCGGATACCCAAACTCGAAGCCGATCTCGAACAGGCTGCTGATGCCGAATCGCAGGATCTTCAGTTGTTGCGCAACAGGGTCACCGAAGACGAGGTGGCCGATGTCGTGTCAAAGTGGACCGGGATCCCGGTCAGCAAGATGCTGGAGGGCGAAAAAGACAAGCTGTTGCGGATGGAGGCGGAGATCGCGAGGCGAGTGGTTGGGCAGAGCGAGGCTGTGACCGCAGTGGCCGACGCGATCAGACGATCGCGTGCCGGCCTGTCGGACCCGAACCGGCCGAACGGAACCTTCCTGTTTCTCGGGCCGACCGGGGTGGGCAAAACGGAACTCACCAAGGCACTCGCGGCGTTCCTGTTCGATACCGAAGACGCCATGGTGCGCATCGACATGTCCGAGTTCATGGAAAAGCACTCGGTTGCAAGACTGATCGGCGCGCCGCCGGGCTATGTGGGATATGAAGAAGGCGGGTACCTGACCGAAGCGATCCGGCGCCGGCCTTATTCGGTCATCCTGCTGGACGAAATCGAAAAGGCGCATCCGGATGTCTTCAATGTCCTGTTGCAGGTTCTCGACGATGGACGGCTGACCGATGGCCAGGGACGCACCGTCGATTTTCGCAACGCCGTGATCGTCATGACCTCCAACCTGGGTTCGCAGCGCATACAGGAACTCAGTGGCGAGGCGAATTATGCGCAGATGAAATCCGAGGTGCTCGAAATCCTCGGACAACACTTCCGACCGGAGTTCATCAACCGGGTGGACGATATCGTCGTGTTCCATCCGCTGTCGCGCGAGGATATTCGCGCCATTGTCGATATTCAGATCGCTCACCTGGCCGCCAGACTGGCCGAGCGCGATATCCGTTTGCAGCTGAGTGACGCGGCGAGCGACAGGATCGCCAATGCCGGCTTCGATCCGGTTTACGGGGCCCGGCCTCTGAAGCGTGTGATCCAGCAGCAATTGGAAAATCCCCTCGCGCAGCGGATCCTCGCCGGAGATTTCGGTCCAGGTACCACGATCAAGGTCGATGCTGGCAAGGACGGTTTAAGCTTCAGCAGTTGATACGCTGCCACCTCACGGACCGGAGTGTGTTTAAATCCGGCAACCAACCGGAGGTAGCCGTCCATGCATCTGAAACCCCTCGGCCTGCTGGCCATCCTGCTTGCCACTGTCTTGGTGCCCGCAAACTACACGCAGGCGCAGAGTGCAGAAGCAATAGACCTGATTGCCAGCCTCGGATTGCGTGAAAGCGCCATAGCCAGCCGCGACCTGACCAACTGGCAAAGGCCGAAAAAAATCGTCGTGCTTACCGATTCACAAAAGCGTATCGACTGGCTGGCCAAAGTCGCACCCGGTGTGGAACTGGTCGCCGCGGCAAACAGCAGAGCGATCTTGCGGGAGATTGCAGACGCCCAGGTATTCATTGGGTTCTGTTTTCCGCCCGCCATCCACGTCGGTAGCGAGCTGACCTGGGTGCAGGCGATGTCGGCGGGCGTCGGTCGATGCACCGCCGACGGCGCACTGAAAGACCGGGGGGTGTTGCTGACCAACGCACAGCGCCTGTATGGGCCGGCGATGTCGGAACACACGATAGCCTTGTTGCTGGCCCTGAACCGGCGCTTCGATCATTTCATCAGGAGAGGGGCGGAGTCGCGCCGGGACCGTGTTTTGGAGCATGGCGACGCGGGCACCTGGGAACTGCCGGGCCGGACCATGCTGGTGGTCGGACTGGGTGGTATCGGAACCGAAGTTGCGAGGAGAGCAAACGCTTTGGGCATGCGGGTAATCGCGACTCGCAACAGCAGTCGCAAAGGACCGGAGTTTGTCGAGTATGTCGGCCTCGCCGATGAACTGATGGAACTGGTGCCGCAGGCCGATGCGATCGTGAATGTTACGCCACTGACGCCGGCGACGACCGGTCTGTTCGATGCCGCTTTCTTCAAGGCGATGAAACCGAGTGCGTATTTCATCAATATCGGCCGAGGCCGCAGCGTCGTGACCGACGATCTCGTCGCGGCGATCAAAAATGGCGAACTGGCCGGTGCAGGACTCGACGTGACCGACCCTGAACCGCTGCCCGCCGATCATGAATTGTGGGCCCTGCCCAGGGTCATTATCACGCCGCATGTATCGGCACGCTCCGATAAGTCCGGACAGCGCAGGTGGATCCTGGTCAAGGAAAACCTCCGCCGTTATATCGCCGGCGAGCCGATGCTGTCGGTCGTGGATCTGGAGCGAGGCTACTAAGCATTTGCCAGGCAGACTCTAATGTCTGTTTTCGATCCGAAGCGGACATTTTATTTTCTTTAAGGCTAAATCGATTTTTGAAGAAACTCATGAAAGCGATTATCTGGACAAAATACGGATCACCCGATGTCCTTGAATTAAAAGAGGTTGAAAAACCGACTCCCAGGGACAATGAAGTACTGATAAAAATAATTGCGGCAACCGTATTTACTGGAGACTGTGAGATGCGAGGATTCGATTTCCCAATCTCGTTCTGGCTCCCTCTGCGACTACTTTTTGGTTTCAGAAAACCAAGAATAAAAATACTGGGGCAAGAGCTGGCCGGGGAAATTGAAGCTGTGGGCACAGAGGTCACGCAATTCCAGAAAGGTGACCAGGTCTTTGCCCCTACCGACCGGAGGTTTGGTGCTTATGCCGAGTACATCTGTCTGCCGAGTACGCATCCGATGGCAATAAAACCGGCCAACATGAGCTATGAGGAAGCCGCCACCATTCCGATTGGGGGGCTTAACGCATTGCATTTTCTTAGGAAAGGAAATATCCAGAGCGGAGAAAAAGTTCTTATCTATGGGGCTGCCGGAGGCATAGGCACTTTTGCAGTACAGATCGCCAAAATGTTCGGAGCCGAAGTGTCTGCCGTGGACAGCACGAGAAAATTAGACATGCTGCGTTCCATTGGCGCCGATCACGTTATTGACTACACGCAAGAGGACTTCACCAAAAATGGTGAGACTTATGATGTCATTGTGGACGTGGTAGGCAAGAGTTCGTTTTCACGAAGTTTAAGATCACTTAAACAAGACGGCCGCTATATTTTGGGTAATCCAAGACTTACAGGAATGATCAAAGGGCTGTGGACTTCAATCACAAGCAGCAAGAAAGTAATAATTGCGTTAGCAGGCTATAGAACTGATGATTTGGTTTTCCTCAAAGAACTAGTTGAGGCGGGAAAGATAAAATCGGTCATAGACAGGCGCTATCCGTTGGAAAAAGTTGCCGAGGCTCACCGGTATGTCGAAACAGGGCAAAAAACGGGAAATGTAGTAATAACTTTGGGGCATAACAACAAAATCTAGCGAAGCGCCGTTCGCAACCGCTATTCCGCTGCCCTTCATGGCGGCAGGTGAGCTTGGTCGTTAAGATTCACTTGAGGTCCAAAGCGGACATAGGGGCAGCGCGCGCGTAGCATCTTCGCTTATCTTCATCAAATGGTATGGAGGGGATCTCATGAATGCAGAGAAGGTTAATACGTGGTTGTCTCTTGGCGCCAACGTTGGTGTAGTTATTGGCCTGATGTTGCTGATTGTCGAAATTGGCCAAAAC
>JAPUGL010000125.1 GCA_027292775.1 Gammaproteobacteria bacterium | reverse complement strand
CGAACAAAAATTAGTCGATGAGCAAAAACTGGCGGCTTATCTCGAGCGTCATCTGGACGGGTTTCACGGGCCATTGAGCGCAGAAAAGTTTACTGACGGCCAGTCAAACCCGACTTTTCGAATCGATGCCGTTTCCGGCGTTTACGTGCTGCGCAGAAAGCCGCCCGGCAAGCTACTGAAATCGGCGCACGCGGTGGACCGCGAATACCGAGTTATTTCTGCCCTGGCGAACAGCGACGTCCCGGTTGCGCAGGCCTATCACCTCTGCACCGACGACTCCGTGATCGGCAGTATGTTCTACCTGATGGAATACATGGACGGGCGCATCTTCTGGGACCCGGCACTACCCGATCTCGACACCCAGGCAAGAGGTGCGGTCTATGAAGAAATGGGCCGGGTACTCGCACACATTCATGCGATTGATCTGGACGAGCGCGGTCTGGCAGATTTTGGCAAGCCCGGCAATTATTTTGAGCGACAATTTGAACGCTGGAGTGGACAGTATCGCGCATCGGAGACCGAGCATATCGAAGACATGGAATCACTTATGGCCTGGCTGGCCGAAAATATGCCAGCGGACGACGGCCGAGTATCGTTGGTGCATGGGGACTTTCGCCTGGATAACCTGATCTTCGATCCGGTCGAGCCACGGATTATTGCGGTCGTTGACTGGGAGCTATCCACGCTGGGCCACCCATTGGCGGATCTCGCTTACCAATGCATGCAGTGGCATTTTCCAAATACCGGAAAACTTCGCGGCCTGGCGGACATCGATATTAGCGATTTGGGAATACCAAACGAAAATGCGTACGTCACTGCTTATCTAAAAAGAGCTGGGATACCTGCGGTGGAAAACTGGTCTTTCTACCTGGCATTTTGTTTTTTCCGCGTGGCGGCGATCGTGCAGGGGGTTAAGAAAAGAGCGCTTGATGGCAACGCATCGAGCCCGGCGGCACTGCAAATGGGTGAGTTGGTCTACCCACTGTCGGCCCTGGGTATGAAAACAATAGCGAAGTCTTCCTGATTCAGCCCACCTAAAGCCAAGGCCCGGCTGGTATAATTAGATCGGTTCAAAAATGACGGAGCCAGGTGATGCCGTGTTCAGACGGCACTGGTAGCGAAGGAATGCTTAGTAAGGACACCCAGGAAATCCTGATGCAGGCCGAGGCCTTGGAACTGTGGCGGGGTGAGCGCTGTCTATTCCGCGATTTATCCATTGAACTGCCCGAGGAAACAGTGCTGCATGTGTCCGGACCCAACGGTTGCGGCAAGACCAGCCTGTTGCGCGTGTTGTGCGGTCTCAGCGAGCCCGAGAAGGGCGAGATACGCTGGCGCGGCCGAAGCATTCGTAACGATCGAGAGGATTATCAACAAGCGTTCGCCTGGATGGGTCATCTAAACGGGTTCAAAGCCGATCTCAGTGCCAGGGAAAACCTGGCTTTTTCCGTTTCGCTTAGACGCAAAACCGACAACGAGGTCAGGAACAATATCCTGGACCAGGTGGGTCTCACCTCTGCCGCTGATTTGCCTTGCCGCGTACTTTCGGCGGGACAGAAAAGGCGGCTGTCGCTGGCGACGATCATGCTCAGTGCGGCACGGCTTTGGATTCTCGACGAGCCATTTACCAATCTCGACGCCAAGGGGCGCGACATGATCACCGGGCTGCTCAATAGCCATTGTGCGAGCGGGGGTACAGCCATTGTCGCCGCGCATCAGGAACTCGGTGTCGAGCAACGCTATTTGCAACATCTCGAAATGGAAGATAAGTCGTGAGCGGTCCGCTGTCTGGATTTGGGGTGGTTTTGGCTCGCGACCTGCGGCTGGCTTTCCGCCGCCCCGGCGAAATGGCCAATCCATTATTGTTTTTCATTTTGATCACCGCGATATTTCCGCTGGGGCTCAGCCCTGAACCCGAACTGTTAAGAGCAGTCGCGCCGGGCATCCTCTGGGGCGCCGCCTTGCTGTCATCGCTGCTGGCGCTGGATTTGTTGTTTGGAAGTGATTACGAAGACGGCAGCCTGGAGCAATTGGTGTTGAGCGGCCATTCGCTGCCGGTGCTGGTATTGGCCAAGACGACGGCGCACTGGGTGGTGAGCGCGTTACCACTGGTTGTGGTCGCTCCGTTGCTGGCCAGCGCGCTTTACCTCCCACAGGAGGCCTGGGGAACGCTAATGCTTGGGTTGTTGATCGGCACGCCCACCCTCAGCCTGCTGGGTGCCATGGGTGCAGCCCTGACCACCGGTCTCGGAACGGGCAGCGCTCTGTTATCATTGCTGGTCTTGCCACTGGCCACGCCGATATTGATATTCGGCGCCAGGGGAGTCGACCTGGCAGCGCAGGGCATGGATCCGGTGGGTCCCCTTTACTTACTGGCAGCAATACTGTTTCTGGCGCTGAGTCTTTTGCCCCTGGCAATCGCGGCGGCGGTACGTATTAGCCTGGATTAAGTCTATGTGGAAGTCGTTTCATCAGTTTGCCTCCCCGCCTCATTTCTACCGGCTGGCGGGATATCTGATTCCCTGGTTCGGGGTCGCGGCGCTGATCCTGATTCTGGTCGGGACCTATGGCGGCCTGGTGCTGGCGCCGGCCGACTATCAGCAAGGCGACGGTTTTCGGATCATTTATGTACACGTTCCCAGCGCAACTATGTCTTTGGCCGCGTATACGCTGATGGCGACCGCCGCCGGCATCGGCCTGATCTGGCGAATCAAACTTGCCCATGCCGTCGCCGCCGCGGCTGCACCGATCGGCGCGTCGTTTACGTTCCTGGCGCTGGCGACCGGCTCTCTTTGGGGCAAGCCGATGTGGGGAACCTGGTGGGCATGGGACGCACGGCTGACCTCTGAACTGATCCTCCTTTTTCTTTTCCTGGGATATATGTCGCTGAGGGCCGCCAACGATGACACCGGTAAGGCAGACCGGGCCAGCGGCCTGCTCGCGGTGGTCGGCGTGGTCAACGTACCGATCATTCATTATTCGGTTGAATGGTGGAATTCACTGCACCAGGGAGCGACGATCATCAAACTCGGCGAACCCGCCATCACCGGCGATATGTTGTGGCCATTGCTGACAATGATGGTCGGTTTTGGCTGTTATTTCGCGACCGTCCTGATGATTCGGGCGCGCAGCCAGGTTTTGCAGCGCGAACGAAATTCTCGTTGGCTAAAGGATTTATAAATAGTGATATATCAATATGTTATCTGACTTTCTTCACATGGGAGGTTACGCAGGATACGTCTGGGGCAGTTTTGGCCTGACCGCTGCGGTTCTCCTGATCAATCTTGTCGGCGCCAAACGCCAGTTCAAACAGAGGTTGGCTTTTGTCCGGCGACGGATGGCAGCCGAGGACAAGACATGAAAAAACGTTACGAAAGAGGCGCCCTGGTGGCACTGGTGCTCGCTGGCGTCGGTATCGCGGTGGCGTTGACGCTCAGGGCCTTGGACGAAAATATCCTGTATTTCTATACGCCTCATCAGGTGTCGGCGGGCGAGGCTCCCGATGGCAAACGCTTTCGTCTCGGTGGCCTGGTGATACCGGGCAGCATCCACCGGACGCCGGGTTCGCAAAAGATAAGTTTCCTGGTTACCGACAACAAGGAAACCCTCCCGGTTGAATACGAGGGTGTGTTGCCGGACTTGTTCCGCGATGGGCAGGGCGTAATCGCGCATGGCACTATAAACGATGGCGGCGTATTCGTGGCCGACGAGGTGCTGGCCAAACACGATGAAAACTACATGCCTCCGGAAGTCGCGGAAGCATTGAAAGAAGTGCATGGAGACGAGCAAACGTGATACCCGAACTTGGTCTGTTTGCGCTGGTATTGGCATTCTGCCTGGCAACTATTCAGTCCTTCGCAGGATTGGCGGGGGCATATTGGCGCAAGGTTGAATGGCTGGCGCTGGCTCGGCCCATGGCCAGCGGGCAGTTCGTGTTTGCCGCGCTGTCATTTGGACTGCTGACCTGGTCATTCATCGTCAACGATTTCTCTGTCGAGTACGTGGCGCTCAATTCGAACACCGAATTGCCATTGTTTTACCGGATTGCTGCCGTCTGGTCCGCACACGAAGGCTCGTTGCTACTCTGGATACTGGCCTTGTCCACCTGGACACTTGGTGTCGCTTGGGCAAATAGGGAAATGTCCGAAGTATTCCGTGCCCGGGTACTCGGCGTGATGGGCCTGGTCAATTGCGGTTTCATGTTGTTCGTAATGGCGACCTCGAATCCGTTCACTCGCCTGCTGCCCGCAGCGCTCGAGGGACGTGATCTGAACCCGTTGTTGCAGGACCCGGCGCTGGCTATCCATCCGCCAATTCTGTACGCCGGTTATGTCGGTCTGGCAGTGGCTTTCGCGTTCGCGGTTGCGGCGTTGATAGAGGGTAAGGTGGACAACAACTGGGCGAGATGGCTCAGGCCATGGACTCTCCTGGCATGGATTTTTCTGACCGTCGGTATCGCACTGGGCTCCTGGTGGGCTTATTACGAATTGGGCTGGGGCGGCTGGTGGTTCTGGGACCCGGTCGAGAATGCTTCGTTTATGCCGTGGCTCATGGCGACCGCCCTGATTCATTCCCTGGCGGTAACCGAGAAACGCGGCTTGTTCAAGAGCTGGACGGTCCTGCTGGCGATCAGCGGTTTTTCCCTGAGCCTGTTGGGTACGTTCCTGCTGCGCTCCGGCTTACTCATATCGCTGCACGCTTTTGCCAGCGACCCGGCGCGCGGCCTGTTTATCCTGATCTTTCTCGGATTGTGTATCGGCATCGCGCTCGGTCTCTACGCCTGGCGCGCCCCCGCGCTTGGTTCAGTCGCCGGTTTCAAGGTCCTGTCGAGGG
>JAPUGL010000124.1 GCA_027292775.1 Gammaproteobacteria bacterium | reverse complement strand
CACGCCCATCAGGATGCTGCTGACCCTGGATTTTTCGGTTTGTTGAGAGACGGCGCGCAGGGCTTCTTCCAGTGGCAGACCCGCGCGCACCAGGGTGGCCAGTTGCCGGGTTAACAAGGCGAGGTCGGCGGCGCTGATGCCTCTGCGAAAACTCAGTTTGCGTCGCTTCTTTTCCTTTTCGACAACCTCGGTAACTTCCAGCGGCAGCAAGTGTCTCTCGCGCAACAGTTGCCGTACCTGCCTCGCGTTGTCTCCTTCCAGTACTCCTTGCGCCTGCTTGCCGGAGGAATCTACCGCTTTGTAGTCAAAAGCGCCCATCGCGTATCAGGAATTCCTAGTCCGCACGCGTAACGCGCAACACTTCTTCGAGCGTGGTAACTCCGCTAAGTACCTTGCTGCGCCCGTCGGCCCGGATACTCACACTTTGCGACCTGGCGTGTTCCTCGAGCAGATGCTCGCTGGCCGTTTCATGAATCATCGTTTTCATCGTGTCGTCGATAACCACGAGTTCATAGATGCCGGTGCGGCCGCTGTAGCCGGTCTGGTTGCATTGCGCGCAGGCAGTGGCCCGGTAGAGGGTCAGTTTTTCGCGCGCGGGGGTCTGGAGCAGCTTTTTTTCGGTGGCATCGGCCGAATAGCGCTCGCGGCAGGCGGTGCAGAGCAAGCGCACCAGGCGCTGGGCGACTGCGCCGATCAGGCTCGAGGCGAGCAGGAAAGGTTCGATGCCCATGTCCCGCAAACGGGTAACGGCGCCGACGGCGGTATTCGTATGCAATGTCGACAGGACGAGGTGGCCGGTCAGGCTGGCCTGTACCGCGATCTCGGCGGTTTCCAGATCGCGTATTTCGCCGACCATGACGACATCCGGATCCTGCCGCAAAATCGCGCGCAGACCCCGGGCAAAGGTCATTTTTACTTTGTTGTTGACCTGGCTCTGACCGATGCCATCGATGTAGTACTCGATCGGATCCTCGATCGTCATGATGTTCCGCGTGTTGTCGTTGATGCGTTCCAGCGCGGCATACAAGGTCGTGGTCTTGCCCGAGCCGGTGGGTCCGGTGACCAGCAAAATACCGTGTGGCCGATGAATGAGCTGGTCCACGGTTTTCCGCGTTTCGCCGTCCATGCCCAGGCTGCCGAGATCGAGCCGTCCAGCCTGCTTGTCCAGCAAGCGCAGCACCACCCGTTCGCCATGCCCGGATGGCATGGTCGAGACCCGGACGTCGACGGCGCGGCCGGCAATACGCAGCGAGATGCGGCCGTCCTGCGGCAATCGCTTTTCAGCGATATCCAGCCGCGACATTACCTTGATCCGGGAAACCACCAGCGGCGCCACGGCGCGGCGCGATCGCAGGACTTCGCGCAATACGCCATCGACGCGCAGGCGAACCACCAGCCGGTTTTCATAGGGCTCGATGTGTATATCGGAGGCATTGGCCTTGATCGCCTCGGTCAGCAGGGCGTTGATCAGCCTGATGATCGGCGCATCGTCCTCGCTCTCCAGCAGATCGGATGGCTCCGGCAGCTGCTCGGCAACCGTGCTCAGATCCAGGTCTTCATCGAACTCCCCGACCATTTGCATGGCCGAGTTACTCCCCGCTTCGTAGGTCAGTTGCAGCAGGCTGTTGAAATTATCGCTGTCGACCCGCGTCAGGTTCAGCGGAACCTGGAAATGCCTGCCCAGTTCCGCCAGTGTCAGCGGCGTTACATCCTGCCGGCAGACTGTGTCCAGCCGGCCGTCCTGAATCCCCCGAATCAATACGCCATGGCGTTTGGCAAATGAAAAAGACAGCCTGGGATGGCCGCCGTCAACGCCATGAGTTTCTGCCGGCCGGCTTTCAGGATCCGTCATCGCTTTCCTCATCCGCAGCAACCGGCCGGGCGGTGTCGATCGCCGTTCCGCCAATGACATGGCCATGGCTGTCGATCGCGGGCAGGACAGGTCTTTGTTCACCGGGCATCATTTGTACGGATCCTTTACGGAATCCGCCGTCCAGCTGCAAATCCCGAATGTAGTTGTACCTTGCGTTGGACTGCATTGCCGCCTGAGTGCCATCGCGCAGGATCGTCGGCCGGATGAAAACCATCAGGTTGGTTTTTACCAACTCGGTTCTTCTCGACCGGAACAAAGCGCCCAGTATTGGAATTCTGCCGAGTATGGGCACGCGTTGTTCGGTTTCTATCAACGCCTCTTCGATCAGGCCGCCAAGAACGATAATTCCGCCGTCTTCGACAATTACACTGGTTTTGATGGTCCGTTTATTGGTCACCAGGTCAACGGCGCCTTCGGCCCCGGCAGAAATACTGGATTGTTCCTGCTCGACTTTCAGCAATATTGCGTTGCCCTCGTTTATCTGCGGGGTGATGCGCAGGATGGTGCCGACCTCTTCGCGCTGAATTGTCTGGAAGGGGTTGACGGAACCCTGGGTTGCACCGGTGTTGGTAAACTGGCCCGTGATAAAAGGCACTTCCTGGACCACATTGATCTCGGCTTCCTCGTTGTCCACGGTCGTGATGGACGGTTGCGACAATATATTGGTCGACGCGTCACCGGCGAGCGCTGTCAGCACCGCGGCCCAGCTGGTCTTGTTTTCTCTGAAACGTCCGACGATGCCGGTTATTCCTTCGCCGACGAAATCTCCAACCGCACTGT
>JAPUGL010000123.1 GCA_027292775.1 Gammaproteobacteria bacterium | reverse complement strand
CACCCAGGTGTTTTGATAAGTGGCTGCCACACCAAACGTGAACGCCTTGCGGTCCTCTACAAACAGGCCACCGGGGCCCGGTGACACGCCGTCTACATCGTGCGCAAAGGCAAATCGCGGCGCAACATTCCACGGTCCGATCAGGCTGTCATAGTCAAGCCGTCCGACCAACCGATAGCCCCAGGACGATGCCGAAGCAAAATGCTCTGGCGCCTCGACTAGCCCAAAATGCGCCGATGACAGTGGCGCGTTTCCGCTGATGTCGGTGCCCGGACCATTCAGACGCAGGCCAAACCCGTTCGGGCCGCCACTGCTCTTATCCGGCATATTGCTGACCCGGAATAAGCCGCCTTCCCACAGAAGTACGGCCTGTGACGCGCCCAGCGTCGGGCCGAAAAGCTTGGTCAGCGTCAAATCATACTGAGTGGTTCTAAATTCACGGCCACCAATAATTTCCTGGTTAGTACCAAATGGTCCCAACTGGCCAAACGCACCCAACGCGGCGTTCAGCGGGGACAGGGCCGCAAATAGAAGCTCAACGTCGTCAACAAGCAATGGATGCTCGTCGCGATAGGCCACCTCGCCCTGCACAGCAATACCAAATATCTGGGTATTAAAACTCACCCCGAACACTTCGATGTCTTCGGGGAAATTGACAAAGTAGCTTGCCGTTTGTGCGTATTCGCTTATCGCAAAGGAATTGGCCAGTGCCAACGCATCGACTCCCTGCAAAGCGGCATTCGCACCGATGGTCGCGGCCTGTGCCGCGGACGCAGCGTCGTAATTTCCCCCGGCCGCCGCCGCCACATCGATTCCCGCCTGCGTGCCAACAGCAATTGCCGTATTCAATGGCAAGCCCGACGCGATCGCCTGCGCCGCACCACCGACAGCGGTACCGGCGCCGACACCATTGGCAACACCTGCCTGGGTGCCGGTAAGGGCGTTCACATAGGGCAAGCGACTGTGATAATTAATGTAATAAAAACCAAACTCGGTGCCATCGAACAAGCTGTCTACGTACCAAGTAAAGCGAGCGCCGAACTGGCCGCTGTCTTTCGCGTCACGATCGGGTAAGCGATTGACAAAGCTAAAGTTATCGATGGTGCCGCCATTGAACTGCGAAAAGTCGGTTCCCAGGTCGCTCCAGATGCCGAATCCTAGCATCACCTTTTCGCCATCAGCGACCGCAAAGTCATTAGTGCTGAACGCGGATCCAACTGGATCCGGTTTCGTATCGTCCCACTCGAACTGGTAGAACAACTCGATATTCGTGTTTTCCGATGTGCCCAGCGACAACCAGGCGAGATCCTGTGGAATCAGGGCTTCACGAAGCTCCGCACCAGGAGTACGCAGACGCGAGACATCGAAGTGGCTGATAATATTGATACCGCCCGGGAAAAAGGTACTCTCGCCCCAATTCAGCACCTGACTGCCGACTCGCAATTCACCCGGCACCGAACCGAGATCAAACTGGGCCGACAGATACAGGTCCAGGACTCTGAAATCACTGCTGACCAGATCATTTCCTTGTGAACCCAATGGCGTGCGCAACCTGTCATGTTCTTCGCTCCACTCATCAAAAAAAGCAAAACCGCGGACAAAAAATCCGAAATTCTTGTAGTTCGCTTCGATTTCGGTGGTAATTTTGAACACACGGCTGATGGTTCCGGTGTCATAGTTCAGCGTACCGTCATCGTGATTCAGGGAAAGAGCGGTGCCGCCATTCGCCAGACCAATCAGCTCAAGGTCCGGGCTCTGAACCCGCCAGGTCTGTCCATAAGACACCGTGGTATCCCAATTGCCGTGCAAGCCATCGGTTGAATCACCGAATTCAACCGACCAGGCCGGTGAGACAAGCAATATTGACAGGCACAACGCAAAGAGAATCGCGCCTCGCAACGGTGCCGACTGACGGCGTCGGTTTGTGGGTATGGTTTTCATTAGCTTCCCCGGATGATGTGCACGCATGATTGTTATCAGGCTGTTATTTTCGCTTGTCGATATTCGCAATGGGAAAGCGCCTTCAGTTGAAAATACGGCGTCTTTTCCGCTTGCAAGCCCGTGTTTTTCAAGACGAATCCTGCCTGTTTATGCCCCCGGCGGCAAGTCAGCTAAAGCCCGGGCTCCCGTCCTTTGGGGCTTTTCGCGTCGGCGGATACCGATTTGCCTCGCCAGATCAGCCGGCCGCATAGTCAGGCCAGCATCATCGGCTTTAGGTTTATGATTTTCCCCGATTTTGATGAGGCCCGATTTCGCGGCTGCCAGGGCGGCCCCCGGGGCCGCTGATCCGGTCGGTGCGCCTTGTATGGCTCGCCGCTGTTGCCGGCGCAAGACTGGCGATGACGCACGGCGCGGGCTTGCGCGCTGCACTGCAGCATGATCATTTGGCCGTATTCGGCTCTTGTTCGTCCGGTAATCGGCTCGCCAATTGCAGGATGCTCAGCCTAACCTGCTCACTGAGTACCAGCCGCGCGTCCTGGTCGACGTTCTCAAGCGTCTCATCGAAAACCAGCATGCCATCTGAATTTTCGCGCAGAAACTTTTTCGCCAGCATCCCGGAAACGAAACTCCTGAACAGCGAACGATCGAAATAATCAGGTGAATCCAGTTCATATAACAACGCCATATGCTGGGCGACCCGGCGACTCGCCTCCTCCAGTTCCGCTGCGTTTATCTGCCCGCTACCGCGGCTGAGAAGCACTGCGATCGCCATATAAAATCTTTCCAGCGCCTGTGACGATGTCCTCGCGAGGAAGTTTATTTGCGCTGCCTGTGGAGCGCCCGTATCCGGACGGCAAAAAAAGCCGTTTGCATCGTCTTCCTTGACCAGCCCCAGGTCCCGCATCGTTCGCAATATCTTCGGTACCTCTACTGCGAGTTCTTCTACACGCCAGCGTAAAAACAGCTCTACCTGGAGAAACGGATAAACGAGCCCGCAAAGCCTGACCAGTTCCGATTCGCGTAGTTGTGGCCGATTCGTAAAACAGGCGGCGATCAGCGAAGGCAGGATCAACAGGTGCTGGATGCTATTACGTACGTAAGTCATCAGTACCGCGTTGCGTGTTCTCATACGGACTACCGCACCGAGTTCTCTTTCTTCGCGGATAATGATGTCGAGCTCCTCGCCATGGGCAATTATTTCGTCCACGGTTTTTTGAGTAACCGACATCCATGGCGAGTATGGAGCCGCCGACAGCAACTGAACCAGCATTTCCATTTGCTCCCTGAGATCATTTTCCAGCATAGTCTGCCGTTGTGTGCTGAGCAGAACGACACTGAGCAGTGCAGCGGGACTAACCGATGCCGCTTCGTTGATCCGCAACATGATCCGGTCGCCCAGCTCGGAGACAAACTGCGGCAACCACTTCGAACTGTCCTCGTCTTCCCGCCAGTCCCCGCGTAATTCATCCAGCAGCTCGTGCAGAATCAACGGCTGGCCAAAATTAACGGCAACCTTGCCAAAGCTGTTGCGCAGCGACGGCAAATACCCCAGGAAGCCGAAAAAAGATTCCTTGCGTTTTGTCCCACCGCGCAGTTCACGAATAAAAGCCTGGCCTTCGACCAGTTTTTCATAGCCAAAATAAACGGGTACAAAAGCAATCGGCCGCGTGCTGTTCTTCAAAAAGCTGCGAACCGTCATCGCGAGCATGCCCGGCTTCGCTTTTAGCAGGCGACCGGTGCGACTGCGCCCTCCCTCGACAAAATACTCGATCGAATAACCTCGCTCTATTATCGCGGACAGGTAAGATTCGAATACGACAGAGTAAAGTCGCTTGCCCTTGAAGCTGCGACGAAGAAAGAAGGCGCCCCCGCTACGCAGAATAGAACCGATAATCGGCAAATCAAGGTTCTTGCCTGCAGCGACATGGGGAACCATCAAGCCCTGGTTATAGATCACGTAGGACAGCAGCAAATAATCAATATGGCTGCGGTGACAGGGAACATAAACCAGTTCGTAGTCAGGCGCGATCTGCCTCAGGTTTTCTACATTGGCAAGATCCACACCGTCGTAAAGCCGGTTCCAGACTCTGCTGAAAATAGCGGCCAGAGTCTTGACCACCGGATAGGAATAATCCGCAGAAATTTCTTTCAGATAGGAGCGGGACCTGGCCTTGACCCTCTTCTCCGACTGCTTGTTTGACGAAATCTCCTTCTGGATCGCTGCCCGCACCTCGCTGGTGCGCAATATGCTATTGAACAGTATTCTGCGATGAGAAAGATCGGGGCCGATAGTCGCGGCACGCAGGCGGCGAAAATGAACGCGCAAAATTCTTGCGATTTTCCTTTCTGTTTTTTTTGGACCGAGTTCTTCGTCTACAACATCGCGCAGCGATAACGGCGCTGAAAAATGGACCAACGTTTCCCTGCCTTGCAAAAGAACCTGCATCAGACGACGCCAGCGCCCACCTTCTTTCCATTGCTCGCTGAACAGCAGCTTCAGACCCGATCTCTGTTCCGGTGCCCGTCCCCAGAAAATTGAAGCGGGTACAATCTGTATTTCCATATCCGGGTTTTGCGACGCCGTCTCGACCAGTCTCCGTAGACGATCCGAAATATGCAGGCTCCTGCGCCGGTACCAACCGTGGTAATGCTTCAGATAAAAAATCGCCCGCCGCTCTGATACATCCGTCAATTCCAGTCCGTTTTCGGCATCCGGAAGCCCGTGCCGCCGGCAAGCCTCGTCCAGCGCCATCCGGTTTCCGCGCCCGCTATATTCGAGTACGTAACAAACCGGAATATCCGTGCGCAGCTGAAGCTCGGCCAGATCGTCGGGAACGACTTTGCAGCGCAGGATAAGACGCTGAATTTTTCTCCTCAGGTAAAGAAAAAACCGACTGACAGCGGGCAGGCGCATCGACCGAATCCTTTAATCCAGCCGCCCACTCATCAGCAGATGGCGATCGGACACGGTTTCAACCTGCAAGGCCTGGAGATCATGCGAAGCCAACTGTTCCATTACCTCCTGTGGCGTAAAGGCCGCCAGCAGCGAATTATAAAAATCCTCTTTCAGAATCGGCGGCGCATCGTGCGCGTAACATTCAACGAGAGACGCCGCGCGATCGCAGTTTGGCGGCCTGAACAAATCCATGATCATCACAATCGCACCCGGGGCCGCAAGCCCTGAAATCGTCTGCCAAAGGACGCCGGGATCGTGCAAGTGGTGCAGAAGACTGTTACTGACCAAGGCCTCATAATGGCTGACCGGCAGTTCGACCCCCGGGATGAAGCCCTCGATCAGCGTTACCCGGGAAGCCAGCGATTGGTCCTGCGCCAGCCGGTCCCGGCCAAATCTCAGCATTTCTCTAGCGCCATCGACTCCGTCAATGACCACCCCGGGCAAAGCGGTCGCAAGACGCAAGGTAATGTCTGCCGGCCCGCAGCCCAGATCGAGCAGACGACCACCGTGAAAATCCGGAAACCGACTGCGAAACAGATCAACGAATAGCGTATTGGATTCGACGAAATCCGCCTCGGCGTAGGCGCGTGCCTGTTCAGGCTCGTTCATTAACTCCGGTTCGGGGATCCTTTCCATTCAGCATGCCTCGTCAACGGCTCCGATCATTGATTTAGGTAGCAGTGCGTTCAGTCTTCGTCTTCGACATCGCCGGTTTCAGCCTCCTCCAATATTTCGTCCCATTGCTGTTTCTGCCTTTCGATAGTTTCCCGGGCAGCCTCGGCCTTTTTTATCGCATCCACCGTTGGGTCAAACACGGTGTCCTCGCTAAAGATTTCTTCGGCCGTCGCGGTTTTGCTTTTTTCGTCCTCGGCAGCATCTTTTTCCGAGCCCCCGCAGGCCATCATCGGGATAGCCAGGCTCAATACCAAACTTATTCTCTTGATCATCTCATCCTCCGCAATTCACCTTTAATGTCGTGCTAATCTTCATGCTCTTAGCTCAAACCGGTCCTACTATCCATGCCGGATTTTAGTAACAAGACCATTATTATAACCGGTGCATCCGAAGGAATCGGGCGGGCTCTCGCACTGGAACTGGCTCCGCAGGGTCCGCAGCTGGTCCTCGCAGCCAGAAATCGCGAGCGACTCGAAAGCCTGGCACGGGAATGTGTGGCCGCCGGGGCGACGACCTTGGTGTGCAAATGCGATGTCACCGGCATAGCGGACTGCGAATTGCTGGTTAATAACAGCATCCATCGATTCGGCCAGATCGATATCCTGGTCAACAATGCCGGCGCGACGATGTGGGCCGAATTCAACGAAGTCAGCGACCTTCTTGTCTTCCGGGAAATCATGGACATCAATTACCTGGGCGCCGTTTATTGCACCCATTTTGCCTTGCCGCATCTGCTGAAGAGCCGGGGCCTGATCGTCGCCATCGCCAGCGTGGCCGGGCTGACCGGCGTTCCCAGCCGAACGGGATATGCGGCGAGCAAACACGCGATGGTCGGGTTTTTTGATTCATTGCGTATAGAACTTCGCGGTACCGGTGTTGACGTTAGCATCATCGCACCTGATTTCGTGGTCAGCCAGATTCACCGCCGCGCCCTGAAGGGCGACGGCGAACCGATGGGTGAAACACCCATGCAGGAGGCGCGCATCATGAGCGCCGAGGATTGTGCCGCCCTGATCGCCGGCGCCATGGAAAAACGCCAGCGACTATTGATTACATCGGCCCGCGGCAAATTGGGGCGCTGGCTGAAATTGATCGCTCCCGGGTTGATCGACAGAATCGCCGAACGGGCGATTCGCCTAAGACGCTGAATCGGCCAGCTTTTCGACTTTCTGCAAAAAGGAGGCGAATAATATCGCCAGGTCCTGCATGTTCTCTTCGAGCCGGTGACCGCCATTGACGATGTGCAGAACCGCCGCGTGCTCGCGTGCCCAGCGCACACTGTTATCGACCGGTATGACGTCGTCACCCCAGCCATGCATGATCTCGATATGCCTGGCACATGGCACCGGCGTATGTTCCTCGTAGCCAGGATAATAAAAAGCGGGCGCAATCAGAAACAATGCCAGGCATTCGACATCCTTGCTGGCGGCTGCCGCAACATGGCCACCCAGGCTTGAACCGACCAGGGTAACCGGCCCACCAGCCTGGCGTAATTCGACAAGCAGCTTATTTACTCGATCCTGGGGATCTTCCATCCCGCGATAGTCAATGGAATCGTGTTGCCAGCCGCGGTCGGCGGCGATCGTAGCCAGCAACCGGATCTTGTCGCCGTCCGGTGACCCATCCTGGCCATGTGAAAACCAGATTTTCATTGCTTTCCTTTCCAAAATCCGGGCGTCAAAATAGCATGCAACTGCCCAGCTCAAAAATCTATCGGATCCGGCCCCCAAAGCATCTCGTCCAGACTGGGTTTCCAGCTAAACTCGGTCATATCGATTCTGCCCGCCACAACGGTCACGCCCTCGGTCGACAGGCGCTGACTCTGCTCGGCAAAACATTCGCTGTCCCGTGGAAACGCAATACGCCCCTGCGCATTGATCACCCGATGCCACGGCACACGCCGTCCATCGGACGATTCGCCGAGCGCCCTGCCGACAAAGCGTGCGTGCCGCGGATAGCCGGCCAAATCCGCGACCATGCCATAACTGGCAACTTTCCCAACTGGTATGCGCGCGACAACATCGCGAATCCGCCGGACCCTTTTTTTACTCGCAGCACTCAAGCTCGTTGAACTCGTTTCAGACGAGCCAGCACCTGCTCCCGGCCCTGGGCCATGATGGACTCTCGATCCAGGCTTTCGAGTATTTGCTGCACGACCTGTTTCGGGCCACCGCTACCCCAGGAACAGCCTTGCGCCAGGTATTCCTCAGCGACCCGGCCGACCACGTAAGTACTGTAATAGGCCACCGCGCCCTGCGCTCCGGCGGTTACCAGCGTGGACAAACCGGCGGTCCCGACCTTGAGCGCGCTGGAAACGAAATTCACCGCCCACACCGTCCCCATCAATGCGGCCAATTGGGCCATGATGACCTTGACCAGCTTGCCCGCCTCGCTGCTGCTAAGGGGCAAGCCGTACAGCCGCGACAGGTGAATCACCATGCCAAAATCGACAAAAGCGGCTGCAAGCAGATCCGCGACCGGGACCGGGTTGACTGCCACCGCGACGCCCTTGGCGATGCAATAGGTCGTAATCAGCCGATCGGCCAGGTGCCGCCTGACCCGCAAGATTTTTCGCCCGAGCCGATCGCTCAATTGCGCGGCAAACAGGCCGGCGTTTACCGCGGCCAGCGTCTTGCCTTCGGCCTCCAGGATTTCCCACAGCCGCTCTTTTAGTTCGCTCATATCCGGTGCCTGCGGTCGGTGTTCTTCACGCTCCACTCCATCCTCACCGGGGACCAGGAACAACATCGGGGCAGGCGCGGCGGAGCAAAGCACGATGTTTTCCTCCGCGATCAACCCGGCCACGTGCCGGCTGAGCGACTCCTTGAGCTGGACCCGTTCATCGGGCCCATACCGGTCGGCCTTGTTGAGCACCAGCAACATCGGCCGGTCCATCGCCGCGATGTCACGCAAGCCCTGCAACTCGCTTTCCGTCATATCGCCATCAGTTACGAATAGAACGAGATCGGCCTGTCCCGCGACTTCGGTCGCCAGCTTTTCCCGTTCTTCGCCTTCTATTTCATTGATACCGGGCGTATCGATCAGGAATACACCCTGGCTTTCCTCACGCTGCCATTGCGCCACCGATTGCGATCGAGTCTCACCATGCAAGGCGCTTACCGCGAATCGCTGCTCCCCCAGCAAGGCATTTAACAGCGAAGATTTTCCGGTGCTGACCCGCCCAAATGCAGCGATATGCAAATGACCGTGTTCCAGCTTTTCGATCATCGCAGCCAATTCCTGGTAATCCGCGTTCAGCGATGTCCGCACGTTGTCCGCTATACGCGGATCGGCAATCAGCTCGCTCAGGCTGGCGCGGGCCAGGGCGAGGTGGTCATCACCCCGGTTGGTCTTCTCGCTGGCGGTCTCCGCCTGGCCGGTCGACAAGCCCTTCCCGGATCGTCTCGACAGCCATTTTGGCAAGTACTCCGCTACGCGACTCCAGATTCTCACCTAGTTTCTCCTTAAATTCTGCCGCGGCCATGCCTGGCAAAAACTCGCCGCGTTGCCCCAGCGTCCGCCGGAGGCTGTTGCCCAGCGAATCGAATATCATTCCATAGGCGACGGCGTGAACCAGGCCGCCGGTCAGCGTACCGACACCGGGAAAGGCCTTGAGGCCGTTACCGGCAACCGCCAGCATCAACGGCAAGGTGCGTCCGATATGACGCTGGCTGAAGTTCAGGAAACTGTCGATATCCAGTTGCCGGGCCGAAATTCCATGTAATTCACACAGGGCTTTGACCATTCCGGTTCCCAGGTAACCCTGGATCAGGATGTCGGTGCCTGGACTGACCGCTGCCAGGGCGCCGATCACCGCGCGCCGCGTATATGTCCTGACCAGCTCGGCACCTGCCTCATCGAGGTGTGCGCTTCTGGCTTCCTGCAGACGACTCTCGACCAGGAAAAACACTGAACGATCACGCAAATGCAGCAAGGCGTCTGGCGAGCCATCGAGTAAGCGTTCGAGCGCCGCCAGCAATTCATCGATTTCGGTCGCCCGCGTTCTTTGTGTTTGCCGCTGTTCGCCGTCAGCGTCGACACGCGTGACGATCTCGGCGCCACCGGCGCTGATCGCGACCACCGGCACTTGCTCCAGACCGACATGCTCTCGCAGGCGCGCGCGAATTCCGGCGAGTTCATTTTCGCTGAAGCGATCCTTTTTGTTGATTGCGGCTACCAGTGGCTTGTCCAGCGCCAGCAATTGCGCAAGCGCCTGGTATTCGTCCCGGCTCAGATCGCCTTCGCATACGAAGACAACGAGGTGGCTGCGCAGAGCCTCATCGAGGGTAACCTGCTCAAGCGTCCCCGCTGCCTCGCTCAGCCCGGGAAGGTC
>JAPUGL010000122.1 GCA_027292775.1 Gammaproteobacteria bacterium | reverse complement strand
GAAACAGCCTCCGTATGCGGCCCGAACGCATAATAGTAGGCGAGGTGCGCGGGGAGGAAGCGTTCGACATGCTGCAGGCGATGAACACCGGACATGATGGATCTCTTACAACTGTTCATGCCAACTCTCCAAGAGATGCGCTCGGACGAATCGAAAACATGGTGTCCATGACGGGCATCAATTTCCCCATCAAAGCGTTACGGTCCCAGATCGCTTCTGCCATCGACGTCGTGCTGCAGATCGCTCGTCTCGATGACGGCAAACGCAAGCTCGTGAGCTTGCAGGAGATCAGTGGCATGGAAGGCGACGTGATCACAATGTCGGAACTGTTCAAGTTTGAACGCGAAGGCATGGACGAGGACAATAATGTGATCGGCAAGTTAGTGACCACCGGGATCGTTCCTGCCTTTCATAAGAATCTCGCTCACCGTGGTATAGACCTTCCAATAGAAGTGTTTGAACCGGACTGGTCAGGATCGGGCAGCAAGACTAATGACTAGTGGATCTTCGCTGTTCATCATAATGGTCTTTGTGGCCGTTATCCTGCTGATGCAGGCGCTTGTTGTGCCGGCCTTTGGCGAAAGCGCCAAGACTCGAAAAAACCTTCGAAAGCGCATATCAGACATAGAGGCCGCCGGCGAAGGCGAGGGACTATCGTCGTTGTTGCGCGAAAAATACTTACGGACGTTGTCACCACTCGAACGTCGGCTGGAATCGCTGCCTGCAATGGAAGCCCTTGCGCGCCGCATCGAACAATCCGGACACAAGATCCTCGCTTATCGGATGGTTGCTCTTTCCCTGGCTTTAGGAATCGCCTTCACGTTGTTCAGCTGGCTGTATTTTGGCACGCTCATGGCAGCCGCCATCACCGGTTTAGTAGGCACGTATTTGCCCTACATGAAAATCAACATGGACCGCGGTAAACGAATGGAGCAGTTCGAAGAACAATTGCCGGACGCAATAGATACGATGAAACGCGCCTTGAAAGCGGGACATCCGTTGGGGGCCTCGATAAAGCTGGTGGCAGAGGAACTGGACAATCCAGTAGCCGAGGAATTCGAGATGACGTTCAACGACATCAATTACGGTAATGATATTCGCCGGGCAATGCTGGGTCTGTTGTCACGCATCCCAAGTGTCACCGTAATGGCGCTGGTTACCTCAATACTCGTGCAAAAGGAAACCGGGGGCAATCTCGCTGAAATCCTGGAGAAAATTGCGATCGTCATTCGTGCCCGGTTCAAGCTGCAGCGAAAAGTCAAAACGTATTCTGCGGAAGGGCGCATGTCGGCCTGGGTCCTGGCCGCGGTGCCGACGGTCTTGTTTGTAACGTTATGGTTTACATCACCCGATTACCTTCCTGTATTGCTCGAGGATGAGGGCGGCAAAAAAATGATCAAATATGGTTTCTTTTCCGGCGTAGTGGGAATTTTCTGGATACGAAAAATCCTGCGGATCGAGGTGTAGCGTTTTGGAAAGTTTCCTCGATCTTGTGAATAGTTACCTGACCGATGAAGCCAATCTTCGTCTAGTCCTGGTTGGCGTCACCGCAATAACGATATTCATATTGGGTCTTGGGCTAACCGTGCTGATAATGAACCTGACGAGCCCGCTGCGACGCAGGATGGGGCTCACTGCGGACGTACCGCCGGCCAAGGATCGGTTTTTGGTTCGCGTCAGTACTGCACTGGGTCCGGTCGCCAGCTATGTTTTGCCGCATAAAGAATCAGAGCGAAACAGTATGACGGAGCAACTGATCGGCGCCGGATTTCGGTCACCACAGGCATTACAGGTATTCTACGCGCTGAAGTCCTTCCTGATCGTCGCACTGCCAATGGCGGTCCTGATCAGCTCTCGATGGCTTCCGGAGTTGTCGACTCGAGCCGCATTGACCTACGCCATGTTCGCGAGTGGCGTTGGCATGTTTGCACCAAATATCGTGTTGAAAAAGTTGATCGCAAGACGGATAAAAGCCCTGAGAAACGGCTTTCCGGATGCCCTGGATCTTCTGGTCGTTTGTGTCGAGTCTGGCCTCGGGCTGGCCGCCGCCATCCAGAGAGTGGCGGATGAGCTAAGTTTCAGTCACCCCGAACTGGCGTTCGAGTTGTCGACCGTTAACGCAGAAATTCGGGCCGGCAGGCCTCGAGAACAGGCATTGAGAAACCTCGCTGACAGGACCGGCCTGCCGGATATCAAGGGTCTCGTCGGCCTGTTGGTACAAACAATGCGTTTCGGCACGGGAGTCAGCGATGCTTTGCGCGTCTACTCGGAAGAATTTCGTGACAAGCGCATGCAAAGAGCCGAAGAACAAGCAGCAAAAATGGCGACAACACTTATTTTCCCACTTGTGCTCTGCATGTTTCCCATATTTTTTATCATCGCAATCGGACCCGCAATGATAAGAATAATGGCCTGGATGGATGGCTCGTAGCAGATAGTTAGGCCGGTTTTTGGAGAAAAAGAATGACAATCAAATACAAGAAACTTTGGCTTATCGAAATATCCGTGCTTGGCCTGTTGAGCGGCTGCGCGAGCGCACCTGACAACAACAGAGACCCGATTGCCCACGCGGGACTCAACGACAATTCCATCGATGTCCTGTTTGCAACGGAGTTTCCGGTGAATTCCGAGGAGGATGCACTAGCACGGGCCGATCAGGCTATTCAGGAAGGCCAAACCGACAAAGCATTATTCTACTTTGTCCGGGCCCTGCAATATCGCCAGGACAATGTGGATTTGCTGTTGCAAATCGCGAAGATTCAGATGCAACGGCAAAACTTTGCTTTCGCAAAGCGGGCTTTCCTGATGGCGCAACATCACGACCCCAACCACAGCACAGCACTCGAAGGCCTTGGTCTGATTTATATGGCTGAAGGCAGGGATGCGGCTGCTATCAACAATTTGACGTCGGCAGTGGCGAACGATAACCGTCTTTGGCGCGCAAATAATGCGCTTGGTGTTTACGCGGACAAGGCAGGGGATTATTCGACCGCAATACAGCACTATAACCTTGCCTTATCGATCAACCCCGATGCGGCACACGTGCTCAATAATCGCGGCTACTCCAAATATCTGGCCGGCGATACACGGGGAGCATCGCTGGATTTCTATGAGGCGGCCAATGACCGGGGATTTTCGCGGGCCTGGGCAAATCTGGGAAAAGTTTACGCTGAGAACGGCTGGTATCGCAGCGC
>JAPUGL010000121.1 GCA_027292775.1 Gammaproteobacteria bacterium | reverse complement strand
GTGGCACAAGCCTACACAGTCGATTCCATTTGGCGAAATCGCGATGAATTTTTCCAGGGCCGCGAAGCGATCGAAGACTTTCTAAAAAGGAAGTGGTCTAGCGAACTTCACTACCGCCTGATGAAGGAACTTTGGGCTTATACAGATAACCGTATCTCGGTGCGCTTTGAGTATGAGTGGCAACACGCCAAGACCGGGTGCTGGTTTCGCACGCACGGCAACGAGCACTGGGAATTCGACACGGATGGCTACATGAAACGCCGAGACATGAGTGCAAACGATATTCCGATTACGCCCGAGGAACGGCGAATCGGCATTTGACCTGCCCTACTCAATTTTGGACTCATTGCTAATACGATATGTACGAACGAAGAAGCCATTGAAAAAAGCAGCGACACCAAACATTACCGTTACTTTTTCTAAAGGAGACCGTTATGAAATTTTTGACTACAAATGCACACTTTCTTCTGCGCATCGCGCTCGCGAGTGTATTCGTTTACCACGGAATGTTGAAATTCATGAATCTCGAAGGCTTCGCCCAGATGCTGCCCATTTCTTACTTTGCGGTAGTGCTTGTCGCACTGGCCGAAACGGGTGGTGGCCTGTTGGTCCTGCTCGGCGGATTTCGTGACGATGCCGTCTCGGATCTGGCGACGCGGATTGGAGCGGCACTGAACATCCCCGTAATGCTCGGGGCAATTGTACTTGTCCACTGGGGTCGGTGGAATTTTCTGCCATCGGAAACGCATCCAATGGGCGGCATACAATTCCAGACAGTGCTGATTCTGATCATGTTGTATCTCGTGATCACCGGCAACCGGGGTTTCGCACAAATCGATTCGAATAGAATCCGGTCGGCTTAATCATTGACCAACTCAATTTTTTTCAAAATTAAAAGGAGAGAAATCATGAAAACACGTTTTTTGAGCAAAATCCTATTCACACTGTTCTCTTTGATGCTGGGCGTCACAATTGCGAATTCCGCCGCCAAAGCGGAGAACGCGATCAGCATCGCATATCGGACGGTAACGATCGAGGACGTGGAAATTTTCTATCGCGAGGCTGGCAACCCTGATCGCCCCACGCTGCTTCTTCTGCACGGCTTTCCAACGTCATCGCATATGTTTCGGAACCTGATACCGGCGCTTGCCGATCGCTATCACCTGGTGGCGCCGGATTATCCAGGATACGGCTTTAGTTCGATGCCGAGCGTCGATGAGTTTGACTACTCGTTCGACAACATCGCCAGGATCATCGGGAAGTTCACCGATGAAATTGGACTGGATAAATACAGCTTGTATCTGATGGACTATGGCGCTCCGGTCGGATTTCGGATTGCCACCAGCCAACCGGATCGCGTTGAGGCGCTTGTCATACAAAACGGCAACGCCTACGTCGAAGGAATTGACAACAATTTCTGGGAACCGATCAAGGAATACTGGACGGATCGGAATGCCGTCAACAAGGGCCTCGACAACGATTTTTGGAAAAACGTGAAAGCCGCCTACAACAAGCCGAACATGAGCAACGACGAGGCACTACGTTTCCTGGTCACGCTCGGTGCGACCAAATGGCAATACACGAATGGCGTCCCCAATGTCGAAGCAATCAGTCCCGACAACTGGGGCCATGTTCAGCCATTGCTTGACCGCGCAGGTAACCCGGAAATTCAGCTGCAGATGTTCTACAGCTACGGCTCGAACCCGCCGTTGTACGCTGCGTGGCAGGAATACCTTCGCAAATATCAGCCGCCGACGCTGATCGTCTGGGGCAAGAACGATGAAATCTTCCCGGCGGACGGTGCGGAGCCGTACAAGCGGGACTTGAAGGATCTCGAGTACCATCTGATAGACACCGGGCACTTCGCCTTGGAATCGCATGGACAGGTAATTGCAGACTTGATGCGTAATTTCCTCAACCGCAAGGTCGAAAGCACTCCCATGGCGGCAAATTGAAGCCGCTTTTCGCGCGGCCGCATTGCGGCCGCGTTTTTTTTGCTAAAGGACGCTCGGCCACGCCTCGAATCGAAGATATCTCACTTGCCGGCGGCACCAAGAAGGAATGCAGATGACAGACAATATGCAGCATCATGACCACAATGAAGGTGAACAAGCGCTCGAAAAGGCAGCACAACTTAGCCTGGCCCACAGTGCTACTTTGCACTGTCTTCTGGGCTGTGGCATCGGTGAGGTCATAGGAGTCATCATTGGTACGGCTCTCGGTCTTCCAAACCTGACTACGCTGGTGTTAGCGGTCGTTTTGGGTTTCGTTTTCGGCTTCATTCTCGGTATGCGGCCGTTGTTGCGAGCCGGCTTCGACTTTTCCCGTGCTCTTCGCCAGGTTTTTATTGCCGAGAGTTTGAGTATCGCGGTCATGGAAACGGCAGAAGTGCTGGTTCAGGTTTATACGCCTGGTGTAATGGACGCCGGTCTCGGCAGTTGGGTCTTCTGGCTGGGCATGGTATTTGCTCTTGCAGCGGGCTACTTGGCGGCTTTCCCTGTCAATTACATAATGGTCGGCAAAGGCGTACGGCATATTCATTGATAGGAACTACTTATGCTCAATAACATCACCCGAGAGGTCAAAAGTCATGACACCAAAATTGAATGGCATCGATCATGTGCACGTCTATGTTCATAGTTGGGCTGAGGCAGAAGAATGGTATCAAACAGTAATGGGTTTTAAACGCGTTGATGCGCTGATGCCCTGGGCGGTCAAGAATGGCCCCCTTACGGTAGAGGATCCAGAAGGGAATGTTCACCTGGCTTTTTTCGAAAGAGATGACAACCCGGATACATCTGCTATTGCATTTGGAACAAGTGGTGAGGAGTTTCTGGCCTGGAAGTCTCATCTCGAAGGCCACGATCTTGAACTCAGAGTTACGGATCACAAAATGGCGTACTCATTATACTTTAGTGATCCGTGGGGAAATCTTCATGAAATAACCACCTATGAACGCGACTATGTTGCAGAGCATCTAGCAAACACTGGTGTCACACAGCAGTGAGCATAGAACACATATGTTTTGGCGCGTTCCAAGCTTCGTTGTCACCCAACTACTATGGTTGAACTAATCGCTATATTTATAAAACTTGCATGACAAAGCAGGGTTTCGCTATTACGACAATTTCCTAGAAATTGAGTAGATGGCTCGCCCACTTGATAACCAACAGGAGAACATCATGAAAAAGTATCATTTTCTTACACCAATCCTTACTCTTTTCGCTGCCTTTGTTTTGAGTAACACAGTCGGTGCACTGGAAAATCCCTATGCGGAGCCGGCGGAGCCTGGTTTGCCGCCTAGCAACATGGAGCTCGATCTCCCGCGAACCGCATTAGTGATCACCGACCCACAAATCGATTTCCTGAGCCCGGATGGCGTTACCTGGGGTATTGTCGGCAATAGCGTTACCCACAACAAAACGGTCGAACACATCGAACAGTTGCTTAAATCTGCAAAGGAAAATGGAATCCCGGTTTTTATATCCCCTCACTATTACTATCCAACTGATCACGGCTGGAAATTCGAAGGTGCGCTTGAAAAGGTAATGCATGGTATCGGCATGTTCGATCGATCCTCAGCCTATTCGATGGAAGGATTTGAAAATTCCGGCGCCGATTTCATGCCCCAGTTCAAGAAATACCTGTTTGATGGCGAGACAGTGATAACGTCACCACATAAGGTGTATGGGCCCGAGCAGAATGACCTGGTGCTGCAGCTGCGCAAGCAGAAAATTGACCAAGTGATCCTTGCCGGGATGTCCGCAAATCTTTGCGTGGAGTCGCACTTGCGTGAGTTGCTGGAAATGGGGTTTGAAGTTGCTGTAGTGAAAGATGCAACCGCGGCAGCGCAAATACCGGAAGGCGATGGTTATCTGGCAGCACTCATTAATTTTCGGTTTATTGCCAATGCGGTTTGGACTACCGATGAAGTTGTTGGTCGTTGGAGCAAATAGATGCTCGGCGACATTTTCGATGCTGATCATCACCGCGTCAGAGAGTAAGCCCTATGCCTAGCAATGCAAGAGTGGCTGTAGTTGGTGGCTCGCGAACGCCGTTCGCCAAAGCGGGCACCGTCTTGCGGAAATATTCCGCGCTCGACCTGAGTAGTCACGCAGTCAATGGTCTGCTCGAAAAAAAGGGGCTCGATCCGAACTTCGTCGAGGAGCTTGTGTATGGGATCACCGTGCTGGATACAAGAACACCGCAATTCGCGAGGGAGGTAGTGTTCTCCAGCCGGCTTCCTACTTCGGTTCGAGCACTCACCATCGTAAACAACTGCATTACGGGTACATCCGCCATCACGTCTGTTGAGGATGGAAGGAGCCGGCCATTGGCGATGTAAATCGAGAGAAGCTTAACCAGCTTGAGAGCTCAATCGCCATGGGTCATCCATTTGCGGCCATTGGAGCGCGGATAGTCATAACACTGGCAAATAGATGCCCCACCGCAACGCAAGATACGGGCTGATAAGTATTTGCGCTGCGGGGGCCCAGGCTTCAGCCATGATTCTCGAAAGGCCCTGAGAATATTCGAGACCCAATAAGACGTTGCGGACTCACGTCCGCTCCAGGCGACCAAAATCAGGCAATAGCATGTTCTAATGCACCAAAACTCAGGGAGCCGCCAACTATGCCCGACCAATATGATGCAATTATCATCGGTACCGGCCAGTCCGGACCGGCGCTTGCCGGACGGTTGAATCAGGAAGGCCTCAAAACTGCCATCATCGAGCGCAAGCTTGTCGGGGGCACTTGCGTCAATGTCGGATGTATCCCGACAAAGACGCTTGTCGGCAGCGCCCGGGTCGCTTACATGGCTCGCGAGGCCGATCGTTTTGGAGTTTCTATTAAAGGCAATATATCGGTCGACATGAGCCAAGTGAAAGCTCGGAAGGACGATATATCCGGTGCGTCAAACAAAGGCGTCACCAATTGGCTCGCGGGAATGGAAAACGTGGATTTGATTCGTGGACACGCACGATTCGTTGACGCGCATTCGGTCGAAGTTAATGGCAAAGTGCTCGAAGCCGAGAAGATATTTATCAATGTTGGCGCTCGTGCACGTGTACCAGACTGGAAAGGTCTTGATGACGTGCCGTTTTTCACTAACTCGAGCATGATGGATGTCGATTTTCTTCCGGAACATCTGATTATTATCGGTGGCAGCTATATTGGGCTTGAGTTCGCCCAGATGTATCGCCGGTTTGGCAGCAAAGTGACCGTCGTCGAAATGCAGGATCGGATAATCGCGCGTGACGACGAAGATGTGTCCGCAGCGGTTCAGGAAATTCTCGAGGGCGAGGGTGTTAAATTCCGATTGAAGGCTGACTGTTTAGAGGCTCGTGCAACTGGTTCGGGCATTACGGTTCGCGTGAGTTGTCAAGAAGGTCCGGAAGAGGAAACAGGATCGCACCTGTTGCTTGCAGTCGGCCGTGTCCCGAACACTGATGATCTGGGCCTGGATAAGGCTGGAGTTGATTCCAGTCAATTTGGTTTTATCGACGTCGATGAACACCTGTGTACCAATGTTTCTGGGGTCTGGGCTATCGGGGATGTTAATGGTCGCGGTGCGTTTACGCATACCTCTTATAACGACTATGAAATCGTTGCAGCAAACCTTTTCGATGACGACCCACGCAAGGTCTCGGATCGGATCCTTTGTTATGGCCTGTTCATCGATCCACCTCTTGGGCGAATCGGTATGACCGAGAAAGAGGTACGCGCCTCCGGGCGGCGGGCATTGGTGGGTAAAAGAATGATGACCCGGTTCGGACGCGCGCGCGAGTTTGGCGAAACACGGGGTTTCATCAAA
>JAPUGL010000120.1 GCA_027292775.1 Gammaproteobacteria bacterium | reverse complement strand
CCCTTCTCGTGACACTTGACCGCCTGGATTTCTTCGGGTGAGGTGCGCTCGAGCAGTTTGTCATTGAGGCTGATGCGTGTCGTGTTGAGGAAACCGCTGACGTTGGCGCTGATGCGCTTGGTCTGCCGAGAGGCGTCAAACCAGTAAACATCGTCGGCCCGTATGTCGTTGGCTCGCGCCATGGACATGATCTGGTCACGCACCGGCCCGTCTTCCAGGGTCTGGTAATCGTTGAATAACGGAGCGACATAGACCGGCCCGATAAACGAAGTAAAAAAAATGAAAGCAACCGAGGCAACGCTGGCCCATATCCACCACAATTGACCCGCTTTTCGGATCACCGTGTAGATCAGTAATAATGCCAGGCTGCCGAGGATGGCGCCGACCATCAGGCCGGTCATCTGGTCGCCAAACCAGCCAGCGAAATTCTGGGTCGCCAATTCGTATTTGTGTTCGCGAAAGAACCCCTGGTAAAGAGACAGCGGAAAAACGAGGATGGTCGTGATCACTATGTACTGCACGGCATAGGCGAGCGTATGCAGCCAGTTCCATTTGCCGATTCGCTCCGCAAGATCACGTATTGCGGCGGAAATTCGATAATGCAGCAACAGCCACGCGACGGCCAGGCCATACAAAAATCCCCACAGCTTGAGCCAGTAACCGCCTTCCATATAGGCATCCGATTTTGCCCGCTGCTCCTCGCTCAGCAACGAGACATACGCGTCCGTTGCCCACTCGACATCGAAATCCGCGCCCGCCCGCGCTCCGTCCGGGACATCGAGGCTGACTGGGGACTCCTGCGCCCACAACGGGCTGGCGGTGACCAGCATCAGTAATGCCACGCCAAACGCAATCGGCCTGCGAAATCTCCCATACATGGTTATTCCTTTTTCTTATCATTCGTATTAGGGGAGGGTGACTGTATGGCAATTGCCAGGACGCGTCATTTTGCAGTGCGCCAAAGGAGCGCCGTTACTGATTACCGTCCGGTTTCGAGCGGTGTAGATGTAAAGTAACTGGTATGTGATTTATAAGGCTGTAGGTGCCAAACATGGCATACAAGATGGTCCTGGCCCTGACGCCGGCCAGTACCCTCATACTCGCCATTGATATCGGCAGGATAGCGTCTACGAATGATAGCTGAAGCACGCCCAGCAAATTTTGGGTCTTTCCTGCCGCTGACCGGCCGGCAGCGGCAGCAGAATCAATGGCTGTAGCCGGAAGACCTTGAAGGGTAATTATTGCTGCAACCGACGTGAAGCCCGAATTGTGACAAGGCAGCAAGCGCTATATTCTATTTCATCATCATAGTCAGGTGATCTCTAGCATCGAAAAAAGCTCAGGCTTCGAAAGCAGGCCGGGCATTTTGCCCGGCCTACGTAACTTCTCAATTGCCCCGGTTACTCTTCCGGGATGAGTTCCCGCCAGAACAAACGACCCGTATCCTCGGTACTGCCACCCACGGTCGTGTTGGTCACCGCATGACCCGGGTCCGTCGCCACGAGCACTTCAGCCGGTTCTGGCAGCGGCTTTACCTCTGCGTCTTTGTCATCGTCATCTTTTTTCCTTTTCTTTTTCTTTTTCTTGGCTTTTTTCTCCTCATCCTTAGTAGAGGCCTTGGTGCAACCGCCCAGACCCTGAGTGACACAACTGTCAAAGCGCTTTGCATAACCCGCCTCACCGTAATCAGGCCCGTTCCAGTGCCAGAATACGGTCGTTTCCCACAACATGCCCTTGGTGGCGTAGCCGAGCGTCGCTTTTACCGCGGTGTTGGCCGCGACGTATTCGTCGGTCGCCGCGTTAAACACGAAGCCGCCACTGACGCCACTCGCGTTCAGCGCCTGGATCATCAGCGCGCCATTGCGGTATTCGCCCAGTGCTCCCGGCGCGTTGGCTTTCACAGCGTTAGTGTTGGTTGGTATCAGATCGCCAGCGAGGATTGCGAAAGCATCAAAGCTCAGTTTCAAACTGATCAATCGCTGGATGCCGGCGGACGCCTCCGCCGCGGTCGGTGCATCCAGCTTGTATCGCGGGAAGCTCTCTCCCGGCAGTAGTGTGCCGGACAGATAGCGCTCCATCAGCTCCCCATAAACGCCGACGCCCATGCTGGCGCCATTGATCTCGAGGACACCGCCCGGCGACAGGTTTTGGTTGGCCACGGTCAGTATGAACACCTCGCTCGGACTCACAGCATTCGCGCTGTCATTGATTTCGTGCAGCGGACTACCGTTGCCATCGGGCAGGGCGAAATAGTCGATGGTCGTCAGATTGTGTTTGTCATCCCATTGGTGGACATGGCCATCCGTTACGCCGCCATTGAATGGATAGGTCAGGTGGGAGGTATCGAGATCGAAGTGGCCGCCAAGCAGGCCGGGGTCCGGCCCAACGGCAAGCGTGGCCGGTGAAATTGCCACGAGGTGGTTGATCAACGCCGCGTCTTTGCCGGCTCCCAGCACGCCGACCACCGGCCGCGACGCCAGGCCAAAGTTCTGGTACTGGCCGACGGCCCGGTCCTCCGGAATATCTGCCACCAGACCGTCACCATTGCCATCGACGTTGTCCTGGATATCGAGTACGAAGTCTGCATTGACATCGATAATAGTCTTGGTCGGGGCGCCACCGGTCAGCGCATTGAGCTGGATGAACCAGTTGTCGCCCGTGGGGATCGATGGATTAACCGACACGAAAGAAATACGATTGTCGCGCAGCGAAATGTCCTGAATGACCCGCTCGCCCTGGTCCAGCACGGTCGCGTCGGCGATCTCGATCGGCGTCATCCAGCCTCGCTGCACCGTCCAGTTGGGTTTGCCCGCCGTTGCTACGCGGACTGACGCACCGGAAAAATGCGTAGCGCTCTTTAGCTGTTGCGGGCGCAGTTGCGCGATACCGATCGGGACCGAGGCTGCAGCCCAGTCGTTATCCCAGATGCCGAACACAGCCTGCGTGGTCTTGTCAACGGTGTCGATTGCGGTGAACAGCCGCCCGGTGGCGACATATACCATGACTCCGCCTAGCGGATGGCGGCCGACTTCGGGCGCTGTCGTGATCGGCTGCCGCACGCCACCGTTCAGCGCGGTCCGGAACAACGGCGCACCCTCATAAGCGACACTCCAAGCAGCCGGGCTCGTGGACTTCAGATTGAATCTCCACAGATTGCCGTTCAAATCCCCGGCGTAGGCGACATCGACCAGGCCGTCTGCGTCGGCATCGATCAAAATCGGGCTGCTCAAGCCATTGGCAGCAAGGTCTGGCACGATAATCTCCCGAATCACCGCGCCGGTCTGGACATCGAGCAGGTACAGAGACGCCACGCCAGTCGCGCTCAAATAGCCGTTCGCAACCACCGCGGCCCACTGGTCGTTATTGAGTTTGACGATGGATGGCCGGCTGTAACCAAGACCGAGATTGCCGGCGTCCGCACCGCCGCTGTGAAATTCCCACAGGATCTTGCCGGCTGCGATGCCCTCGGTGGCTGCATCGGCACTGGAAACATCCAGTGCAAAGTAGCCTTTGCCACCGGCGCCAAGGCCGCCGACCAGGACGGTGTGCCAGCTGCCACCAAACTGTGCGTCTTCAGACGTGAGGAAACCATCGACAGAATACTGGTGTTTGTAGGGCTGCGCCGCCAATTTGGGCAGATTGCCCATGACCATGGAGGGCACGTAGGCGAACACCTCGGCGCCACTGGCAGCGTCAAACGCATGCAGCATGCCGTCATTGGCCCCTACATAAACGCGCGGCGAGCGGCCCGCATTGGCAATCGCAAAACTAAGGTAGGCTGCGTCAGTGAATCCTGCGGAAGGCTTGCCGACATAGACCGGGGTCGAGTGTATGATGTCGCCAAGTACGCTATTGCGGACGCGATATCCGTTGCCTTCTTTAGTGCGGTCGCCGCGCACATAATTCAGAAGGCTTGCCGAGCTTATTTGTGACTGCTGTGCCGGCGTCAGCGCTGCAAACTGAAACGGTATCCCGGCGCCAAGGCCGTCAGTTGTCACAATGCGCCGGCCGCTCAGGAAATCCTGTGTATCGAGTACCGTCGCGGCACGCCACAGTGGCGTGAGGAAATCAACCGCACCCGAAGTGCCTACCGGCAATGCCATCAGGTCCCCGCGAAACGAGCCATCTTCAAACCATGGCGTATAAGCAACGACATTTCCTTTCGAAAAATTCTTTCCGCTCAATGCCGGCGGCGCTATATAGCCCAATGGCTGGTCGTTCGCGACAAACAGTGCCGCAGCCATGGCGGCAGCACTTGCCAGCGAAAGTATTGCTGCTCTTCGCAGAGTCCTCTTGCCTGAGGATGCCAACTTGCCTGTTCTCGTATCCATAATCATCTACTCTGCCGTTGCATAAGTTGTCTGTGCTACGCGGGCGCTGCCACGGCTTGCAACGCCGCGACCGCTTACGCGATACAAAAAAAATGTTTCGATGGAATGGATGGGCGCCGCGATGGTCAGAGTTTTCATTAACTCGAGTAGCGTAAGTCCGCGATTTTCTAAAAGTCTGGTCACGCTGGAATCCTTTCCTATATCGAATAATCCTTGAATTTTCAGAACATTATACGGGCGCAATAATTCGCCAAGTGTGAGATATTTCGCAGTTTGCAGGCCCGGAAACCGAACTCCGACGTGTGGTCTGTGGAGGCCGACCAACGGTAGATTGGTGGTGTTTGCGGTCGGATTTTGTAAAGTCAGACATGAATATACGCGCCGCGTATTTCACATAATTGGTAGCTAAGGAGGCTGGCGACTCGCGTGATCTTTTCGGTATCCATGCCGGTCAGTGGTATTGGCCCCAAAACCCGGGACCAGATCACCCTGTTCCGATGCAAAAACACCATTGGTGCCGCACTGTCACCCAGGGCGCGGTTTTGCGTCCTACAGCATTTGACATTTTCTCGATCATGCAAATCTTGCCGATGTCAGCGATAATTGTCTGCAGGTGAGGACCTGTGCGCTGGATCTGAGCAACGGTTAGCGATTCAAGCTCAAAAGACTTCCTGGCGGTGTTGCGCAAGGCCTTTTCAATTCCGGACCCGCGCAGACAAATTCATGCAATTATTGTTTGGCACGGATCTCCGCGTGACACGTGGGCGTGCTTGATCAGTTCCTCGAACCGAGTTCGCTGGCACGGATTACTCGAACTTACCAGTAACCGGTAGCCTGTCGAGCGATTTCCCTGACCAGCGCATCAATATCCATATCACCGTCGTAATGTTTCCGCAGGTACTCTGACTATTGCGTAGGCAACTGACTGGTCTCGTGCTGGATCGCGCCGGGCACGACGATACCGGCAAGCTCATCACCGACGGAATCCACCGGCGCAGCCTTTGCGGGTGAGGATTGGTGTGTACCCTGGGCCTGCCCAGCCATGGATACCAGAAGCGATCGGAATACCAGTGTGAATCGATTCATCGCTTTCTCCGCATCGATTGTGGTCCCAATATACCACCGGACTGACGTTGATTCGCCAAAAGTGTCGCAAAAAGGACACAGCTTTTCCGTAATCCAGGCAGGGTTTAGAATGATGTATGGCTTGCATGGCTCTCAGTGGAATGAAAGACCGGTACGTACACGGCAGCTCTGAAAAAGAGCAGCGCCGCCTGGCCTTGATGAACAAGCTCATCAACCAGGCCTGTCTGCGCGCGCTTGATCCCGGTG
>JAPUGL010000012.1 GCA_027292775.1 Gammaproteobacteria bacterium | reverse complement strand
TCGGCACGATTCCCCGGGAGCAGGTCCTCAAGCTTCTGTATTTGCTGGCCAACAAGGATGGACCCGGTCTGCTCACACACATCGCCGGCATAGATGAGTTGGCACCGGATTACAGCGGCGTTCTGGACGAACTGCTGGCACTATTGAAGACCCTGGCCCTGGCGCAGGTCGTGCCCGAGGCAGCCGCGGGCGCGGACGGTATAGCCGCGCTGACCGACCAGATCGCTCCAGAAGACGTGCAGCTTTTCTATGATATTGGGGTCAAAGGCCGTGAATCCGTCGTGCAATTGCCCGATCCGCGTGCCGCTTTTGAGATGCTGATGATCCGAATGCTGGTATTTTCACCGGCTGCCGGCACCGAGCCGGGTGATGGCCGGATCATCCCGGTCGGAGACAATCCGGCCGTCGGGCCCCCCGACGAAGCGGTGGCAGTCAAGAAGTCTGCAGGGAAACAGGCGGTCGATTCGGGTAACGAAACGAAAATCGGGGCTGCTGGGCAGTTCGACGGTGAGCTGGCACACGAGGACTGGGCCGCGCTGGTCGAGAAATTGCCGATCAGTGGCGCGACCAAACAACTGGCTTCGAATTGCGAGTTGGAACGTCAGGAGGAGGGCGCTGTCTGGCTGCGTCTCGCACCTGAAGCCGCCAGTTTGCTGACCGATCAGTTAAAGAAACGCCTGCGAAAAAGCCTGTCTGATTTTTTTGCGCGTGATCTGAAGCTACATATCAAACCTGGCGAGACCCGGTCCGAAACGCTGGCCGGCCGGAAAGGCCGGGAAGCGATCGAGAAGCAGCGCGCCGCCGAACGGTCTATCGCCAGCGACCCGAATGTTCAGGCGATGCAGGAAACATTCGGCGCATCGGTCCAGGATGGTTCGATTCAGCCATTGGACTGACCGCGCCGTGCTTTTTGATCTGACAGTGGAGTAAATGAATGAAAGCGCAGCTTGGACAGCTCATGCGGCAGGCGCAACAGATGCAGGAGAACCTCAAAAAGGCCCAGGACGAACTCGGCCAGCTCGAGGTTATCGGTGAATCCGGCGGCGGCATGGTCAAGGTGACGATGAGCTGCAAGCACGAAGTCAGGCGGGTGGACATAGATCCTGGTTTGCTGGATGACGACAAGGACATGCTGGAAGACTTGATCGCCGCTGCGGTAAACGACGCCTGCCGGAAAGTCGAAAAGACCACGCAGGAAAAAATGTCGGGTCTGGCCGGCGGCATGGGATTGCCGCCTGGCATCAACCTGCCGTTCTAGTCATATTCGTGTCGAAATGACCTACAGTCCCTTATTGGCTCGCCTGATGGATGCACTGCGCTGCCTGCCGGGTGTCGGGCCGCGAACGGCCCAGCGGATGGCCTTCCAGTTGCTTGAACGCGATCGCGACAATGGCCGGGCGCTGGCGACCGCGCTGGTTGAAGCGATGGACAAGATCGGCCACTGCCAACGCTGCCGCATGTTGACCGAGGCGGCCACTTGCTCGATTTGCGAGTCGCATCAACGAGATAAAAGTCTGCTTTGCGTCGTGGAGACGCCGGCCGACGTCGCCGCGATCGAACAATCCGCTGGCTACAGTGGTTTGTATTTTGTGCTGATGGGGCATCTGTCACCGCTGGATGGCATCGGTCCGGAAGAACTGGGCCTGAAACAACTGGAAGCCCTGCTCGCGGAGGGCGAGATTAAGGAAATCGTCTTGGCCACGAATCCCACCGTGGAGGGCGAGGCGACCGCACATTTTGTCGCCGAGCTGGCGGCCAGACACAAGGTCAAGGCCAGCCGGATCGCGCACGGCGTACCGATGGGCGGCGAGTTGGAATACGTGGATTCGGGTACAATTTCGCACGCGATCAGCGGGCGTCAGGTCATGAATTAGAGGCCGGCGTGTGACCAAAGGAACTGGATATGAGCGACGATTGTATTTTTTGTAAAATGGCAAGCGGTGAAATTAAGCCGGACATCGTTCATGAGACCGACAATGTGCTGGCGTTTCGCGACCTCAACCCGCAGGCGCCGACGCATGTGCTGCTTATTCCCCGCCAGCACATCGCGACGCTGGATGAACTACAGGAAGCAGACCAGGACCTGATTGGCGAGATTGTGCTGGCGGCGACGGAAGTCGCAAGAAATGAGGGTATCGCTGAACGCGGCTACCGGCTGATCGCCAATCACCAGGCCGACGGCGGACAAACCGTCTTTCACATTCATTTCCACCTGGTCGGTGGTCGTCCGATGAACTGGCCGCCAGGTTAAACCCGCATGTCACCAAAGCGGTAGCCGCCTGGGGCGTAAGCAACGAAAGGTTCAGGAATTTGTGGCATCGTAGTTTGATTGCTGAATACCATTTGTGCACCGTCGGCCACCTATCGCGGCCCTGGCTGGTTCTCGGACCACTGAGCTTTGTCTTCACTCAACCCATAGCTACCGCTTTGAGTTTCGCCAGGGGTCTGCGCCGTAGAAATATCCGTAGCGAGAAAGTGGCACAGCGAGGACAGTTTTTCGATCTTTTGAGGCGCATAGCGGGACTACGCAACGAAAAAGATCGGAAAAATGGACGGCTGAGGCGCTTTCGCAGTAGGAATACTTTCTACGGCACAGACCCCTTGGACCTGCCCTCAGCGGCCCGAGCCCTCACCCAAAATCCGTGATCCCTAGTAACATGCGGGTTTACCTGCCCGGGTTTTCCTGCAATTTCCGCATCAGGTGAAGCAGTTCACGGTAACTGCGGTACCGCCTGGCACTGATTTCGCCGCTATCCACTGCGGCCTTGACGGCGCACTGGGGTTCCTTCAGGTGCAAACAGTCGTTGAAGCGACATTGCTGTACCGCCTGGTCAAATTCGGGAAATCCAAAATCGACCCGATTGAGTTCCATCGGCGGTGGCGCAAAATCGCGCACGCCGGGAGAATCGATAATTTCGCCGCCGCCTGGCAGGTGGTGAAGTATCGCCGTGCTGGTCGTATGCTTGCCTTCGCCGGTTGCTTCGGACAGCGCTTGCGTCGCTAACGCAAGTCGAGGGATCAACGCATTGCTCAGTGACGATTTGCCGACCCCCGACTGGCCGACCAGGACGCTGGTGTGTCCTTTCAGCGCCGTTGCCAGCAACTCCATCGACTCACTCGTTTTCGCACTGACCGAAACGAGCGGGTAGCCTATGGTTTCATACTCACCAGCCAGATCCAGGCCGCCCAAGTCGGACTTATTGCAGACAACCAGGCTGTCGGCGCCCATCAGTCGGGCAGCGGCCAGGTAACGGTCGGCGAGAAACTCGTCGACTACCGGTGTTGGCGCAATCACGACGACCAACTGGCTGATATTGGCGGCCAGGATTTCGATTCGGCCGCGGCTGTCGGGACGCCTCAGTTCGTTTCGGCGGGCTGCAATCGCGGTTACTACGCCGTTGTGGCTGTCTGGATACCACTCGATGTTATCCCCGCACACCGCTTTCAGCCGCCGTCCCTTGAGCTGGCAATTCAACCGCTTGCGCCGGTCGTCCTCGACCAGGACCCGCCTGCCGTAACTTGCGACCACGCGGCCCGGCCTGGATTCCGGATGGTGTTTTTTAGGGCGGTTGCCGGCGTCAGGCATTTCCGGCGATTTGTTGTAGCCGGGCCACGCGCACCGGGGCCGGTGGGTGGGAGTCGTAAAAAAGCGAATGCAGAGTATCGGGAGTCAGCGTAGTCGCATTGTCCCGGTACAGCTTGACCAGCGCAATGGCGAGCAGCGACGCGTCACTTTGCGCCACCGCGTAGGCATCCGCTTCGAATTCGTGGCGGCGGGAAATCCAGCTGCTGAGCGGCGTAAAGACGAAAGTAAAGACCGGCAGGACGAAAATAAACAGAAGCAGGGCCGCAACATCGGATGCCTGGGTAACGCCCAGCGCCGAATAAAACCAGGGTTGCAACTTCAGCCAGCCGAGCAGGGCGAGACCGGCGAGACCGATTGCAAAGCTGAGTATCATTCGTTTGCGGACATGGTTCAGGCGGAAATGCCCGAGTTCGTGGGCGAGGACCGCCTCAACCTCGGGTGGCTCGAGCCGATTGATCAGCGTATCGAAGAACACGATCCGCTTGTTGTTGCCAAGACCGGTGAAGTAGGCATTGCCGTGACTGGAACGACGCGAGCCGTCCATGACGAATATACCTTTGCTGCGAAACCCGCAACGAATCATCAGTTGTTCGATGCGTTGTTTGAGTTGTTCGTCCGCCAACGGCGTGAATTTGTTAAAAATCGGCGCGATGAAGGTCGGATAGGCCCAGGTCAGCAGCAGGGTGAAAGAGGACCAAACGACCCAGGCATACAGCCACCACTTCGAACCAGCCTGGCCCATCAGCCACAAAATGGCCGCTATCAGCGGCCCGCCAAGCAGCAGCATGAGCAGCCAGCCCTTGATCAGGTCGCCAATGTAGGTGCCAATCGTCGTGCGGTTGAATCCGAAACGGTCCTCTATGGAAAATGTCGAATAAGCGGACAACGGCAGGCTAAGCAAGCTGACGACAAAAAATACGCTGATGCTGGCAGCCGTACCGGCATAAACGGGGTTCAGGCCCAGACCACCCCAGAAATCCAGCGCCAGACTCAGACCCCCGGCGAGGGTCCACCCCAGCAGTACCAGCATATTGATGACGGTATCCAGCATGCCCAGGCGCACGCGGGCCGTTGAATAGTCGGCAGCTTTCTGGTGGTCCTCAAGAACAATGATTTCGGCGAAGGGTTTTGGCACCTCGTCGCGGTGTTCGCGAACGCTGTTGACCTGTCGTTGCGCGAGAAACAGGCGGAGAATCGTCGCCAACGCGAGGAAAAACAGGAACAAGCCGGTAAACCAGTGCATTTTTGTGTCAGCCCCTTCGATAAGCGCGGCACAGCTTAGCCTTTGCTAGAATTAGCCGCAAGCGATGGAACAAAGGCGAAAATATGAATGCCGACCCACTGAATCTAATCTGGATAGACCTGGAAATGACCGGGTTGATGACGGATTCGGACCGGATCATCGAAATCGCAACCGTGGTTACCGACAAGGAATTGAACGTGATCGCGGAAGGTCCGGTGTTCGCCATTCACCAGGATGACGACCTGCTGGATAGCATGGATGACTGGAATACCAAACAGCACGGCAAATCTGGCCTGACCCAGCGGGCACGCGAAAGCAAGGTCGATGAAGCTAAGGCCGAGCGAGAGACCATTGCATTCCTGCAGCAACACGTGCTGGCGAGCAAGTCGCCGATGTGTGGAAACAGCATCTGCCAGGACCGGCGTTTTCTCGCACGCTGCATGCCGGAGCTCGAAAAATTCTTTCATTACCGCAATCTGGATGTCAGCAGCCTGAAAGAATTGGCGGTGCGCTGGGCACCAAAAATTCTCGAGAGCGTGGAAAAAGAATCCAGCCACCTGGCGCTGGCGGACATTTACGATTCGATCAACGAACTCAAACATTATCGGCAGCATTTCATCGCCAGTGATTTTCACGCGCTTACCATGGATTGAATGAAAGCCTACTCGGATTCGTGTGAACGCAATCGGCAGCCGATACTCGATGTGCTCGTCGCGGAATTTTCCGAAATCACGAAGGTCCTGGAAATCGGCAGCGGTACGGGTCAGCATGCCGCTTTTTTTGCGCCGAGGTTGCGGCAACTGGTATGGCAGACCAGCGATCTGGCTGAGAATCATGCGGACATCAGGAGCTGGATTGACGAGGTCGAGGAAGTCAACCTGCCGGAGCCGCTCGAACTCGATGTGTCCAGCGAAAACTGGCCGGACACGGATGCCGATGCTGTCTTTAGCGCGAACACGGCGCACATCATGAATTGGGATATGGTCTGCGCAATGATGGCCGGCGTGGGCAGGCAACTTGCGTCGTTGGATAGCGGCAGGTTCTGCCTGTACGGCCCGTTCAACGAAAAAGGGGAGTTCACCAGCGCAAGCAACCGGCAATTCGATGCGTGGCTAAAGAAACGTGATCCATCGATGGGTTTGCGGGATCTCGACGAGATGGAAAGGATCGCCGGCGAAGCAGGGCTCGCAATGTGCAGGCGCCACAGGATGCCGGCAAACAATCTGTTGCTGGTGTTCGACAAGGATCAAACGACGCATGCCCGATAAAGGAACAAGACCGGACCTGGCGGCGATAAGACAGGCGGCCGATCGCATTTCGGGCCTGGTACACCGTACGCCGTTGTTACGCTCCCGCAGCCTCGACCGGATGTTCGACGGCAAACTTCATTTCAAATGCGAGCACTTGCAGCGAGTCGGCGCATTCAAAGTCAGGGGTGCGTCCAACGCCGTGTTTTCGCTGGACGAGAAAGAACTCGGCCGGGGCGTGGCGACGCACTCCTCGGGCAACCACGGCGCGGCCTTGGCGTTTGCTGCCGGCACACGAGGCACACAGGCCTGGGTGGTCATGCCCGCGAATGCCCCCGCCATCAAAAAGCGCGCCGTCGAAAGTTATGGAGCGAACATCGTCAGTTGCCAGCCCGGACTGGCGAACCGCGAAGCCGCCCTGCAGAAACTGGTCGACGAGAAAGGCGTGGAAGTCATCCATCCTTATAACGACTATCGCGTCATTGCCGGCCAGGGGACGGTCGCGCTCGAGATCATGGAACAACAAGGGGATATCGATTTGCTGATGGTGCCGGTAGGTGGCGGCGGGCTGTTGAGCGGCAGTCTTTTGGTGATCAAGGAGCTGAGCCCGATGGTCCAGGTTATCGGTATTCAGCCTGCACTGGCGGATGACGCGAGACAGTCGCTCGATTGCGGAAAGCGGGTGATCATCGATTCCTCAAACTCGATCGCAGACGGCCTGCGCGCCTCGCTGGGAGACAAGACTTATCCAATCATCGCCAAGTATGTCGATGACATCGTAACGGTGTCCGAAGATGCGATTCGCGATGCGACGCGACTGGTCTGGGAGCGCATGAAGCAGCTCGTCGAACCATCGGCGGCGGTGCCGGTGGCCGCGTTGCTGGAACAGCGAATCGAATTGAAGGGGCGTCGAGCGGCGCTGGTTTTTACCGGGGGAAACCTCGACCTGGATCGTTTGCCCTGGCAAAAGGATTTTTGACGCGAGTCAGTTCCTGCAGCGAATTGTCGTTGTGTCGATCCAGGCTCTGCTTGACTTCCCTGCCCAAAATACTTGTCGTTTCTGATATCTTGTCCTGAGCCAATGAACTGACGTGCTTTTTTTTGGCCTGGCTCATAAATGACCGCTCCTGGCCGAAAGCGAACATTCAGATGCGATCGAATACTGACAGTATTCGTCATTTCAGTTGTGGACAATCGCGGTCAATCAGTTGGCGGTCGAACTCGTGTTGCCCGCTTCCGTGTCGGTGTTCAAGACCATGACCCGCTGACCTGGCCGCAGTCTTTCCGCTCCCCGCACGACGATTGTGTCTCCTGCTTTCAGATCACCGGAAACTTCAATCAGGTCGCCATCGCCGCTGCCGGCCAGAATAGAAATCCTTTCGACGAGTTGATCCGTGCCGACTCGAAAGACGCTGGCGCCATTACGCCGCAGGACCAGCGCATCTCTGGGCACGGCCAGGACTTCTCTCGCATTAGCCGTAGGCACCGCAATTCGCACGCTTTCACCAACTACCCAATTGGCCGGGTCGACATTGAGCCGCATTTCGAACATGTGGGAACGCGGGTCTCCAAATGGCACGATGGTTCGCACCGTACTTTCCTCGCTGCGATGCCCGGTCGAAACCTCCACAACGGCGCCTTTTTTCAGAAAAGCCGCCGATCGCAAAGGCGCGCGCGCGACAATTTCGATGGCTGACGGGTCCACTAGCCGAACGACTTCGCTACCCGTGCTGACCATTTCACCGATATTGGTCATGCGTTCCGTCACCGTACCGGCAAACGGCGCGCGTATGGTCGTTTTCGCCAGTTGATCACTGACCTGCGCGAGCCGTGCTTTCGCAACCCGGGTGTCGCCACGTGCGACCTCTAGATCGGATTTTGTCTGGTCCAGGCGGCTGACGGCCGCGTTGTTTTCTAAACGGAGTTTTTCAAGCCGTTCGACTTCCGGGTCCAGGTAAGTCAGACGTGCGCGCTGGCGTTCGACCTGACCGACGAACTCGCTCTGTTGTAGACGAAAACGGATATCGTCCAGGCGAGCGACGGGATCCCCTTCAGCAACGACAGTTCCGACCTCCGCGATCCAGGTAACCCTCCCGGTTACTTCCGATGCAATTTTCGAATCGTTGCGGCTGATCACCGTACCTGGCACATCGACTGTGGGCGCCAACATTACCAATTGCGCACGAACGACGACCACCGGTGCCGGACCCTGCTGGGCGCCGGCGATACCGGCAAATAGCATCAGCGCCACGCCTGCCAGCAGTTGCCAACCTGACAAAAAAACCCTAGATTGTGCTTGAAATATCAACATTAAAGAATTGAATTATATACCAATATTCTTTTGGGCGTATTGCCCTTGCATGCCGGATCCGGGCTCAGTTCCCAGAATGGTCTTTTCCTCACCCAGGCGCAACAGACTGGGCAGCAATAGCAGCGTGAACAGGGTACTTACGGCCATTCCACCAACGATAACCGCGGCCATGCCCCGGTAGATTTCGGTACCTGCGCCGGGAATCACGGCCATTGGCAACATGCCAAACAAGGTCGTGATCGTACTCATCAAGATTGGGCGCAGCCTGATGCGCACGGCTTTTTCGACGGCCGACCTCCTGTCCATGCCAATGCGTTCCGACGCACGCGTCTGATAAACCAGCAGGATGGAATTGTTGACGACCAGGCCGAGCAAAATGATGAAGCCGATCATTGTCAGCAGATCCATCGGCTGGAACGAGAAAAGGTTCGATATCCGCAAGGCCAGAATGCCGCCGACTGTTGCCAGCGGGATCGCGAGCAAAGCAAGCAGGCTGTCTTTGAACGAGCGGAACAAGGCGCTCATCAACAGATACAGAATCGCGACCGCCAACGAGAAACTGCTGGCCAGGTTAGCCAGCGCGACTTTGAGATTGTCGGCGCTGCCGTAATAGTAAATCTCGCCGTCGTCCGGCAACTGCGCGAGGATAGCGGGTTGTGCCTTTTGTTCAATGATGGCAATGGCGTCTGCGAGTGAAATATCAGGCGGCGTTACCCGTAAGGTAATGCTTCGACGCCGGTCGACTCGCCTGATCTGATTGGGCCCAGCCGTTCTCTCCATTCGTACCAGTTCGCCGACTTGCTGAATGCCTCCATTGGGCGTGGCCAGTGGGATGGCAGCAAGCTCTTCCGGGCTGGCCCATCGTTTCGCGCGCAGAATAATGTCGCGTCGCCTGTCACCGTCAAAGTAATCGCCAACGTACAGGCCATCGCCCAGCGCGCGGATAACCGATGCCATGGTGTTCCGGCTCCAGCCGGACTCGGCGATGCGCCGCTCATCCGGTATCAGCCTGAGTTCGGGCTCAGCCAGTTCGACGCCCGGGATAGGCCGCACCTGCGATCCGGGCAAGGCCTCTGTGATAGCGCCCATGCCGGTCAGCGCCGCGTCAAGCATCGCATCCATGTCGCGACTTTGAATATTGACGTCTATCTCGCGTCCGCCGCCGAGGCGCCTGAAGATCGATGGACGCGATGCAAACGCCAGGGTATCGGGAAAACCGAACAGGATTTCCTGATTCAGAATCCCCAACAGCACTTCAACATCATTTGGATTCTGTGCGCGCACGCCCATGAAACCGCGCCGCCCGAAAATACCCATGAAATAGTTTTCGATCTGGGGCTGACGTTCGCCCGTCAAAAACGGCTTCATCCGCTCGCCGATGACATCGACAAGTTCTTTTTCGGCGCTTTCGACGCTCTGGCCGGGCGGCGGCATGATAAAAGTGAATATCCAGTTTTGCCGCCCTTGCGGCAGGTAGTCCGCGGCGGGTTTTAGCCACCAGCTAAGCCCGGCAGCGATGCCAACCAGCACGATGATCCAGGTATAACGACGTTTCGGGGTATCCGTCAGATCCATGATCAGGGCCGATCCTTTTGCCCACCAGGCCTTGTGTGGATCGTTCAGTTCCACGTTGCGCATCCAGTAATTGGCGGCCTTGGGGATCAAGGTAACCGCGATCACCAGGGATACGACGATCGCCATGGAAATGGCATAGGCCATATCGGAAAACAACTGGCCCGCCGTGTCGCGCAGAAAAACGACTGGCAGGAAAATCGCTACCGTGGTTGCAGTCGATGCCAGCAGTGCGCCCCAGACCTGCGTGGTGCCGACAATTG
>JAPUGL010000119.1 GCA_027292775.1 Gammaproteobacteria bacterium | reverse complement strand
TTGCGGAGCCCGTCCCGCCTGTCGATGGCTACCGGCAATGGCTGGTGATCGAGGCCAGGGGGTATGCCAAAGATATGGATATGTATACCGTGAATGGCGAAAGCGTCGGACCGCTGCCGTCAAGCTTGTCGCCGGCGGCTGGCACGGATCAGCGCGCAGAGCAGATCAGCAAGCGCAATAGCCTGCATTCAAGGTACAATACGCGGTTTCAGGCTGGCCGGTAGTCCCGGCCCCAACGACCCGGATGACGAGCGGCGCCACGAAAGGCGCAGGTTCGCAAAAAACCTCATGCAAAATGAAACGATGAAGCGTCGGCAATATGTGCCGGCGGTAGGACCAAAACTGCATAAGCTATTGATGATGGTCTTCGGGCTGTTTGCCCTGCTCGCCATCAATTCCGTTTACCTGGGCGGGATTACGCTGGCGGAATGGTTCAGCGCAGCGACCTACCAGGATTATTTCTACCAGTGGATGTTCCTGGTGCACCTGGTCCTTGGTCTGATCATTATTTTGCCGGTTATCGTCTACGGTGTTATTCACATTACAAACGCCAGGCACCGGCCAAACCGCCGGGCGATCAAAGTCGGTTACGCACTTTTTGCGATCGCACTCTTGCTGCTCGTCAGCGGACTGGTCCTTACGCGCGGCCTGCCGTACCTGGAAGTGCGCGATCCGGCCACTCGCGAAATGGCCTACTGGCTGCACGTGATCACACCCCTGCTGGTGGCCTGGCTTTTCATACTGCATCGCCTCGCCGGCAAGGGGATTAACTGGAAAGCGGGTGGCGCGGTGGCCCTGGTCGCGACCGGTTTTGCCCTGGTCATGCTGGGCATCCAGTCGCAGGACCCAAGACTATGGAATGTGGTCGGTCCCGAATCGGGGGAGCAGTATTTTTTCCCGTCGCTTTCACGCACGGCTACGGGCAATTTTATTCCAGCCAAGGCGATGATGATGGATTCCTATTGCCAGAATTGTCATGCAGACGCTCATCGTGGCTGGGATGCGAGCATGCATCATTTTTCCTCCTTCAATAACCCGGTGTATCTGTTTTCTGTGCGCAAGACGAGGGAATTTGCGATGCAGCGAGACGGCACGGTTCAAAGGGCAAGGTTCTGTGCCGGCTGCCACGATCCGGTGCCGTTTTTCAGCGGCGCGTTCGACGATCCCGAATTCGACGACGTCAACCATCCGACAGCACAGGCGGGCGTCACCTGCACCAGTTGTCATGCCATCACCCATATCAACAGCCCGAGGGGTAACGCGGATTACACGATAGAAGAGCCCATTCATTATCCGTTCGCCTATAGTGACGACCCGAAATTGGCATGGGTCAACCAGATGCTGGTCAAGGCCAAGCCAGAGTTCCATAAGAAAACCTTCCTCAAGCCGCTGCACAAGACCGCGGAATTCTGCGGTACCTGTCACAAGGTTCACCTGCCGGTGGAGTTGAACGATTACCACTGGCTGCGAGGGCAGAACAGCTACGACGCCTTCCTTCTCAGCGGTGTGTCCGGCCACGGTGTGAGCAGTTTTTATTACCCGGCAAAAGCGCAAACCGCCTGTAACCAGTGCCACATGCCCTGGCAGGTTTCGGACGATTTCGCTGCCATCCCGGACCCGGTCAGCGGCGAGTTCCGCATCCATAATCATCAGTTTCCCAGCGCCAATACGGCGATTCCGCAGATGGCGGGCATGCCGGACTGGGTTAATGCGGCGCACCGCGAATTCCTTGAAGGCTCGCTGCGGCTGGACCTATTCGGGTTGAGGCGCGGCGGTGAAATCAGCGGTGATCTGATCGCGCCATTGCGGCCGACGATTCCGGCGCTGGTCCCGGGCGAAAGCTATCTGCTGGAAACCGTATTGCGCACGCTGACGCTTGGTCACCTGTTCACGCAGGGGACTGCCGATTCAAATCAGATCTGGGTGGACATCACGGTATCCGCCGGGGACAGGCTCATTGGCCGCAGTGGCGCAATGAACGGCCTCGGTGAGGTTGATGCGTGGTCCTGGTTTGGCAACGCCTATGTTATTGACAAGGCCGGCCATCGGATTGACCGGCGCAATCCGGAGGACATCTTCATCAGTCTGTACAACCACCAGATTCCACCGGGCGCGGGCGAAGTAGTTCACTACCGGTTTACCTTGCCGGATGATGTTGAAGGTCCGGTAACGGTCAGCGCGGCGTTGAAATATCGAAAATTCGATACCACGATGATGCGTTATGTGCTTGATGACGCGCAGGCGGTAAACGATCTTCCGGTCGTAACCATTGCTACCGATGCGATTACCTTTCCCGTCACGACCCAGGCTGTTGGCACGGCGCCGGTTCCGGATATACCGGAATGGCAGCGCTGGAACGATTATGGTATCGGCCTGCTGCGGACCCCCGGCGCCGGTGAGTTGCGCCAGGCCGAGGAGGCGTTCCTGCAGGTCGAAGAACTGGGCATGGCCGACGGCCCGCTGAACCTGGCCAGGGTCTATTTGCGTGAAGGGCGCCTGGATGAAGCGGTTGTCAAACTCGAGCAGGCGGCCCGCCACGAGCCGGCCGCATATCCCTGGGTGGTGGCGTGGTTCACCGGGCTGGTAAACCGGCAGAACGGCTTTCTCGACCAGGCGATCGAGAATTTCGGGAACATCCTCGATACACGCTACCAGCTTGCCCGTGATCGTGGTTTTGACTTTAGTCTCGACTACCGGGTCAGCAATATGCTTGCCCAGACCCTGCTCGAGCGCGCGCGGCTGGAACGGGGCGATGCCCGCCAGGAAAAACGCGACTCGTTTACCACGGAGGCGATCGCCTGGTATCGCCATACCTTGACCATCGAGCCGGAAAATGCCGTGGCGCATTATGGGCTGACCCAGGCCTATGCACAGTCTGGCGAAACCGGTTTGTCGGAGCAGCACCGCCGCCTGTACCAGACCTACAAGGTTGACGACAATGCCCGCGACCGTGCCATCGCGCTGGCCAGGCGCATGGCCCCGGCGGCCGACCATGCTGCCAACCCGGTGGCGATATACGACCTGCAACAAGAGACAGGTACAACGGGGCTTTCCGAGGAAAGGGAGTCGGAATGAGCGATATGAACGAAAACGAAGAACAAAACCTGTCTGACGAACTGGAGCTGATGGAACAGGATGACGCGATCATCGGCCAGGTGTTTCGCTGGTCATTGCTGGTCATGATCGGGCTGGCGCTCGTCGTGTTGATCGTAATTTTTGCCGGCAGCAGGGAGGAACAGGCAGTACCGGTCGCGGAGGCCCCACTGGCGGGTCCGGAGAAGTTGGCGGAAACCGGCGGACGGTCGCCACCGCAGGTTGGTTTTTCGGATGTGGCCGAAGAGTGGGGCATAGATTTTGTTCACGAAAACGGTGCTTATGGCGAGCGCCTGCTACCCGAGACCATGGGAAGTGGAGTCGCAATTTTCGATTATGACCGAGACGGTGACCAAGACCTGTTTTTTGTCAACGGAAAGAACTGGCCGTGGCGGGAAGAAACCGCGGCAGCGACCCAGAGGCTTTATCGGAATGATGGCGAATCAGGTTTCGTCGATGTCAGTGTGGCGACCGGTGTTGACTTGAAATTGTATGGCATGGGCGTCGTCACTGCGGATTTTGACAGCGATGGCTGGACGGATATTTTTATCACGACAGTCGATGGTAATCGCCTGCTTCGCAACATGGGCGGCGACCATTTCATCGACGTCACCGAAGCGGCTGGTGTCGCCGGCGATAAAAACGCCTGGAGTATGGCCGCGGTTTTCTTTGATGCCGATAACGACGCCGATCTGGATCTGTATGTGGCCAACTATGTCGAATGGTCGCGGGATATCGATCTCGAGGTTGATTACCAATTAACAGGCATCGGTCGCGCTTTCGGGCCGCCAGCCAACTACGCCGGAACGCAGGCCTACTTTTATCTGAACAATGGTGACGGTAGTTTCAGCGACCGCTCCGACTGGGTGCAGGTGTTCAACCCGGCAACCGGCCACGCGATGGGCAAGGGACTGGCAGTTGTACCGATCGATCTGAATCACGACGGTTGGCTGGATCTTGTAGTTGCCAACGACACGGTCCGAAATTTCGCTTTTACAAATCTTCAGGGCCGTGGGTTCCGGGAATTGGGACTCGACCTGGGTCTTGCTTTTGATAATGCCGGTCACGCGACGGGCGCGATGGGTATGGATGTGGCGGCATACGGAAACAATGGTGATCTCGCTGTTGCTATCGGAAATTTCGCCAATGAAATGACATCCTTCTATGTCGCCCAGCAAGGCAGTGACTTGTTCACGGACGAAGCGATTCTGGCGGGGATTGGCCCGGTCAGCCGGCAGGCGCTGAGTTTTGGATTGTTTTTCTTTGATTACGACCTGGACGGAAGGCTGGACTTTTTTCAGACCAACGGACATGTGGAGCCGGAAATCAATATAGTCCAGCCAAGCCAGAATTATCGCCAGGCCAGCCAGCTGTTCTGGCAATGTGGTCAGGACTGTCAGCGACAGTATATTCCGATCGCCGACGGCCAGACCGGTGATCTTGGAATGCCGCTGGTTGGCCGGGGTGCCGCCTATGGCGACCTCGACGGCGATGGCGATCTTGATATCGTAATTACCCAAAGTGGCAGCAGACCAATAATCCTGCGAAATGACCAGCACACCGGACATCATTGGTTACGCGTTCGCCTGGATCAGGGAGAGCTTGGTCGAAGCCCGATAGGGGCCGTTGTGACCTTGTCCAGCGGCGGTGTGACGCAACAAAGGACACTGAACCCGACGCGCAGCTACTTGTCCCAAATGGAGCCTGTTCTGACTTTCGGTCTGGGTTTGAACCAAGAGGTAGAAGGTCTTTGGGTGCTCTGGCCGGATGGTCAGACCGCAAGGATTCCGGTGCCGGCGGTAGACAGGGAAATGAGCGTAGAGTGGCCGCAAAGAAACGACGCAGACGGGTCGGCGAATGCGAAAGATGAATAAGTGGAAACAGCGAAAGTTTATCCAGGGAATATGACTATGGCATTGAGCGGCGGAGTCCGCGCATGGATTTTCCTGGCAATGGTTTGCGGACTTTGCTCGGCCACACAAGAAACATTTGCGCAGGAAAACGGGACGGCGGGTGACACGGATATCGTCCTCGTGGAAATTCCGATGCCGGATCTCGCTCGGTTACAGCCGAATATACGTCAACTGATTGAGCCGGCCATCGCAAATTTTGAGGCCAGGCGGGACGAGTTCGAAGGCCCGGAACTGGGACTCCATTTTGGCCGTCTGGGTATGCATTTCCATGCCTACCGAATGCTCAACGAAGCGAGGGCGGCATATCGGAACGCGTTACTTCTCGATTCAGGAAACTATCGCTGGAGTTACCTGATTGCTCTCGTGATGGAAGAACTCGATCAAACCGATCGTGCGCTGGCGATGTACGGGATCAGTCTCGCGCTCAAACCATCGAATGTTGCTGCAAGAACCCGATTGGGCCTGCAATTTGTCCGCCAGGGAGCAATCGAAGAGGGGGAGACGCAATTGCAACAGGTTCTGAAGCTGGACAACAGGAATGCGGTAGCGCTCGCGGGCCTGGGCCAGATCGCGTTGAAGCGAAAGCAGAACGGGCGGGCGGCCTCCTATTTCCTGCGCGCGCTGGATTCACAACCGGATGCCGGTTATTTACACATTCAAGTGGCAGCAGCCTATCGCGCGATGGACGATGTGGACAACGCCGACCGACATCTGGAGCAAGTCAACCAGCGTATCCCGGTCATCGAAGATCCGACACTTGCCTTTGTGAACGCGCACCGGGTTTCTCCGGTGGAATACCTTCGCATTGGCAGCGAGCTGGTGCAAGCGGGCAAGCACAGGGAAGCGATCAAAGCGTTTCGATTGGCAACATCTATTGGCCCTGATTTTCAGCCCTCGTTTGTCGCGTTGGCTAAAAGCCGCCGGGAACTCGAGCAGGATAAGGATGCCTATACCGCAATTGACGAAGCGCTGAAACTCAGTCCGTCAGACCCGGCGGCAAATTATATTAAAGCCGTATGGCTGGACCAGGATGGTAGTGGCAACGTTGCTGTCGGCTTTTATCGCTCGGCGCTCAACGGCCGGCCGGAATTTAACAGGGCACGCTTGCTGCTCGCCAATACCCTGTTGAGATTGGGACGCGTCGCAGAGGCGACCATCCAATATCAGCGAGTAGTCGCGAACGATGAGCAACAGTTGACCACGAAGTTCCTGCTTGGTATCGCGTATCTCGTACAGGGAAACTGCGCCGCCGCGATTGGGCCAATAAGTGATTCGCTGGCTCTGGGCCCTGGAAATTTAAGGGTCAGGATTGTAGCGGCACGGCTTTTTGCGACCTGCCCGGCTTCTTCCGCCCAGCAGCGGGAGCAGAGTCTGAGTTTTGCGCGCGACCTGTACCGGGAAATGCCCGTTGCCGATATGGCGGTAACGCTGGCCATGGCCTTGGCGGCCAACGGCGAATTCGCCGAGGCAGAGGAATATCAGGCCCAGGCCATGTTCGAGGCGATACGGAACCAGGAGGCGGGTCGACAGGCCATGCTGTATGACGATATGCAGCGATATCAGCAGAAAAAGCAAGCGCTCAGGACATGGCCGGATGGGGCGGAGATATTTCTGCCGCCCGAGAATCTTCGGGAACGACGCGCGCCAGACACGGATTGGGTAACTACCGGGTAGCATTTACGATCGGCAATGGGGAATCTACGCCGGCAGGAGACTACAATGGGATTCAAGACAGGACAAGACGTCGAGAAATTTGCCGAATGGTTGAAGGAAGAGATTCAGAGCATGAGCCGCCATGTCTCCACCAGCGGACTGATATCCGACGAGGCGACAGGACTGTGCGTCTGGGCAGTACCGCATCTCGTGTTTCTCGGTCAGATCTGGCCAAAAGGTGATCGTTCAAGAAAGTATTGGATAATTTCGGGGTTGGATCTGCCGACGGACCACATTGAAGAAAGATTGGCCGCGACGCCACGCGACGCCGCACGCCACTTTTCGATGAAGTGGCAACTGCAGAGTTCCAAAGTTGCAGATCTGGGTGAGCAGGGCGATAGCGGCGACGGTTCCTCAGCCGCTACCGATTGGCAGCAAATCGCCGGTAGCCTGCAATCGAATGCCGAGGCGCTTTATACACTGGTCGAGCGCGACGAACTGTGGGACGCCGAAAAAGGATCTTTGGAAACTGTGCTGGCTACCATCGGACAAAAAGGAACTGGCGACACGGTGCAATAAGAGGCCGTTGTCCTTACTTGATCCGTGTGACACGCACCGACTTGTTGTTACCTTCGACCTTGAGTAAATAGCTATTGAAGGTTTTGCGCTTGATGGTTGCCACCGGGTGACTGGATCCGCGCCAGGACAATCTGGAATTGACGTCTTTCTGCATCCAGACCTGGCCATTTTGCAGGCGGAAAATGGTTTTCCCGTCCCAACCGTCGAAATCATTGATGATGCGACTGGTAACTTGTTTGACGCCTTTAACAGCGGCCTGGTTTTCCAGACCAAAAATGTCCTCGTAACTGGACACGCCGGATATGGGAGTTGGCTCGGTCGCGGGGTTTTCCGGCGCAGTGGCGGCCACCGGGACTGATTCGATGATTGTCGCCGGGGCAGGCGCCACAGCTTGAGTACTGGCCGCTGGTTTTACGGGTGTTGCGACAGGAGTGGCGCGAGCGCCCGCAAGTCTGTCGAAACAGGCGAGGCGTGCGTTTGCGTTATCAATCGCGGCACAGTCTGCCAATGATTCTTCGGCAAAGCCGTATCGTGGAGCCAGCAAAATGACGCAGGCGATAGCAAGAAATAGCAGTCGGTTCATGTCATTTGATCCTGTATTGTTTTTCTGCTGTAAACATATTATTCATTGGCGCCGGAGGCAACCCTGGTGTTTGCCTGGCCGGCGCGAAGCCGCATAATGTGGGCACGACAGCAGGAGAAATTTTGACAAATCCAAAAGATCTAAATGCCGAAATAACCCGTCACTACGTGCTGGGACAGACCGCCCACAAGCTCGGTCAGCTCGAAGAGGCCAGGCAGCACTACGTAGCGGTATTAAAATTGGACCGCGTACATGCCGATGCGTTGCATTCCCTGGGCAGCATAGATGCTGCCTCAGGTGATTTTACTGATGCCGAGAGGCTGGTGCGCAAGGCCATCTCCATCAATCCCATGCAGGCGGGTTTTCTCAACACGCTTGGCAATATCCTGCGTGCGCGCAAACAATACAAGGAAGCGGCAACTGTTTACCAGCAAGCGCTGCAACTTCAACCCGGACTGGCGATGGCTCACAACAATCTCGGCATGGTTTTCAAAGAACAGGGCAATCTCGATCAGGCGGTCGAGTGTTTCTTCAAGGCTCTCGAACTGGATTCAGAGAGCGCAGCGGTATACAACAATCTTGGCAAGGTTTTGAATAATCGGCGCAGGTTGGACGAGGCGGCCGACGCGTTCCTGCGAGCGCTCACAATCCGGCCGAGTTTCGCCGAAGTGCATAACAATCTAGGCCATGTTTATCGTGCGCAGGACAAACTGGATAAGGCGGAAGATTGTTTCAGAAACGCGATCAGCTACGATTCAGAACTGGCCGGCGCTTATCACAATCTCGGCACCGTCCTGATGATGCAAAGCCGCCCATTGGATGCGGCCGATGCCTTTTCAACGGCTTGTCGGCTGAAACCCGGCGATCTGGCCTCCAGGCTGAATGAGGGTATCAGCCTGCACACTGCGGGAAATCTGCAACCGGCGGTTGCGGCCTATCAGGCCGTGCTAAAACAAGATGCGGAGAATTCGGAAGCGTGGTTGGCGCTAGGGCTGGTTTTCAATGAACTCAGGCAGTCAGAGGAGGCGCGCGACGCGCTGGAGAAGGCGATTGCCTGCGATCCGGAAAATCCTCGCCCTTACGCAGAGCTGGCGGCGCTCCATGAAGACCTGAATGAGCTGGAAGAGGGTTTGGCGGTCGCCATGAGGGGGCTGATGATCGACCCAAGGGATCCGAGAATCAACCTGGAGATAGCCAAATTCGAGCGCCGCAATGGCGATATCGCCAAGGCGATGGAACGGCTTGAGAGATTCGATATATCGACAATGGATCACCGCCTGGGACAACAATTCAGTTATGAACTTGGTCTAGAAAAAGACCGCGCCGGTGAGTTTGAGCAGGCCTTCGAACTTTTCGAGGCTGCCAACCGCAATGGCCGGATGAACGAAAGGCTTCAACAGGTCGACGCGCAGCGGTTCCTGCAAAAGATAGACGATCTGCATACGTTTTTCGATCGCGAGGATGTCCATAACTGGCCCGCCCCAGAGCCCATTGATCCGGCTGATACGCCCGTCTTCCTTTTCGGTTTTCCGCGGTCCGGAACGACACTGACGGATCTGCTTCTCGATGGTCACCCGATGATTCGGACACTTGAGGAGAAACCGACGATGAACGTCGTCGAAATGGCGATTGCCGGGGGCCAGCCCGGATACCCGGAAAAATTGACGAGCCTGGATAGCGGTGAATTGGCAAAACTAAGACAGATCTATTTTGCCGAGGTGGAAAAGTACGTCGAGCGGGATAAAAACATAATAATCGTCGACAAGTTACCGATCCGTACAGTACATGCGGGGTTGATCTGGCGGCTGTTCCCCGACTCGAAAATCGTGTTTTCAGCGCGCCATCCTTGCGATGTTTGCCTGTCCTGCTTCATGCAACAATTCAACAGCAATGATGCGTTTGCCAATTTCTTCAGTCTTGAAGATACGGTCAACATCTATGACAAAGTGATGCGGTTGTGGCAGACCTATGTCGGCAGACTGAAATTGAATGTTCACATGCTCCGCTACGAGGATTTGGTCGGTGATCTCGAGAAAGAGGCAAGGAAACTGCTCCGGTTTCTTGGCGTAGACTGGCGACCGGAAGTGCTGGCAATCAGTGAGAAAGCAAAACAACGAGGACGCATCGCGACCAACAGTTATCATCAGGTTACCGAGCCGCTTTACCAGCGAGCGGTAAATCGTTGGTTGTCCTATGCGGAAAAATTTGAACCGTTCATGACGATCCTTGAGCCACACATTCACTATTTCGGTTACAAGGATGCCTGAACGGGCGAATCAAGGCGCCGTCGGCAAACCAGCCATTCGCCATTTGTCGGCGAGCGATGCCGACGGCGGAGAATAAAATTGACTATCCGCAGACCATGGTCTGACAGCTGCCAGGCCTAGTTCGTATTTTTCGAGGTTCTTCCGAACGAATTTTTTCGCCCCGCCGCCAGGCATGCTGGTCAGCAGCGACCGCTGTAAGCGCGATGCATCGCTGAATTCCCCATTTGCCGCCAGCGCCATCGCCAAGGCTTCAGCGCTTTCCAGGCCGCGCAGTGATCCGAACATTTGCCGCGCAAGTGCCAGCCAGCGCCGCTTGTCTGCTGGCTCAGCCAACGGGCAACTCGAACCCGAGCGAATCAGAGCCAGATTCAGGGTACCGGAATCCGCCTGTATGGCGAGCGCGCGCTCCAAGGGTGCGATCGCGGCAAGGCAATCACCGCTCGCGTGCAGCGACAGAGCCAGCCTGAACAGAAACAGCACGTCGGTGTTGTCAGCGCCGTCAATCTGCTGAAAAAGTACGACGGCCTGCTGGAACTGCTTCTGTCGCATGCGGAGATTGGCAAGCAACAACTTTGGCGGTTCGGCATGTGGGTCGCCGGCGATGGCGATCAGGTAGTGTTTCGCGGCCTGGCTATCGTCACCGGCTTCTTCGAGCAGTCGGGCCCTGCTGTAGTGTGCCTTGGCGGAATTCGGGTCCAGTTCCAGCGACAGTTCAACTTGTACCCTTGCGGCGTCGGATTTGCCGAGCAACTCAAGCACCCAGGATAGTGCCAGATGCGTCGTGGCGTCACCGGGCCTGGACTCAAGCGCCAGCCGGTAACTTTCTGCCGCGCCAACTAGATCTCCGCGCTCGAAAGCCGCAAGACCGTTGTCGAGGTAGGTTCGGGAGTTTCGGTGCAGAGCACTGAGTTCAATCAACAGCTTGTCTTCGAACCAAGGAGTGGTGCTTCCCCGCAACCCTATGTGCAGTCGTGCCAGTTCGCGGTCTCCGGTCTGCCGGTAAGCCATCGCCAGGTAGTAATGCAGTTGACTCGCGGTAGGCTGGATTTCCAGTGCTCTCTTTAGCGGGTCGATTGCGCGTTCAAAGTGCCTGTTAGCGATGTGAAATCTCGCCATTCCGGTTAGCGCCGCTGCATCATCAGGCTCGATTTTGAGAACCCGAGAGAAAGCGGCCTCGGCCTTATCCAGTTGCTGGTCGTCGAGGTATACCTGGCCCAGGTGTATCCAGCCACCCAGGTAATCGGGGTCCAGTCGCATGGCTCGCCGGTAAAATTTCCCCGCCTCGGCGTAGTTGCCGAGACGCTGATGACTGAATGCAAGAAGGTAAGGCCAGCGGAAATTGTCTTCGTCCAATGTTATCGCGTTGGCATAGCTTGTCTGTGCCGGGCCGTACATTTCGTACACCTGGTAGAGCATGCCCATGTTCCCCCAGTTTTCGGATTGCTGCCTTCTGCCTCCGTCCGCCGACTCGATACGCAACCGTCCATCCATCAATCGTTTCTGCACGCCTGGTTCCAGGTCGCTGAGATCGGGATGACTGACGTCCTGGAGCTGCACACCTTTCGCACAGCCGGCGAACATCGTCAGCGCCATCAGGAACACAACCAACTGCCGTATGCTCATGTCCCTGAAATTCTTCGTCTGCTTTTTAGTCATCTGCCAGCTGGCCTTTGCCGTATTCGATACGGTGGTAACGGCGGCCCGCCAACCCCATATACGACTCCCGCAGCCCATCCGGCCACAGCACGAAGAGATCCTGCTCGCCATCGTCGCCGCCGAGACCGATTATTACCCTGGGGTCGTTTGCCGATGCGTAGCTGCCATCGCGGCGGGTCCGCCGCCACTTGTGTTTTTTGCCGCCATTCAGCAAAGCGACTCTCGCGCCGACTACCGGGTGGCCCGAATTGGAAACCAATTCAAGTCCGAGCCAGTTATTTTGATTTCCTACCTCGTTGATCAGCAGCCGGGCCGGGCCGTTGTTATTGATTATCAGGACATCAGTGTCGCCATCGTTGTCGATATCGCCAAATGCTGCGCCCCGGCTAACTTCCGATAATTCAAAAACCTTCCCGGATTCGTCGCTTACATCCTCGTAATGGCCGTTGCGAAGGTTCCGGTAAAGCTGGTTCCGCTGATGGTGCGGGTAGGGGTCCTTTGCCGCGACAAGTTCCTGGATATGGGTCACGGCGCCATTGACCATCAGCAGGTCCAGCCAACCGTCGTTGTCATAGTCGAACCAGGCAACGCCGAAGCCGGTGTAGGAAAAACTGTCTTTTGCCAAACCCATTGACACGGTCTGATCTTCGAACCAGCCGGCGCCGTCGTTGATGTATAACGTATTGGTTTCCCGCGCAAGGTGGGTCATGAACAAATCATCGTCGCCGTCATCGTCGAAATCGGCAGCGTCTACGCCCATGCTCGCTTCCGGGGCGCCATCCATGTTCAGTGCCGCTCCGGCCAGCATCGCGTCATCGATAAAACTTCCGTCTTTTTGGTTGATCCACAGAAAGTTGGCAGCCCCGTCATTGGCCACATAAATATCCAGCCACTGGTCGCCGTCGAAGTCCGTCGCAACGACGCCGAGCCCGCCACCCTTGCCGACGATGCCTGCCGCCAGCGTCACATCCTCGAATCGACCATCGTGCAAATTACGAAACAGTTTGTCGACGGTGCCGTCGTAGGTTCTTGGCCCGCAATACTCCCGCGCAGCAGTTGAGGCAAAGCAGGGAATGCGATTTTCCCAGTCAAACGCGACATAGGTCGCCACGTACAAATCCTGCCAGCCGTCCTTGTCGTAATCGAGGAAAACGGCACTGGTGCTCCAGCGTGGATCATCGACGCGGGCGAGCGCAGTGACATCGCTGAAGCTGCCGTCGCCATTGTTCAGCAACAACTGGTTGTTATCGAGATTCATCACGTAGAGATCTGTAAAGCCATCGTTGTTGATATCGCCGGTTGCCACACCCATGCCATATCCCGTGCCAAGCTCACCCGATTCCGTTGTCACATCGGTGAAACGAATCAGCGTATTACCATCATCGCCGATCCTGGTGTCGTTTCTGTAAAGGCGGTCGGTCAAGGGCAGTGGGTGCCGAGGTGGAAATAGTGCGTCCTCGCTCTTCTTGCCGGGTCCCAACATGGTTCCCTGAACGATATAAATGTCCAGATCGCCATCACGATCGTAATCGAGCAAGGCGCTGCCGGTACCTACGATCTCGGGAAAATAGATTTCGCCTGACATGCCGTTGAAATGAAAAAAGTCGATGCCGCTTTCGCTGGCGATATCGACAAATACTTCCGCAGGCAGCGTCGCGCCCGGAAACATCAAACACACAATGCTCGCATATGCGGTCAGACGTAGCTTTGGCAAGGTAATAGAGATCATGAACGGGCCGGCAACCTTTCTATTCTGAGTTCTGTTTTTGACCTGACGGGCGCCGGATTGTGCCTCATTTACTGCCGGATTTCCCAAACCCGGGTCGGCGCACTATTTTCCACTAGCCCGCCCCACAAGGCGAATCTGATAAACTGCAAGCTCTATTCTGAGGCTTTCAAATGACCTGGACAAGAGTGAAATCGGGGCCCGCCGACGCTCGCGGGAAATTCTTGCAGCATTCCATCTTTGGTGGTCGCTGAGCCTTTCCGATGACGTATTCCGCGAAAAAGCTCAGCGAGTTGCTGGCGATGGATGGCGCGGATTCAGCGCTGGGTCATTGTATGGAAGCGCTCGCGGAATCACCCGGAGACGCCGGGCTGCACCACGTGTATGGCCGTGTGTTGAATAATCTGGGCCGTCTTGAGGAGGCGCTGCATGAGTTGAATCAGGCGATCGGCATCGATACCGAAAACTCGCTGATGCTTGCACATCGTGGCCATATCCTGCTCAGGCTGCAAAGACGGGACGAGGCCGTCGACGATTTCCAGAACGCATTGGCTTTGGAATCGTCTCAAGTGGTCGCCCTTGGCGGACTGGCAAGTATTTGTCTCGCCGTAGGCCGAACAGCAGAAGCGACGGCCCTGTTAGTGCGACTGACCGAATGTGACCCGGGTAAGCAAATGCACTGGTTGAACCTCGGCCTGGCCAGGCATGAATCGGGATTGCTGCACGAGGCAGAAGAGGCGCTTCGAACAGCGCTGGAGCTGTTGCCCGGGGATCCGGATACCAGCTGCGCACTTGCGAGTGTTCTTCAGTCGCAGGGGCGCCTGGACGAAGCTAGCGAGTGGTTTGCCAGGGTGCTTCATTCGCAACCGACTCACCCGCAGGCGATCGCGGCAATGGCGGGCATCCGCGAAATACTTGGCAGGCCCGATGAGGCCATGGATATGCTGCGGCCGATGCTGACCGGTAAGACTGGCGAGGTTGCTCCCGCCATCGGGTTGGCGGCGGCACAGTTGTTGCAAAAATCGGGCGATACGAAGGACGCAGTAGCGCAGCTCGAGGCCGTGTTGTCGAATGATGGTACGGACGCGTTGCAAAGGAGCACGGCCCATTTTTTGTTGTCGGCGATAATGGATAAAAAAGGTGAGTACGACAAAGCGTTCGTGGAGGCCGAAAAAGCTAACCGGATACGTAGTGGGCGATACTCAGAAAAACACCAGGAGCATTGTTTCGCGCGCAGCAGAGAAATTTTTGCCAGCGGTATCCTGCAGAATCCCGGCAGCGTGGCAATGCAGGAAAGCCCGGTCATTTTTATCGTTGGCATGCCGAGATCCGGCACATCGCTGGTGGAGCAAATTCTTGACAGCCATTCGAATATTTACGGAGCTGGAGAGCTGGATTTCGTCGGCCGAATAGTGGCTGGCCTCGTGGAAAGTGTTGCTTCGCGGCGGCCGTACCCTGACTGCCTGGAGGAAATGAAGCCGAGTCAGATCGAGGCCTTGTCGACCGATCTCAGCGGACATTACGCTACATTGGCTGGCTCAGCCAGGTTTGTGACGGACAAAATGTGGCAAAACTTCGAGTTCCTTGGATTGATTCAATTGATTTTGCCCGCGGCGAGGGTTATCCACTGTCGCAGAGATTCCAGGGACACCGGCTTGTCCTGTTTTTTGCAGGGATTCGGTGTGGCTGGACCGCCATTCAGTTACAGCCTGCCCGGTATCGCTCATTATTACGGTCAGTACATGGAGATGATGAATTACTGGCAGCGCACGCTGACGCTCCGGATTCTCGATTTGCATTATGAGCAACTCGTGACCGACCCGGAGGTACAAATCAGGAGATTACTTGAGTTTCTCGGTCTGGAATGGGAGCCGGCCTGCCTGGAGTTTCATCGCAACCGCCGAATGGTCAAAACCGCAAGCAGTGACCAGGTCCGTCAGCCATTGTATCGTTCGTCGATTGGGCGTCACCGAAATTACAGCGTACACATGGACGATTTTTTCGCGGCGTTGCAGGCGGGCGGCGATGGATAGTCCCGTTTTGTCACAATGCAGGCAGGCAGTTTCCAAGGAGCCTGATAATTCCCTTAACCAGCTCAGGCTGGCGCGAGCCGCGCTGCAGGCGGGCCAGGTTTCGGAAGCGGTCGAGGCGGCGAGAAAAGCTGAAAAATCACCCGAACATAGGCTGCCCGCACGACTAATCCTCGGGCGAACTCTGCTGATGAGCGGTGATTTTTCGGCGGCTGAGAAAATGGCCGAAAAACTACTGGCGCAGAAGGCAGATGCAGAGGCGCATAACCTGCGAGGCGAAGCGCGCGGAAACCTGGGTCGCTCGAACGAAGCGGCCGAGGATTTTAGAGCGGCGGCCACTTTGAATCCGAAACAGAGCGCCTATCAGTTTAACCTGGCGATCACGTTGCAATTGCAAGGCGACAACCTGGCCGCGATAGACAGTTATCGGCGGGTCCTCGCAATCGATCCGGCCAATCAGGTTGCGATGAACGGCCTGGCCGTTACCCAGGTCAGCGCCGCGCTTTACCCGGAGGCCATCGATACATTTCAAATTTTACTGGAACGGTGGCCCGATGATGCGCGCTCATGGGCCGGGCTGGGTGCGGCTTTGCAATTCCAGGGCAAGTATGCGCAGGCCAAAAGCTGCTATGAACGCGCGATCGAATTTGATCCGGAACTGGTGGAGGCGCACAGCAATATGGGGACGGTGTTGCAAGGCCTGCGCGACATTCCCGGATCCGAAGCGAGCTATCGGCATGCGCTGAAACTGAACCCGCGCCACCAGGACGCGTTGGCGGGCCTGGCCTCGGTACTTGATTGGCAGGGCCGATACCAGGAGGCCATTGATGGTCTGGAGGCCGCGGTTGAGCAGGGGAGCCGGCATCCTGATTTGCTGGTGACCTGGGCCGGTCTGACGCGCCGATTCGGCCGACAAGAGCAAGCAGTCGTCCGTCTGCAGGAAGAACTAAATCGCCCGGGAATTCCGCGAGTCGCCCGGGAACGAATGTACTTTGTGTTGGGTGATATGCACAACGATAAAAAACAATACGATGATGCCTTCACCGCCTACCGGCGGGGTAATCGGCTGAAAGATGTCCAATTCGATGCCGCGGGCTTCAACCGCATGGTGGAAAATGTCAGCGGTTATTTCAGCCGCGATCGTATCAGCCAGTTTGCTTCCCTGCCATTTGGCGAGAATATGATCTTCATCGTCGGCATGCCGAGATCAGGCTCTTCGTTGATAGAACAGATACTGGCTTCCCACCCGAACGTATTTGCCGCGGGAGAATTGTCCTATTTGTCCGACCTGGTTTTCTCGATTCAGGAGGTGACCGGTAAAAAACAGGAATTTCCATTCTGTCTGGATCAGCTTTCCGTGGAGGATTTGTCGGCGGCAGCGGAGACCTATCTCGAAAAGGCGACCGAAGGCCTGGCTGATGGGAAGACCCGCGTCACCGACAAGATGCCAAGCAACTTCATTCACCTGGGCCTGATCAACCTGCTTTTTCCCAAAGCCAGGGTTATTCACAGTCAGCGTCATCCGCTGGATATTGGCTTGTCCTGCTATTTCCAGAATTTCAGTTCATTGGGTATGCATTTTACATTTGATCTGCAGGACATCGGGTATTATTACCGTGCTTACAGGCGACTCATGGACCACTATCGGAATACGATAAACTTGCCGATGCTGGAGGTCGTCTATGAGGACCTGGTCGAGGACTTCGAAGCCCAAGTCAGGAAGCTCCTGGCGTTCGCCGGTCTGGAATGGGATCCGGCTTGTCTCGAGTTTCACCGGCTCGAACGCAATGTGATTACCTCGAGTTACGCGCAGGTCCGCCAACCGATATATCGTGACTCATCGGGCCGCTACAAAAACTATCTGGAACACCTGCAACCGCTGATTGATATTCTGGGCGATGACCTGGAAACATGGCGACAATCGTGAGTCGCTTGCCGAAACAATTGCAGGCTGCGATTGACGCGCATCGCCACAACGATTTCGATACCGCGGCTTCGGGCTATAGAAAATTCCTGAAACGCCATAGCCGGGAGGCGGACGTCTGGCATTTGCTGGCATCGGCCCAACTGATGCGCGGGAAACCAGTGGATGCACGCAAAGCGGCCGAGCGATCGATCGCGCTGGACGCCAGCAAGCCGGGCCATCATCTGCTGCTGGTGGATGTTTTGCTGATGCAAAGCGAATACGCCGAGGCGATCCGCCGGAGCGACGTGTTGCTGCGGCTCGCGGGTCCCGACGATGAAGCCGTATGGCGCAAGGCCCGGGCCTTGCGCCTGGGGGGCGATGTCGATGCCGCCATGCAGTTGCTGGACGTCGATGGCAAGCAAGGTCCGCCGTTTCTGTATGAGAAAGGGCTGACGCTGGAGCAGCTCGATCGTCTCGGTGAAGCGGAGGCCGTGTTCCGCGATGCCACTGAGTCCGATCCTGCGATGGCCGTAGCCTGGCACGCGCTTGGCGTAATCCAACTCAAGCAAGGAGATGCGAAATCGGCCGCCCCGTCATTGTCGAGAGCCAGCAAGCTGGACCCGGAAAATGCGGAAGTCAAAATCAACCTGGTTACCGCCGTCCGTTTGGCCGCCGATATCAAAGGGGCGCTGTTGCTGTCCGAGGCGCTGCTCAGCGAGCATGGCGATCTCGCGGATGTCCACACGCAGTATGCAGCGACATTGCAGGCGCTGGGCCGTTTCCCGGAAGCTGAAAAGGAGTTCCTCAAGGCCCGGGAACTGCAGAAGGACAATGTGGCGGCGATTGCCGGTCTTGCGGAACTGGCCGAATGGCGGGGTGATTATGCCGGTGGCCTGAAATTACTCGATGAGGCTGGCGAGCTGACAGCCCCCGATCTGATCGTGTCCCGGGCAAGGTTACTGCAGCGAAGCGGGCATGCCGCCAAGGCCGCTGACCTGCTGCGGCGCGAAGAGGCTGCGGGCGTGGGTTGGCGACCATGGCAACACGCGCAGGCCGGTTTCAGCCTGGCGCAAATACTGGATGAGTTGGGCGATTATCCGGAGGCGTTCGAGGCCGCGACCCGGGCAAACCTGATACGCGGTGGACGATTCGATTCCAGTGCGCATACGCGTTGGGTGGACCGGGTAATCGAGCAGGCGCCGACTACCGCCTGCGAGGGCGCCGAAACCGACAGCAGACCGGTGTTCATACTCGGTATGCCGCGATCCGGGACCAGCCTGCTCGAGCAGATATTGTCCGGGCACAGTGCGTTATACGCGGCCGGGGAATTACCTTTTATCGGCGAAATCGCCACGCGCACGCCGGGCTGGCTCAACGCCGGCGACAATGCAGGCGAAATGGCCGGTCTGGGCAGGGAATACCTGGAATCGCTGCCGGCAGAAGCAGCGGACGCAACGCTCGTTAGCGACAAAATGCCGCTCAATTTTCTTTACCTGGGGTTGATCGCGGCGATTCTTCCGGGCGCCAGGGTGATTCATTGCCTGCGCGATCCACGGGATGTGGCGGTGTCGTGTTACTTCCAGGATTTTGTCGATCCGGCGCTTGCTTTTAGTTTTGATCTGCGGCAGACGGCCGACTATTACCGGGATTACTGGCGCCTGATGGGGCACTGGCGGGAACGGCTCGCCAGGCCGATGCTTGAAGTCCATTACGAGAACCTGGTTGGCGATATCGAGAAACAGACCAGGCGGGTTCTCGAGTTCCTGGGCCTGCCGATGGAGCCGGCCTGTCTGTCTTTCCATGAACGCGAGCGAGAGGTGAAAACGGCCAGCCATGCCCAGGTCAGACGTCCTCTGTACCGAAGCTCGGTGGGCCGTTACCGGAATTACCTGGAGCAGATAGAGAGGCTCTTTTGCGACCCCCTCGATGACATACTCGAGCAATACCAGGCGAGTCTCAACGGGCAGGGATAACGATGGTTGACCTTGTTAGCGGTATGGGTAGGATTGCCTTCCTGTCCGCAACACGCGGGCTAACCCGGAGGATTTGATGGAGCAGTTATCGCCTGAGCGGGCCCACGCCCGGTTACTGGATGCGGTTCAGAATGAACAGGCCGGCCGTCTCGACGAGGCGGAACAGATCCTGAAAACCCTGCTGGAAATCGATCCCAGCCAGGTGCGCTGTCTTTGCCTGATGGGTCGTGTCCAGCGTCGTTTGCAAAAGTACGCTGAAGCGGCCCGTTATCTAAACGCTGCACAGGCGATGGCGCCAACGGCCCCGCCGGTAAGCTATGAGTTGGCCAGGCTGGCGACCGACCAGGGAGACCTGAAGGCAGCGATCGGTTATCTGCAGTACCTGACCCAGCTAAAGCCGATGGTTGGCGACAATTGGTTTGACCTGGGTTATGTGCTGGAAATGGCAGGCAGATGGAGTCAGGCGATCGATGCGTTCCGCCGGGCCATCCAGTTGGGGGACTCCAATAACGAAGAAACCTTTACCCACCTCGGTTCGGTCCTGGCGCAGGACGGTCAGGAAGCGGCAGCCAGGGAAAACTACCAGAAAGCGCTGGAACTCAATCCGGAGCATGCCTCGGCCATGTACGGCCTGGGTATGGTGATCACGGCATTTGGCGAATTCGAGGAAGCCAGCCAGTGGTTTCGGCGGGCAGCGCGCCGAGACCCGAACCTGGTCGAGGTCTATCAGCAACTCGCCGCGGTCCGCCGCTTCGAATCGGTGGATGATCCGGACATCGTGTTGATGACGGAGCTGCTGGCCGCGCCGGAGCGCGATGATCTCAGCCGCGAAAAATTGCATTTCGCACTTGGCAAGACCTTCGATGACTGCGGAGAGCATGATCGGGCTTTCGAACATATCAGCGCAGCGAACAGGCTGAAACGGGATCGCAAGGGCGGGTTCGATATCGAAAGGCACCGGGACCTGGTCGGCAGGATTATTACGACGTTCGACCAGGAGTTCTTTGCAGGATTTGGCCCGCGCGGCAGTCAATCGAAGCAACCTGTGTTTATCGTTGGCATGCCCAGGTCGGGCACCTCACTGATCGAGCAAATTCTGGCCAGTCATCCCAGGGTGAATGGCGCCGGCGAGCTGCGTTTCATCGAGCAGGCCAGCCGAACCCGGGTTGCTTTGTACCCCGATCTGGTATCCACGCTCGACGCACCGGCCCTGGAGGCCGCCGCCGAGGATTACTTGAAGAAACTGAGAGAGCGTGGCGGTAATATCCGGCATATCACCGACAAATACCCGGCCAATTTTCTGCACATCGGTTTTATTCGACTCCTGTTTCCAAAAGCGAAAATCATCCACTGTCGCCGGAATGCGGTCGATACTTGTCTGTCGATATATTTCCAGGATTTCGCGACCGCCAACCTCTACGCCAATCGACTTGAGGATATCGGCAGTTATTATCAGTGTTATCAACGCCTTATGGATCACTGGATGGACCTGGGCGGCGACCTGTTGCTGACGGTCGACTACGAAGAACTGACCGCAGACCTGGAAGGTCAGGTGCGCACGATGGTCGAGTGGCTGGAGCTGGAATGGGATCCTGCATGCCTGGATTACACGAGTAACCGGCGGGCGGTATCGACCTTGAGTCGCTGGCAGGTCCGGCAGCCTGTTTACCAAAGCTCCGTGGAGCGCTGGCGCCGGTATGAAAATCACCTCGGCGTGCTGCTCGAGTTGTTCCCAAACCAGGATTGACTAGCCGGTTTCAATTATTTCCTGCAGCGGCCGCAATTGGCGCTGGTAGTTGCGCCAGCGTCCCACCGAACTGCGATAGATATCCTGGCGGACCTGGACCTGGCTCGCGGTGGTCACTTGCCTGGGGTTGTCGCTGTATGCAAGACAGGCGTCGTCCCAATCCAACCCAAGAAAATCCACCAGCTTCCTGGCCTCTCCGGCGACATCGGCGACCAGGTTTTCGTAACTGACTTCATGGATGTCCGGTATCTGATCCTGCCAGTGGCGCATCAGTTGCCGATACAGCAACCAGGCATTGCCCAGGTCGTCGAAATCGTTGCTGAAGCCGCGGTCGTTCCTGAACGCAT
>JAPUGL010000118.1 GCA_027292775.1 Gammaproteobacteria bacterium | reverse complement strand
CAGTATCGACCGCAATATATCCACCGCGGAGGATCCGGTGGAAATCAACATGCCGGGCGTCAACCAGGTCAACGTGAATTACAAGGTCGGCCTCGATTTCGCGACCGCAATGAAAGCCTTCCTGCGACAGGACCCTGATATAATCATGGTCGGCGAGATTCGCGACCTGGAAACCGCCGATATCGCGATCAAGGCGGCGCAGACCGGTCACTTGGTGCTGTCCACACTGCATACCAACGATGCGCCGAACACCCTGACCCGAATGGTCGACATGGGTGTCAAACCATACGCGATCGCGAGCTCGGTCAGCCTGATTATCGCGCAGCGCCTGGCCAGGCGTCTTTGCAATGACTGCAAGGAGACCCGGGAAATTCCGGGTGAAGCGTTGTTGAAAGAGGGTTTCACCCGCGAAGACATCAAGAAAGGGCTGACCATCTATGGGCCAAAGGGCTGTTCGCGTTGCGTTAGTGGCTACAAGGGCCGGATTGGCATATACCAGGTCATGCCGGTGACCCACGAGATAGGCCAGATTATCCTGTCGGGCGGTAACGCGACCCAGATCGCCGATCAGGCCGTTCTCGAGGGCGTCTGGGACCTCCGCCGCTCGGCGCTCGAAAAAGCCAAGAAAGGCATTACCGGGCTGGAAGAAATCAACCGGATCACGATAGATTAGGCATTGAGAATCAGGTCACCTTAAGGAACAGAGGACCACTTAGCCATGGCAACCGCAACCAAACAAGTCAACTTTATCTGGGAAGGAACGGATCGCAGAGGCAAGCGAGTCAAGGGCAAATCCATGGCCAGCAGCGAAGCCTCACTACGCTCGACGCTGCGCCGCCAGGGCCTGGTGCCGATCAAGGTTCGCAAGGAAACCACGCTGTTTTCTTCCCAGGGCAAGGTCACGCCAGCGGATATTGCCATTTTCAGCCGCCAGCTTGCGACCATGCTGACCGCCGGCATCCCGCTGGTACAGGCGTTCGAAATTGTAGGCGCCGGCCACGATGTGCCGGCCGTGCGGAAACTGATTTTGAACATCAAAGTCGATGTCGAGGGCGGTACGACGCTTGCCGACGCATTGGCAAGGCACCCGCTGTATTTCGATGATCTTTTCGTCAACCTGGTCAGGGCCGGCGAACAGGCCGGCGCACTGGAATCGCTGCTGGACAAGATCGCCACCTACAAAGAGAAAACCGAGGCGCTCAAGAAAAAAATCAAGAAAGCGCTGACCTATCCGACCGCGGTTCTTGCTGTCGCTCTGGTCGTGACCCTTATTTTGCTGATATTCGTGATCCCGCAGTTTGAAGATCTGTTCAAGGGGTTTGGCGCCGATTTGCCGGCCTTCACCCAGATGGTCATAAACCTTTCCGAATTCGTACAAGCCAAGGGCTGGTTTATGGCTATGGTCGGCGGTGGCGGCATGTATGCATTTTTGGAATGGAAAAAACGCTCGCGCAAATTACGCCACGTGATCGACAAGATTTCCCTTAAACTTCCGATTATCGGTACGATCCTCAACAAGGCCGCGATCGCCCGGTACGCCAGGACACTGTCGACGATGTTTAACGCGGGTGTGCCGCTGGTCGAAGCCCTCGAGTCGGTCGCCGGCGCCACTGGCAATATCGTCTATGAAACTGCGGTCCTGCAGATACGCGAGGAAGTGGCCACCGGTCAGCGCCTGGCGGCTTCCATGGACGCCGTCAACCTGTTCCCCAACATGGTCATCCAGATGATAGCGGTCGGCGAGGAGTCGGGTGCGCTGGATGACATGGCCTCGAAGGTCGCGGATTTTTATGAAGAGGAGGTCGACAATGCGGTCGACAGCATGAGTAGTCTGCTCGAACCGATGATCATGGCCATCCTGGGCGTGCTGGTTGGCGGACTGGTCATCGCCATGTACCTGCCGATTTTCAAGATGGGTGCGGTCATCTGATCCGACGGGCTGCTCGCGGATTCTCGTATTACAATACCAAGCCGCTGGTGAAGAAAACCGAACGCCGCATCCAATGCGGCGTTTTTTTCTCGCCAATCAGATAAACGGAATTTATAAAGAATATGGACGTAATCAACTTTATTGCCGGCATTCCACTGTTTTACATGATTTTGGCTTTTGTGGTCGGCCTGATGATCGGCAGCTTTCTGAATGTCGTTATCTATCGATTGCCGGTGATGCTTGAACATGAATGGAAACATCAATGTTCGGAGATCATGAACCTGGACCCCGTGGCAGAAACAGCCAGGTTCAACCTTTTGACGCCGGCCTCTAGATGTCCGTCCTGCGGCCACCGAATAACCATCGCACAAAACATCCCGATTTTGAGTTACCTGTTGCTGCATGGAAAATGCGCCGCCTGTTCAGCCAGGATATCTCCACGCTACCCGGTGGTCGAACTATTGACCGGCATCGTCTCGTTTCTTGTCGTCTGGCGTTTTGGCTTTACGCTGGAGGCATTGGCAGCCCTTTTTCTGAGCTGGACCCTTATCGCTTTGAGCGGAATCGACCTCGACCACAAGTTGTTGCCCGACTCCCTGACCTTGCTTTTGCTATGGACCGGTTTGCTGATCAGCCTCGCAAGTAAACCGGTCTCTGCGGAAACTCTTTTTATCAATCCCGTGGATAGCATCGCGGGTGCCGTGATCGGTTACCTGGCGCTATGGTCTGTTTACCAGCTCTTTCTTCTGATCACCGGCAAGGAAGGCATGGGCTATGGTGATTTCAAGCTACTGGCCGCGCTCGGTGCCTGGCTTGGCTATCAGCAGCTGCCACTGATCATTTTTTTCTCGGCTCTGGTTGGGGCGTTGGCCGGAATTATCATGATTGTCACGCTGGGACGCGACCGGCAGATTCCGATCCCGTACGGACCATACCTTGCCGCCGCGGGCTGGGTGGCGTTAATGTGGGGCAGCGACATCAGCGCCTATTATTTTCATATTGCCGGTCTGGCTTGATGCCGGGGATCGGACAGACAGTGCAACAATGATGCGAGACTGATACGAGCAGCAAAATGAACGAACCTGACCCGCCAACCGCTGCCACGAACATTTTCAGAGTCGGTATGACCGGCGGTATCGCCAGTGGCAAGACTACGATTGCCGACATGTTTGCGACACTGGGCGCCCATATAATCGACACCGACGAGCTCGCTCGTGAGGTCGTAGAACCCGGTGAGGCAGCGCTGGAGTCTGTAATCGAACATTTCGGCAGTTCGATCCTTGACGACGATGGCCAGCTCGATCGTCGCACGCTAAGGCGCGTGGTGTTCTCTGATCCGAAGAAGAGACACCTCCTGGAGCAAATTCTCCACCCCGCCATCCGTCAGCGAATGGACGAAGCCAGTGCCGTTCTCCAGGGGCCATACCAGATTCTGGTCATCCCGCTGCTCGTGGAGAGCCACAGCGACGGTCATGTTGACAGGGTTCTGGTCGTGGATTGCGACGACGAAGTACAAATCCGGCGCCTGATGAACCGAGACAGCGAATCCAGGGAGAATGCCGAAGAGATGTTGGCGACCCAGATAACCCGGCAACAAAGACTGGACCACGCAGACGACATGATCGACGGCGGAAGCAGCCTGGAATCACTGCAACAAAGGGTCAAACAGCTCGATCAATACTACCGTGAACTCGCGACAAGTTTGCCGCACACTGGCCCGTAGTAGAGAATACCCGCATGTATATTCCTGCCAGCCAGCATTTACAGCCAGCGGACGATTACCTGGTCTATGAACAACCGCTGGCGGAGCGCATGCGTACCTTTCTGCGCATAGAATTTCTCTATCAGCAATCTCTTTATCACTCGGAAATGGATGCGCCATGGAGCAGCCGTGCAGCGGTCGACAGCCTGCTGGGGATTATGGCCATTCTGACCCGTGGCGATGTACGTGGTGATGTACTGAAAGAATTGGAGCGCCACACGGTTGAGCTAAATCGATACCAGGCTAAATCGGGTGTGGACGGAGGCCGTCTACAATCCCTCCTGACGAACCTCAGCAGCCTGCGAGATCAGCTAAACGGGCAAAACACCCGTTTTTTGCAACGCCTCAAAGAATCGGACTTCCTTTCCGCGGTCAAGCATCGCAGCGCTATTCCCGGCGGCACCTGTGAATTCGATTTACCGGACTATAACCACTGGCTCCACCGCGATATGCAGGAACGGCGCAGGGACTACGAGAATTGGATAGCAGATTTACGGCCACTTTGCGATGGCGTCGCGGAGCTGTTATGGCTGACCCGTGAAAGTATTTCCGCCGCGGAGTCGACCGCAAAGGCCGGCATGTTTCAGCAGGCCCTGGAGAAGGGGTCGTCAGTTCAGATGGTGCGAGTCGCGGTCCCGAGAATCGCCAACGTATTTCCCGAGATCAGTGGCAGCCAGCAGCGTTTTACCGTTCGTTTCCTCCAATGGCAGGATACCGATCACCGGCCAATCCAGACGCCGGATGATATCGACTTCCTGCTCTATCTTTGCTGATTCCAGGATGAATGCACAGCTAGGTCCGACAGGCACCTGACTATCGGCACCAGAATCCGCTGATTCCAGCAACCCCTTGAGCGCCGTGGCGCCAGGCCGTTTCCAGATCATTCTGCGCGAGGCCGCCGAGCGCAAACACTGGCATGGATACTTCTTTTACCAGGGTGGAAAAACCCGGCCAGCCCAATGGCGTTCGGTCCGAATGACTGGGGGTAGGCAGGACCGGCCCGAGCACACAGAAATTCGCATTGGCACGTTCCGCCGCGGCCAGCTCAGTTCCTGAATGACAGGAGACGCCAACCACGAGTCCACGGGGTCTTCGCAAACTGCCCAGTTGCTCCAGGAAGCGGGCAGGAACATGGCAACCTGCTGCTCCCAGCTGCTCACACAACGGCAAAACCCGTTCAGGAGCGCCATTGAGCAGCAGGCGTGTCCCGGAGGCCTCGCAGCGGCGAGCAACAGTTTTTGCCAACCGGTCGAAGCCACTTGCCGACCACCCCGGGCAGCGAAGCTGCAACAGCGAAATACCCTGGTCCAGAGTTTGCTCGAGTTGGTCCAGCCAGTGCGCCAAGGCATTTTCATCGCCCACCGTTGGGGACGGCGTAATAACGTAGGTGTCGGGCAATTCCAGGCTGGTGACGATAGGCCGGTCTGCCTCCAGCATCTCGATACGTCTTAATTCAGCGGGCTCTGCCCAGCACAATTCATGTCCTTCTATACTGCGCGGCTGGCCGGTGAATTGCGTGACTTGCCAGACTACGAGCAGCACAGTTTTTTCCGGGTATGCATGATGAAGGGTGATGCGCCGCCGCGCGCCGCTCACCTCGATTCCGAGTTCCTCACGCAGTTCCCGTGCAAGAGCATCCAGGGAATTCTCGTCCGCCTCGATCTTGCCGCCCGGAAATTCCCACTGCCCTTCGCGGAATGAGCCCGGCAGACGCTGCATCAGCAATATCCTGCCATCATCGCGCTGCAATATTCCTACGGCCACTTTGATCATTCAAACTTTACTTAAGGCGACCGTGGCACTGCTTGTATTTTTTTCCAGAACCACAGGGGCAAGGTTCATTTCGACCGACTTTCGGTTGCACCCGGACGTACGGTACGGCCGGTTCCGACTCCTGTGCAGCTGAGTCGGACGCAGACGCACTGCTTGCCTGGGCATGCTCAAATTTCATTCCGCCGGTATTCCTGCGCTGGTTTTCAACCGCAGCGACATCTTCTTCGCTGCGAACCTGTACCCGCGAAAGAATGCTGATCGAATCATGCTTGATCGAGTCAAGCATGCCTGAAAACATATCGAAGGCCTCGCGTTTGTATTCCTGCTCGGGGTTTTTTTGTGCGTAACCTCGCAGATGTATCCCTTGCCGGAGATAATCCAGCGCGGCCAAATGTTCGCGCCACTGTGAATCCAGCTGCTGAAGCATCACGGCTTTTTCAAAATGCCGCATGACAGGTTCACCGATGGATATCACTTTTTCTTCATAGGCTTCTTCCACCGCATCACAAATTTTCTCGCGAATGTCTATTTCGTCCAGATCGTCATCGGCGTCCAGCCAACCCTGGATATCGACCCGGGTTACAAAGTCGTTTTCCAGTAACTGTGTCAAGCCGGTGATATCCCATTGCTCTTCGACGCTGCCGGGCGGCACGAAATTGCTGATGCCCTGGTTGACAACATCGCGCCTGATGGCGCGAATATCGTCTTCCATGTCAGCGGCCTCCATCAAGCCGTCGCGCTGGTAGTAAATCGCGCGACGCTGATCGTTGGCGACGTCATCGTATTTCAGGAGTTGCTTGCGGATATCGAAGTTGTGCGCCTCGACCTTTCGCTGCGCCCTCTCGATCTGGCGGCTCAACATCTTGCTTTCGATCGCTTCACCCTCGCGCATGCCGACGCGTGACAGCATCCCCTTGACCCGCTCGGGGTCGCCAAAAATACGCATCAGGTTGTCTTCCAGCGACAGGTAGAAACGGCTGGATCCGGGATCCCCCTGGCGTCCGCTGCGGCCGCGCAGCTGATTATCGATACGCCGTGATTCGTGGCGCTCGGTACCGATAATCCGCAAACCCCCGGCATCGATAACCGCCTGATGCCTTGGGTGCCAATCCTCGGTGTGTTGTTTCTTCTGCGCCTCGTCGATCTCGCCCAGTGCCTGCAATTCACCGGCCAGGCTACCGCCCAACACGATATCGGTACCGCGCCCGGCCATATTGGTGGCGATCGTAACCCGGCCCGGCCGGCCCGCCTGGATAATCATTTCCGCCTCGCGGGTGTGCTGCTTGGCGTTCAGGACCTGGTGCTCTATATCTTTCTTTTGCAGAATATTCGATAAGAATTCGGACGTTTCTATTGACGTTGTGCCAACGAGGACCGGCTGCGAACGCTTCTGACAATCCTGGATATCCTCGATAATCGCTTCAAATTTATCGGCTCGGGTCAGAAAAACCAGGTCAGGCTCGTCCTCACGGATCATGTCCATGTGAGTCGGAATAACCACAACTTCCAGTCCGTAAATCTGCTGAAACTCATAGGCTTCCGTATCGGCCGTTCCGGTCATGCCGGCCAGTTTGTCGTACATCCTGAAATAATTCTGGAAGGTGATGGATGCGACGGTCTGATTCTCCTCCTTGATCGCTACGCCCTCCTTTGCCTCGACGGCCTGGTGAAGCCCGTCCGACCAGCGGCGCCCCGGCATCGTCCTGCCGGTAAATTCGTCGACGATAACGATCTCGCCCTGGTTGACGATGTAGTCGACGTCTATCTGGTACAAAGCGTGTGCGCGCAAGGCGGCGGTCAGGTGGTGCATCAGGCGAATATTGGCAACGTCATAAAGGCTGTCACCTTCCTTGATCAGGCCAGCCTGGGTCAGTAATTGCTCCACCTTCTGGTGACCGACCTCGGTCAGGTGAGCCTGCTTGCTTTTCTCGTCGACGCTGTAATCGCCCGGTGCCTCGATCTCAGGCGTCGACTTATCCTCCGCCGTCGCTTCCTGGCGCTCCAATTTTGGAACCAGCTGATTAATGCGCTGGTATAACTCACTGCTACCTTCCGCGGGACCGGAAATGATCAGTGGTGTACGGGCTTCGTCGATGAGTATCGAGTCGACCTCATCGACGATCGCAAAGCTCCTGTCGCGTTGCGCCTTGTCCGCCAACTGGAATGCCAGGTTGTCCCGCAAATAGTCGAAGCCAAATTCGTTGTTGGTGCCATAAATGACATCACAGGCGTAGGCCGCGATCTTTTCGGCGGGATTCATCCCGCTCTTGATGACGCCGACCGTCAGACCCAGGAATTCGTAAATCGGCCCCATCCAGTCCGCATCACGTTGTGCCAGGTATTCATTGACGGTAACGATATGAACGCTGTCGCCGCTGAGCGCATTCAGGTAGGCGGGCAAGGTAGCGACGAGTGTCTTGCCTTCACCGGTGCGCATCTCGGCGATCTTGCCTTCATACAAGACCAGGCCGCCAATCAACTGTACATCAAAATGACGCAATCCCAGAGTTCTGACCGACGCTTCGCGAACAACGGCAAAAGCTTCCGGCAGCAACTCCTCCAGTGTTTTCCCGCTCGCTACCGCAGCCTTCAGATCGTCGGTCCTGGCCCGCAGTTCGCTATCGCTCAGTGCCTGGAGGGCGGGTTCATATTTCCCGGCTTTCGCTACGTCCTTCGAATATCCCTTGAGCAAGCGCTGGTTGCGGCTGCCGAACAGTCGGGTAAAAAAATTCTCCATCAATGTTCCTCGTGGCACGCCCGGATCAAACTGGAGGCAAAAAGCCGTGTTTCAAGACCCGTAACCAGCTACACGACCCACAGGCGCGGGCAGCAAAGGGCGGTATTTTACGGATAAGCCGGGGCTTTAGGTAGCTTGTTGTGGTGCTTTCCCGGCTTAAGGAATTAACGCGTGCCGCGGATGTATTCCAGCGGGTCGACTTTTCTCCCGCCACTTATCACTTCGAAGTGAAGATTTGGTCCGGTCGCCCGTCCGGTACGGCCCATCAGGGACACGATCTGTCCCTTGCTGACTTGATCGCCGACCGCGACCAGATTTTTGGAGTTGTGGGCGTAGCGCGTGGAATATCCATTGCCATGATTAATTTCGACCATCTGGCCATAACCATAGCGATCGCCAGACCAGGTGACGACACCGGATGCGACGGCAATTACCTCCGCCCCTTCCTTGCCGGCATAATCCACACCTTTGTGCCGGGTTGCCTTGCCGGTAAACGGATCGGTGCGTTGTCCAAAATAGGATGAAATCCAGCCTGCATTGACTGGCCGGCCCTCGGGATGAACTTCGTCACTCAGGGTTCGGTTAAGCATCAAGTCTTCGAGTATGTCTAGTTGCCTGTGGCGATCCTGAATCTGCAGGTCCAGCGTATCCAGCAAAAACTCCATATCCGGCATCGCGACTGAATGGCCCGGCACGTCCGGTTCAGGGCCGCCCAAGGCCGGAGAGGAGTCGAAATCGAACTCACCGTCGTCCAGATTTGCCATTTGCGTAAGACGCCTGCCCAGGGCCTCCAACCGAATCACCTGGGCATTCATCTGCGCCAGTTTTACAGAAAGGGCGTCGATCTTTTCCTGACCTGTCTTGCGTGTATCTTCGAGCAACTGCTCTTGCGCGCTCAGTGCGGCCCGCCAGGCCGCGAGTTGCTCCTCAGGGCCACCGGCACTGATCAGCCCGTTGATTCGGCCGAGGAAAAAGGCCGCAGCAAGTATTGAGCCAAGGCCAAGAACCGCTACCAGCAAATTGACCGGATGGCGCAGATTGATGTGCCGTCCGGCGCCGTGCCGACGAGTGACCAATATGAGATTCATGCCGCGCTCCGCTGCTCCAGATTGGATTGCATGGCGGACTTAGTCTGGCGGACAACGAGGGACCGCCGGCAGGAAACCGGCAGTACAAATCTGTCAAGTTCAACTATCCTCACACTGGCAACCCCGCTATCCTAGGTATTCCCGTAGATCGGTGGTTTTGCGTCCCCGTCTTTCGATGAGTTTGCTTTTTTCAGTTCCACCAATATGCCGAGAAATATCAAGCTAAACAAGCTATTAACCCAAATTTTGTGACCTGGTCCACATTATGCAAAAACCCTCATTCCGATCGCTGGACAAAGTCCTACAGGACAATAACAGCGGGCTCTCCCGGATAATTCACCAGGCCAGCCAAATGGCTGTACTGCGCAAATCGGTCGCAGAACTACTTCCGGAGGACCACCGCGCACATTTACACGGCGTCTCGCTGAAAGAAGATCAAAGTCTGACCTTGCTAACGGAATCTGCGGCTTGGGCCAGTCGTTTTCGTTATCTCGAATCTACCGTTCGCCAGGGCCTGAAATTAAAAACAGGTCTGTCGATCGACAGAGTCATTATTAAAGTGCGGCCACCAGCGAAAAGTTCTCTTTCTGGTTCCGTCTGAATCAGATCGCCATCACCGGCGCTGCATAGGAAATCGGCGATTCCGCAGCATCCTCAAAAGTCACTTCCTCCCATGACTTGTGATCGGCAATTAACGCTCTCAGTAATGTGTTGTTTAATGCGTGTCCTGACTTGTAACCGCTGAACTCGCCAATCAGGCTGTGCCCGAGTAAATAAAGATCGCCGATCGCGTCAAGAATTTTATGTTTGACGAACTCATCTTCGTAACGCAGGCCGTCTTCGTTCAGCACCCTGAAATCATCCAGCACGATGGCATTGTTCATACTGCCACCCAGCGTCAGGTTCCTGGCACGTAAAGCTTCTATATCGCGCATAAATCCGAATGTTCTGGCGCGGCTCACTTCCTTGAGGAAGGAAGAGGTAGAAAAATCGATTGCCGATTCCTGCACATGGCTCTTGAAAACCGGATGGTCGAATTCGATCTGGAATTTAACTTTGAATCCATCAAATGGAACAATCTGCGCCCATTTATCACCCTCTTCGACACGCACCGGGCGCTTGATACGAATGAGCTTTTTCGCGCTTTTTTGCTCCTGGATACCTGCCGATTGGATCAGGAATACAAAAGGCCCGGCACTGCCATCCATGATCGGCACTTCGGGTGCACTGACCTCGACGATCGCATTGTCGATGCCCAGACCCGCGAACGCCGCCAACAGGTGCTCCACGGTAGCAACGCGGGCATCTCCACTGACGAGTGTCGTACCGAGCATGGTATCGCCGACATAACTGGCCTGGGCGGGAATATTGACAACGGGATCCAGATCGACCCGGCGAAATACCACACCGGTGTTTTCCGCAGCCGGACGTAGCGTCATAAACACTTTCTTGCCGGTGTGCAACCCCACACCGGTTGCCCGTATCGAATTTTTGAGCGTTCTTTGCCGCAATGAACTTACCAAATAAATCTTTTAAATCAGTTGCTTGAGAGGAACAACACGGTCCGGGCACGCGACCGCGCCCGTCCGATACCATCCCTGCCGGTCCATCAGCTCATCAGGCAATCCCGGCTGAATAATCCTGCCATATTTGCCAGACCGCGAAAAGTAACACAGTCGCGAAAATCGCGCCATCAGCTGGCGGCGGATCGCACCACAGCTGCGTTGGCGCTTATGCTAGTCCGCCTGTCGACGCAGGAATGCGGGTATATCCAGTACCTCCTCGCTGGGCATCACCCGATTGCCAGATTCATACATTTTGTTGCGCCGGGCAGCGGTTGGTGTCTCCAGGTACGAGTAATTGGGGTCGCCGTTCGCGGCTTTCTTGACGACTTCCATTTGCGGCCGCGCTGCCTGGGCGGTTTCTCCCAGTCCGGTCGCAACGACGGTGACCCGGATACTGTCCTTCATTTTCGGGTCAATCACCGTTCCGATCACGACGGTCGCATTTTCAGAGGCATATTCTTTCACGGTGTTGCCGACTTCCTGGAACTCGCCGATCGACAGGTTTTCACCCGCAGTGACGTTGACCAGGATGCCATTTGCACCGGCGAGATTAACATCCTCAAGCAACGGGCTGGATGCGGCGGACTCGGCCGCTTCCCTGGCGCGGTCGATGCCCGAGGCCGTTCCCGAACCCATCATCGCCATACCCATTTCGGACATCACCGTTCTGACATCCGCGAAATCGACGTTGATCAGGCCGGGTCGCGTGATCAGCTCGGCGATTCCCTGTACCGCTCCTTGCAATACTTCGTTGGCTGCGGTGAATGCATCCAGCAATGTCGTTTCACTGCCAAGAACAGACAGTAATTTTTCATTGGGAATCGTGATCAGCGAATCGACGAAGCGGCTGAGCTCGTTGATTCCATGATCGGCAATCGCGCGCCGCTTTATGCCTTCCATTTCGAACGGCCTGGTAACAACGGCGACTGTCAAAATTCCCATCTCCTTGGCGGTCTGTGCGACCACGGGCGCAGCACCGGTACCGGTCCCACCGCCCATCCCGGCTGTAATAAAAAGCATGTCACTGCCTTCGATCACTTCCTGAATGCGGTCACGGTCCTCCATCGCGGCCTGCCGGCCTACTTCCGGATTTGCTCCTGCACCAAGACCTTTGGTGATGTTGCAACCGATCTGCAACGAGGTCTTCACCCTCGAGCTTTTCAACGCCTGTGCGTCGGTGTTGGCACAAATAAAGTCCACGCCGTCGATTCCGGCGGCGACCATGTGCGTTACCGCATTGCCACCCCCGCCACCGACTCCGATGACCTTGATAACCGCGGTTTGGCTGTACGAATCCATTAACTCAAACATCACTCCCCTCCTTAGCATCAGCACTTAACACAAAAAAATCACTCAAAAATTTCCCTGAAACCAGTTTTTCATCCGCCCCCAGGCATCGTTAAGACCGCCACCTAGTGGCGAAGAAGCCGCCTTGTCAGCCAGCGCCTCCTGCCCGTATAGCAACAGGCCAACACCCGTCGCGTGAATCGGGTTGCGTACTACATCCGATAAACCTTGTACGAATTGCGGGACGCCGAGCCTCACCGGCATATGAAAAACTTCTTCGGCAAGTTCGATCGCACCTTCCATTTTCGCGCTGCCACCGGTCAGAACGATGCCACCGGCAACCAATTCTTCGAACCCACTGCGCCGCAGTTCGTCCTGGACCAGCATGTATAATTCCTCGTAACGCGGCTCGATGACTTCGGCCAGAGTCTGCCGTGCCAGCCTCCTCGGTGGCCGGTCACCTACGCTGGGAACTTCGATGGTTTCGTCCGGGTTGGCCAATTGTGATAGAGCACAGGCGTAACGGATCTTGATCTCCTCCGCATACTGGGTGGGCGTCCGCAAGGAGATCGCTATATCGTTCGTCGCCTGGTCTCCGGCAATAGGAATCACCGCCGTGTGTCGAATTGCGCCGCCGCTGAAAACCGCAATATCGGTCGTGCCGCCACCGATATCCACGAGGCAGGCGCCCAGCTCTTTTTCGTCTTCGGTCAGGACCGCGTGACTCGATGCCAGCTGCTCGAGAACCACATCTTCTACCTGCAGCCCGCAGCGCTGTACGCATTTGATAATATTTTGCGCCGCGCTGACGGCGCCGGTCACTATGTGAACTTTGGCCTCAAGCCTGACGCCGGACATGCCTATCGGTTCGCGTATGCCTTCCTGGTGGTCAATGATGAATTCTTGCGGCAAGACGTGAATCGTTCTCTGGTCCGCCGGTATCGCGACCGCCTGCGCGGCTTCAATCACGCGCTCAACATCGCTGCTTGTCACTTCCTTGTCGCGTATGGCGACGATGCCGTGGGAATTCAGACTGCGGATATGGCTACCGGCGATTCCCGCGTGGACGGTGTGGATTTCGCAGCCGGCCATCAACTCGGCCTCTTCTACCGCACGCTGTATCGACTGGACCGTGGACTCGATGTTCACGACCACACCCTTTTTCAGGCCGCGAGATGGGTGGGTGCCGATACCAATAACCTCAACGTTTCCTTCGTCGGTAATTTCACCGACGATTGCAACAACCTTCGAGGTACCGATATCCAGTCCTACAATCAGATTTTTGTCACCTTTTCTCGACATTCTTTTTCCTTAGCCGCTGTGTGCGGTTAACCGGGCGGCAGCCGCCGCCTCATCCTGTTTCCGCCAGCCGATAGCGAACCCGTTGCTGTAGCGCATATCGACGTATTCAACCTTTCCCGGATCCGCGCCAACGATCTCCAGCACCAGATCGCCGTAGCGGGTGATTCGCTCGTCAACACGGTGGCGCCCCAATCTGATGGCGACGCCATTACTGAGCGTCATGTCCCAGGCGCCGCGTGGGTCGCGCACCAGTCCGACGACATCCAGTCCGTGCGGCAGCAGATATGAACGCGCGGCCAAAAAACGATTGACGACTTCAATTTCCGTTCCAGGCGGTCCGGCGAGATAGGGCAAGCCGGCCGGCACGTGACGGCTGTCATCGATAAACAATTCGCCGCGGACATTGAGCAGGCCCGATTCACCCCAGCGAGCCGCCGGACGTTGCTCGACCAGCGTTATGTGAAGGCCATTCGGCCATTGCCGCCTGATACGAACCCGGTCCACCCACGGTAAACGCCTGATCCTCGCTGACAGACTATCGAGATCCAGAGAGATGAATCCGCCCTGCATGTTGGCGAGAACCTCGGCCTCGATCTGGCTGGCATTGACTCTTGCGAACGGACCGTCCACCTGAATGGATGCGACCGGTCTGTCCAGCAGCAGGAACACGAAGATCACGGAGGCGGTGATGGCGAGCAAGGTTCCACCGGCCAGGGCAAACCGCCTGATCGCATCCCAGTCGATCAGTGGTTCCTGCTGTTGGCGTTTCCGATTGCGTCTCTTAAGCATGACCACCCCCTGCCGGCTGGCGGACGATGAAGCTGGTTTCGAGAATGCGCCAGCACAACTCGGGAAAATCGATTCCCTGCTGCTTCGCCGCCATTGGCACGAGGCTGTGACTGGTCATGCCCGGCACTGTATTGATTTCCAGGATCTGCGGTTCGCCGAGTTCATCGAGAACGAAATCAACCCGCCCCCAGCCTTCGCCACCGATTTCGGCAAAGACCTGCAAGGAAATATTGCGGAAGCGAAGCTCCTGCTCATCGGACAAGCCGGCCGGGCAGTCGTACTGGGTGCTGTCGGTAAAATACTTGGCTTTGTAATCGAAAAAACTGCGGGGAGTTTCTATACGAATGATCGGCAGGGCTTCGCCCTGCAAGATGCCGGTCGTGTACTCGCCGCCCTCCAGCCAAAGCTCCGCGATGATGAAGTCGTCATGCTTGCAAGCCAACTCGTATGCCGCCTCAAGATCCGCGGCATCGGTGACTTTGGTCATCCCCAGGCTGGACCCTTCGCAGACCGGTTTAATCGCCAGGGGCAAACCAAGGTCGTCTGCCAGGCCATCCAGATCGGCCACGCCGGTCAGTACCCGGAACGGCGGCGTCGGCACACCGCAACCGATCATCAGCAGCTTGCTGCGGTACTTATCCAGCCCCAACGCCGATCCTTGTACGCCGCTTCCCGTATACGGCAGGTCCATTAGCTGCAGCGCTCCTTGCAGACTGCCGTCTTCGCCGCCTCGACCGTGCAACGCGATCCATGCGCGATCAAAACGGCCAGCCGCCAGCACCTCGAGCAAATCGGCTCCGGCGTCGACGCCGTGAGCATCCACGCCTTTCTCCTGTAACGCCGCGAGCACGGGTACGCCGGTCAGCAACGAAATTTCCCGCTCGGGCGAAAGTCCACCATAGATCACGGCAACCCGGCCAAAGGCATCTGCATCGCGAATCACCATGCGCGACTCAGTTTTCAAGACTCTCTCCCACGATCCTGACCTCGGCTACCAGTTCCACGCCCTGCTCCTCGCGTACCTGGTTGCGTATTTTATTTATCAGGCGTTCAACATCGTCCGCTGTCGCATCGCCAGTGTTGATAATGAAGTTGGCGTGCTTGCCGGAAACCTCTGCGCCGCCAAGGCGCAAGCCCTTCATCCCGCTGGCTTCGATCAGACGTGCCGCATGATCGTCCAGCGGGTTGCGGAAAACGGAGCCGCAGCTGGGCAGCCCGATCGGCTGACTCTCCTTGCGACGCGCGAGCAATCTGCGGATTCCGTCGACACTCGCGTCCGCCTGCTCCTCGAAATCGAACAGACCGGCGACAAACCATTCGACGGCAGGCATTTTGACGTGGCGGTAGGACACCTCGAATTCGAATCGTTGACGGGTCCGAATCTGGCCGGTTCGGTCAACCGTCTCGACCGCGGTCACCTGTTGCCAGGTTTCGCCATCAAAGGCGCCGGCATTCATCGCCAGTGCGCCGCCGACGGTGCCGGGTATCCCGGCGAAAAATTCGGCCGGTCCGAGTTTCCAGCGGGCACACTGCCCGGCCAGCTTTGCGCAGACAACGCCGGCCTCAGCCCGCACCATTCCGTTATCGAGCCGCTCCAGATTCGACAGGCCGCGGTGAGTCGCGATAACGACCCCCCGCAATCCGCCATCGCGAACCAGCAAATTGCTCCCGAGGCCGACCCAGTGAATTTCGGTGGCGCTGTCCAGCCCAGCCAGAAAATCGGCCAGGTCCTGCACATCGGCCGGCTGAAAATATATGTCGGCCGGTCCGCCCACTCGCCAGGATGTATGTCGGCTCATCGGCTCGTTGTGCCGTATCCGGCCACGGGTAGAAATGCCGGCCAGCGCGTTCATGATCCGGCTTCCGCGGTTGGAAGATCGCCAGGCGCCTGCTTCTGCAGATCTGTGGCGAGCGTGCCGATATCGCCTGCGCCCAGCAATGCAAGAATGTCATCGTCGGCGACGATCTTGGCCAGCATCCCGGGCAAGTCGCCGAGTTTGCGCAGCAGTATCGGCTCAAGCTCTCCGCGTGAGCGTATGGCTCCTGCCAGCGCGCGGCTGTCGGCACCTGCTATCGGCTCCTCACCGGCGGGATATACCGGACACAACAACAGCGCATCGACGGTCGACAAAACTTCGGCAAACTGATCGAACAGATCCCGGGTCCGGGTATACCGGTGGGGCTGGTATGCGAGCACCACGCGCCGGTCAGGCCAGCCAGAGCGGATAGATTCCAATACCGCGCTGACTTCGGTCGGATGATGGCCATAGTCGTCAATCATCAGAACCCGGCAACCGCCCAACTGAATTTCCTGGACCTGGAAGCGCCGGTCGATACCGGCGAATTCCCGCAATGCCCGGGCTACGGCGTCGTCGGCGATATCGAGTTCATGGGCCACGCTGATCGCAGCCAGAGCGTTTCTGACGTTATGCACGCCGGGAAGATTCAGGGTGATCGCCAGCGGCTTACGATCCGGTCTGAGCGCAGTGAAACTGCATATCGCACCCTGTTGCCGGACATTCTCCGCACGAACATCGGCATCCGCGCTCAGGCCATACGTCGTTACCGGCCGCGCGATCTCATCCAGCACATCCGCAACGCCCCTATCGTCCAGGCAGAGTACAGCGAGCCCGTAAAAAGGCAGGTTATGAATAAATTCGATAAAGCTCTGCCGCAGCCTGGAGAATTTACCGCCATAGGTTTCAAGGTGGTCAGCGTCAATATTGGTGACCACGGCGAGCATCGGCTGCAAATGCATGAAAGAGGCATCGCTCTCGTCGGCCTCGGCAACCAGGTAACGGCCGGTACCCAGTCGCGCATTGGTACCAGCACTATTGAGCAATCCGCCAACGACAAATGTCGGGTCCTCACCGCCTTCGGCCAGCACCGCAGCAATCAGACTGGTCGTCGTGGTCTTGCCATGGGTACCGGCAACCGCGATCGCGTAGCGAAACCGCATTAACTCAGCCAGCATTTCCGCACGCTGTACAATCGGCAGACGCCGTTGTCTGGCCGCCTCGATCTCGGGGTTTTTTTTGCTGATCGCACTGGACACGACGATCACATCCGCGTCACCGACGTTTTCAGCCGCATGACCGATTGCGATACTCGCGCCCAGCGACTCGAGTCGTCTGGTAACCCGGCCATCGCGAATATCTGATCCTTGAACCTGGTAACCCAGGTTGATCAGCACCTCGGCGATCCCACCCATGCCGACCCCGCCGATACCGACAAAGTGAATCCGATTAATCCGGCGCATGCGGGTGTTCATGACACACCCTTCTGCCGGCCCGTGAAAGAATCCGGCCCATCGTCCGTAGTTGTGAGGCATGCCTGCACGACCTTGCCACAGGCACCGGGAGCAGCCAGCGCCCTGGCCCGGCCAGCCATCTCAAGCAGGCTCTGTCTGTCGCCGGCAAATCTCAGAATCAAAGCGGCCAGTGAATCTGCCGCCAGCGTTTCTTCGGGCAGCAATACCGCGGCCCCCGAGCGAACCAGCCATTTGGCATTAAGAGTCTGGTGATCATCGACGGCTGACGGGAACGGTACCAGCACCGCGGCCAGCCCGGCGGCCGCCAGTTCAAATATGGTCAATGCGCCGGCACGACAGACCACCAGGTCCGCCCAGCCATAGGCATCCGCCATGTTTTCGATAAACGGTTCCACGCGCGCATCGAGGTCATGCCGCCTGTACCCGGACCTTGCCTTTTCCAGGGTACTGGCGCCTGCCTGATGCCAGACTTGCGGCCGCTCGTCGCTATCTATTTGCGCCAGCGCCAGCGGCATCATCGTATTGAGGCGCAACGCACCCTGGCTGCCCCCCAGGACGAGCAGGCGCAGCCGGCCGCTCCTCCCTGCCATTCTCTGGCCCGGTTCGGGCAGCGAAAGTATTTCATCGCGAACCGGGTTGCCGACTGTCTCCACCCCGGAGCTGATGCGCTCCGGGTTCGGAAAGCTACTCGGGAACGCTTCCAGGACACGATTCGCGATCCGTGCGAGCGAGCGGTTGGTCAGACCGGCCACGGCGTTTTGTTCGTGAATAACCAGCCTGCGGCCCAGCAGGCGGGCTGCCAGCCCACCGGGGCCGGAAACAAAGCCACCCATGCCGAGAACCACCGCCGGCCTGGTTTTACGAAGAATCGATAGCGACTGGAATAGCGCTCTGAGCAATCGAAATGGCGCAATCAGCCAGCTGACCACGCCTTTGCCCCTCAGACCGGAGACCGATATCCATTCGATCGGTATTTGCTGCTCCGGAATGACCCTGCCTTCCAGTCCGTGCCGCGTACCCAGCCAAACTACATCCCTGCCCATGGCCGCAAGAGCACGCGCGACAGCGAGTGCCGGGTACACGTGTCCTCCCGTTCCGCCTGCCATGATCATGACCGGACCGCTCATCTGCGAGACCTCCGGCCGCGGGCCGCCTGCCGTATGCGGGCGCCTCCCTGACCGCCGATCTGGCCTAACTCCAGGCGAATTCTCAGCAACAGTCCGAGCGCGACAAAGGTCACAAGCAAGCTGCTCCCTCCATAGCTGAGGATCGGCAAGGTCAGCCCCTTGGTAGGCAGCAGGCCCAGGTTGACCCCTATATTGATGAACGCCTGCAACCCCAGCCAGATACCGAGACCAGCAGCAAGGTAGGCTTGGTAATAGTGGCCGGCCTCGGCCGAGCGCAGTGCCAGCCAGAAAGCGCGCCAGACCACAAGCAGGAACAAAGAAACAATAAGCAGGACGCCGACAAAGCCCAGCTCCTCGGCGATCACCGCGAACACAAAATCAGTGTGTGCCTCCGGCAGGTAAAACATTTTCTGCACGCTATTCCCCAGCCCGACACCGAGCCATTCGCCGCGACCAACAGCAATTAGCGACTGGGTAAGCTGGAACCCTGAATCGAACGGGTCCGCCCATGGGTCAAGAAATCCGGTGAGTCTTTTTAGCCGGTATGGCGTGGAAATTGCGAGTACTGCCAGGGCGCCGATAACAGCAACAAACAACATCAGAAAATCCCGCAGGCGCACGCCGCCGAGAAACAACAGGCCCAGTGTCGTTCCCAACAAAACCGTCGCCGCACCAAAATCGGGTTCCGCGAGCAACAGGGCACAGGCCAGGCCAACCAGGAATACGGGTCCGGCCAAGCCCGTAAAATTCGTTTGCAAGGCTTCGCGCCGTCGTACCAGGTATCCGCACAGGTACATCAGGATCAACAGGCGGGCCGGCTCGGAAACCTGCAACGAAGCAGGGCCAAAACTTATCCAGCGGGTCGCTCCATTGACCGTGGTCCCAACACCCGGCAACAGGACCAGAACCAGCAATGCCAGCCCGGACACGAGCAACAACGGACCGGTCCGTTGCCACATCTGCGTCGGAATCAACATGGCCATGAATCCACCGGTGAGTGCGAGCAACAGGAACATCGCTTGCTTCTGCAGGTAATAAAACGGATTGCCGGTTTCGCTTTCCGCAATGGTTATCGACGCCGATGTCATCATGACCAGACCCAGCAGCAATAGGATTGCTGTCAGCCCAATCAACACTGGGTCCAGGCCGGTCCGCCGCGGTAATCCCGCGTTATGCATGGTGATCGCCGGCGCGCTCACGAAAGCACCTCCGCCACCGCAGCGGAGAAGACCCGGCCGCGTTCGCGGAAATCGGCAAACATGTCCTGGCTGCCACAGGCCGGCGACAGCAGCACCGTGTCACCGCGGCGCGCCTGCGCGTGGGCGATCTCGACCGCCTCACGCATACTGTCGGCACGCTTAACCGGGCAAACCGGGAGCAGCGCCTCGGCGAGTACCTCTGCATCCTGGCCGAGCAGGATCGCAACCCTCGTTTTGCCGGCCAGTGCCGCTGCCAACGGGGCGAAATCCTGTGCCTTGGCCTGACCCCCGGCGATTAACAACAACGGACCCTGCAAGCCTTCGGCCGCGGCTACCGCAGCACCGACATTGGTTCCCTTGGAATCATCGACCCAGCGAATGCCATCCCGCTCGACGACAAGCTGGGTTCGGTGAGGCAGGCCGTTATACACCCGTAGCGCCTGCACACATTTATCCATGGGCAGGGACAAGGCATCGGCCATCGCCAGTGCCGCCAGTGCATTGGCCAGATTGTGCCGTCCGGCAAGCGGTAGCTCGGATACGGCGAGCAGCTCTTCGTTGCCACGCGCAAGAAAACAGTCTGCGTCATTCAGTCCACTGCCCAGTAAACCGAAATCATTTCCGGCAGGGGCATCCAGACCAAAACTCAGGTACTCGCATCCAGGTGGCCGCAACGACATCACCGTGGCATCGTCGCGATTGACGATCGCTTGCTCACAACATTCGAAAATCTTCGCCTTGCTCGCAGCATATGCGGCAAAGTCTGCATACCGATCCATGTGATCTGCGGATACATTGAGCAACGCCGCGACCTTCGCCTGCAGACCAGAGACCAGGTCAAGTTGAAAACTGGACAATTCCAACAAGAAAAATTCGGGCTTGTCTCCGCCCAGCAAATCGAGCGCAGGCGTGCCCAGGTTGCCGCCGGTCCTGACCCGGACTGCGGCCTTCTCGAGCATTGCGGCCAACATGGTCGTGACGGTGCTCTTGCCATTGGAGCCGGTGATAGCAATTAGCGGCACGCCCGTGTCGTGTGCGCGCTGCGACAACAGGCCGATGTCGTTGCTCATCGGCAGACCCCGGTTTTTCGCCTCCAGTAACATGGGGTGGAGGAGGGAAACGCCCGGCGAAACCAAAATACGATCGACCCGGTCCAGCCAATCGGCCGGATATTCACCCAGCGCGAGTTCGACATCCAGGCTCTCTTTTTCCAAATCCTCCAGTCCGGGCGGTTTCTCCCTGGTATCGGCTATCAACACGGTATCGCCCTGCTCCGACAGGAAGCGAGCAAGCGACAAACCGGTGGCGCCGAGCCCGAGTACCAGGCTGCGGCAACGCACGCCATTGCCGACCGGCTCGGCGCCCGCCATTAAATGATTTTGTTGCCCGATACCTAGCATTGGAAAAACCTGTCAGCGAATCTTCAACGACGACAATCCGACCAGCACCAAAATCACCGTAATAATCCAGAATCGAACGATGACCTTGGGCTCCGCCCATCCCTTGAGTTCAAAGTGGTGATGCAGCGGCGCCATGCGAAAAATTCTCTTGCCGGTAAACTTGAACGAAGCCACTTGCAATATGACCGAGACCGTTTCAATCACGAATACGCCGCCCATCACCACCAGAATTAATTCCTGGCGCACAATGACGGCGACAACACCAATGGCTGCGCCAAGCGCGAGCGCACCGATATCGCCCATAAAAACTTGTGCGGGATAAGTGTTAAACCAAAGGAACCCCAGACCGGCGCCGGCCAGCGAGGCACAGAACACCATCATTTCGCCCGATCCGGCAATGTGCGGGATTCCGAGGTAGCCGGCAAAAACGACATTGCCCGATGCATAGGCGAAAATTCCCAAGGCGCCGGAAACCAGCACGCAAGGCATGATCGCCAGGCCATCCAGTCCATCGGTGAGATTTACCGCGTTGCTGGTGCCGACGATCACAAGGTAGGTGAACACCAGGTAAAAGCTGCCCATCGGTATGAGCAAATCCTTGAAAAAGGGAATCAGCAAAGCATGCTCGATGGCTGGTTCCTGAGCGTTGTAATAAAGGACCAGAGCGGCCGTGAAAGCGGCCGCCGACTGCCAGAATAATTTTGTCCAGACCGACAGGCCCTCCGAGTCTTTCAAAATCAATTTGCGGTAGTCGTCGACGAATCCGATGGTGCCGAATGCCAGAGTTACCCCGAGTACAACCCAGACATAATAATTATCGAGCCGGGACCACAACAGCGTACTGAACGCGATCGCGATCAGAATCAGGGCGCCGCCCATGGTCGGCGTCCCCGCTTTGGGCAAGTGTGTTGCCGGACCGAAATCGCGAACCTGCTCACCGATTTGGCGAATACTCAGATGGCGGATCATCAAGGGACCCACAAGCAAAGAAATGCTGAGCGCGGTCAATGCACCGAGAATCGCCCGAAAAGTCAGGTAACTAAAAAGATTGAAGCCTGAATAGAACTGACTGAGATAATCCGTTAAATAAAGCAGCACCTTTTATTCCCCCTGAGACTCGCCGATTTCTGTTGCGGTTATGCAAAGTGCATCGACGACCTTGTCGAAACGCATGCTTCTCGATGCCTTGAGCAAAGGAATAACCTGTTTATTACTGTCGCCACTGCCATTTGCTCGTGCGACCGCAAAATCTTTGTTGAGGGCATCGATCAGCGCGTCCAACCCATCGAAGCACTGGCTCTCGCCCGGGAAAGCTTCAGCCGCCCTGGCAGCCAACTCACCGCAGCTGTATATCCGTTCGAAGCCGAGTTCACCGGCGGCTAGACCCAGCTCGCGATGCATGATCTCCGCATCCGGCCCGAGTTCGCCCATATCTCCCAGGACCAGCCAATGCTGTCCGCCAAGACTGGCGGCGAATTCCATCGCCGCCCGGGCCGATACCGGGTTGGCGTTATAGGTATCGTCGATCAGCCAGCCGCCGCCCTTTCGACTGAGCAGTTGCAGGCGTCCCGCCATTTGCCGGGTTGCCTGAAGGCCATCGCGAATATCATCGATACCCGCGCCCGCTGCGGATGCCGCGGCCGCCGCAGCCAGTGCATTCATCACGTTGTGAGTACCGGCAAAATTCAACTCGACCGGAAAACTGCCGAGCGGCGTGACCATGAAAAAACTGAGCCAGGGTTTCCCCTTGCGAACGCCCTGTGACACATCGTTGGCGGTGAACCGGGCGTCCCTGCCCAGTCCAAAACTGATGATCTCCCGCGTACCGGCCAGCTGTTTCCAGAGTCCGACATGGTCCTGATCGCTGTTGATGACGGCAACGCCATCGGCCGGCAATCCCGCGAACAACTCGCCTTTCGCCCGAGCCACTCCATCCGGGCTGCCAAAACCCTCGAGGTGGGCGCTGCCGGCGTTGTTGACCACACCGACCGTCGGGCAGGCGAGCGCGGTCAGCCCGGCTATTTCGCCGGGTTGGTTCGCACCCATCTCGACGACCGCGCAGCGGTGCTCCTTCTCCAGCCGCATCAAGGTCAGCGGCAAGCCGATATCGTTATTCAGGTTACCGCGCGTACTGAGCACGGGTCCGCGTCGCCCCATGATCGACGCCAGCATTTCTTTTACCGTGGTCTTGCCGTTGCTGCCGGTTACGGCGATCACCGGTATATCGAATTCCTGCCGCCACGCGGCCGCCAGTTGACCCAGCGCCAGCCGCGTATCACCGACGCAGACCTGCGGCAAAGCAGCTTCCTGCAACTGGTGTACGAGCGCCCCAGCCGCCCCGCCGCCCGCGACATCGGCTACGAAATCGTGACCGTCGAAACGCTCGCCTCGTATCGCGACAAACAACTCACCGGAAGACAGGGCACGACTATCGATAGACACGCCAACGAATTTTGCATCATTGCCATGAAGCTGGCCGGCGAGTTCTCCACTGATCTGTTGCAAGCCTCCGCCGATCATCAGGTCTCCTCCAGAATTTGGAGAATTTCCCGAGTATCGGAAAATGGCAGCTTCTGACCGGCAATTTCCTGATAAGTCTCGTGGCCTTTGCCTGCAACCAGCACGATGTCATCGGGTCCGGCCTGTTCCAATGCCTTGGCGATGGCCTCTCGACGATCCGCTATCGTGACAACATTGTCGGCGTTTGCTGTACCCGCCTTTATGTCGGCGATGATGGCAAGCGGATCTTCGCCACGCGGATTGTCGCTGGTAACGATGACCTGATCGGCAATCCTGGTGGCAATTTCACCCATCAAGGGCCGCTTGCCCTGATCGCGTTCTCCGCCGCAACCGAACACACACCAGAGTTGCCCCGTGGCATGTCGGCGCAACGCATTCAGCGCTTTCTCCAGCGCGTCTGGTGTATGCGAATAGTCAACAATGGCAAGCGGCCGTCGGTCACTTTCGGCCACAACCTCCATGCGCCCCGGTGGCGCAGTCACCTGGCCCAACGCCTGAATGGCGTCTTCTGCCGCAACACCGTCGGCCAGCAGGGCCGCCAGAACCAGCGCCAGGTTGCTGGCATTGAAATCGCCGAGCAGCTGGCTGCACAGACTCAGTTCGCCCCAGCTGCCGGTAAAGTCGAGTTCCAGCCCGCGAGTCGTTTCCTTGACTCGCTTGAGGCGAAGAAATTCTCCGCGCCCGTTTGAATCCGCGTTCCGCCCAACCCGCAACAATCTAATCCGATGTTGCAACTGGTCAATGATGGTTTCGGCGTAGGCATCGTCAACATTGATTACAGCGCGATCCAGCTCCGGGTTCAGGAACAGCCTCGCCTTGGCGGCTCCATAGGCCGCGAGGTCACCGTGGTAATTGAGATGATCGTGACTGAGGTTTGTAAACAGTGCGGCGCTGAAATGAACCCCATCGACGCGGCCCTGGTCAAGCGCGTGCGAGGACACTTCCATCGCCACATGGGCCGCTCCCAGTCCACGCAGTTCAGCCAGCCGCCGGTGCACACCGATGCAGTCCGGTGTGGTCAGATCACCCGCCGACAGAGCAACTGGAAAACCATGCCCCAGTGTGCCGATGATGCCGGCGGACTGGCCATAGGCATCCAGCGCGCCCGCCAGTAACCAGGCGCATGTAGTCTTGCCGTTGGTGCCGGTAATGCCGGTAACTTCCATTTTCTTCGATGGAGCGCCGAAAAACAGCTCTGCCATCCGGCCCAGGCGGTGCCTCAATTGGGGCACTTCCAGCAACGGCACGTTGGTGTCGACCAATGGAGGCTTGGTTCCGATCGAGGTTTCCCAGGCAACCGCGACCGCACCCTGGGCAAGCGCCTGCTCGAGATAATCCAGACCATGAGATTGAATGCCGGCGCAGGCCAGGAACAGGCTCCCCTCGATCACATCGCGGCTGTTCAGCGTGAGGTCAGTGATCACCGGGTTGCTTGCCAGTCTGTCCGCCGGGATGCCAAGCAATTTGGCCAGTGAGATTCTGGCTTCTGCGGGCGCCGTCATCATCGGGCTCTCGCCGCTGTGGCAGCGGGCTGCACACGAGCCTGTACGATCGCGCCCGGTTCCGGCCGGTATGGCGTCAGCGCATCGGGCGGTACCGCCAGGTAACGAAGCGCGCCGGACATAACCGCGGAAAAAACCGGCGCCGCCACATCGCCGCCATAATACTTTTCACCACTGGGCTCGTCGATCAGAATGACGACAGCCAGCCTTGGATGCGTGGCCGGTGCAAGGCCAGCGAATACTGCGATATAACGGTCGGTCGAATACCCACCCGCCTGGAATTTCCACGAGGTGCCGGTCTTGCCAGCGACACGGTAACCGGGCACAGCCGCTTTCCTGCCCGTACCGCCGGTACTGACAACCCGCTCCAGCATATCGACCACAGCGATCGCGGTTTCCGGCGTAATCACTCGTTCACCAGCTTCGGGCGCATCGGTTCGCAACAATGACACTGGCCGCCGGATACCGTCTGCCGCCAAAACTGCGTACGCTTGCGCCAACTGCAGCGGAGTCAGCGACAGGCCATAACCATAAGCCAGCGTCGCCTGGCCGATCTCGCGCCAGTGGCTGTAATCATTTAAGAGCCCGGCTGATTCACCGGGAAAACCACTGGTCGTGAGCCGGCCGATGCCGAAGCGGCTGATGATCCCGAACAAGTATTCGGCTTCCAGCGACAGGGCTACCTTGGCCGCGCCCACGTTGCTCGATTTCGCAAGAATCGTCCCGATCCCAATGATGCCAAGGTTCTTCGTGTCCTCGATGGTCTTGCCGGGTACCGTGACATAACCGGGCGATGTATCGATCCGTGAGTGCGGCGTGTATTGACCGCTTTCCAGTGCCGCGGCAATAACGAGCGGTTTGAAGCTGGATCCAGGTTCGAAAATATCGGTTACCGCCCGGTTGCGGTAACGCGAAGCAGAAAACTGCGAGCGGTCGTTCGGGTTATAACTGGGCTGATTAACCATGGCGAGGACTTCGCCGCTGGTGATGTCCATGACGACAACAGACCCTGATCTCGCCCGATAACGCTGGACCGCCGCTTTCAGTTCACGATAGGCCAGGTACTGGATGCGCAAATCGATACTGCTGACCAGATCCTTGCCGGGTCGCGCCGGCCGTATGCTCTCGACATCGCCGATCACTCGCCCCAGGCGGTCCTTGATGACTCGTTTGGCGCCTGGTTCGCCAACCAGCCACTGGTCATACGCCAATTCCAGACCCTCCTGACCGCGATCGTCAATGTCGGTGAAGCCGAGCAAATGCCCGGTCACCTCCCCGGCCGGGTAATAGCGGCGATATTCACGCTGCAAATAAACACCGGGAATATCCAGGTCCATGGCGGCTGCGGCCCGCTCCGGCGACATATGCCGGCGCAGAAAAATAAACTCACGATCCAGGTTGCTGGTGATCTGGCGCAGAAGATTTTCCGGGCTGCGTTCGAGTATTTTTGCCAGTTCATTAATTCGATTGGTTGCCCGCGCCAAGGCGGGCGGATCCGCCCATACCGAATCCACCGGCGTGCTCGCCGCCAGGGTTTCACCGTTCCGATCGAGAATTAACCCACGATGCGCACTCAGCGTGATCACCCTGAGATGCCGCGCATCTGCTTGCCGTTCAAGGAACTCCGTGTCCAGAACCTGCAGCTGCAATGCGCGACCGATAATCGCAACTGAAGCCAGCGCGAACACGGACATGACGAGCCAGGCACGCCAGCGGAACTGCCGATACACTTCCTTCCTGCTGTTGCGCTTCATGGCTTGACCACCAGCAATTGTTCCGGGCTCGGCACAACCATGCCCAGTTCCTCGCGCGCCATACGCTCGATGCGCGCATGTGTGGCCCAGGTACTCTGTTCGAGTTGTAGCCGGCCCCAATGGATATTAAGCAGGTCGCGTCTGGCTTCCTGTTTCTGTAGTTCCGAAAACAACAATCTGGATTCGTGCCGCGCGTATACGGCGACAATGGCCGATAGACCGATGGTCAGCCACAGAATGAAAATCATCAGCGAATTGAAGCGACGATCGGCCAGTATCACAGTCTCACCGCAATACGCAGCACTGCGCTCCTTGCCCTGGGATTATCCGCTATTTCTTCTGGCTGCGCTTTGATCGCTTTGCCAACCCGAGTCAGTTTTGGCTGCGCGCGTGACGGAATATCCGGCAGGCCGGCATAAACAGGATCGGGCCTGGATTGGTCACGCATAAACCGTTTGACGATGCGATCCTCCAGCGAATGAAAACTGATCACACAGAGCCGGCCGTCCCTGGCCAGCAAATCGATACTCTGCGTGAGGCACTTTTCGAGTTCCCGCAACTCCTTATTTATAAATATCCGGATCGCCTGAAACGTTTTTGTCGCCGGGTGATGCTTGCGTTTGTGCCTCGGCACCAGCGGCTCGATGATTGCAGCCAGGCGACTGGTCGTTCGAATCGGCGCATCCAGACGAGCTTCGACGATCGTGCGGGCAATGCGTTTTGCCTGCCGCTCTTCGCCGTAATGAAACAACACTCGGCTGATTTCCTTCTCTTCCGCCTGCGCGAGCCACTCCGCGGCGCTAATCCCCTCATCGGGCGACATCCGCATATCCAGCGGACCATCCGAGCTGAAACTGAACCCGCGCGCCGGGTCGTCGAGCTGTGGCGACGAAACGCCGAGGTCCATCAGGACTCCGTCCACCAAACCCGTCATGCCTTGCTGCCGGACAATGTCGGTAATCTCCCCAAATGTTCCCCGGCAAATGCTGAACCGGGAATCACGCCCCAGGCCGGACTGAGCTGCTGCCACCGCTTCCGGATCCCGGTCGATGGCGATCAGGCGACCTTTTTTATCCAATTTCCCGAGGATGGCTTTGCTATGCCCTCCCCGCCCAATAGTACAATCCAGGTAATTCCCGGATGGCTTTATTGCCAGCCCCTCCAGCGCTTCGTCCAGAAGCACCGGTTTGTGCAAATTCATTTTTGTCACAGGCCGTTACAACGACAGTGATTCGAGTTCAGGCGGCAAATCGGAATCACCGGTCTGCTCATCCTGAAGCCATTCGTCAATCCGCTGGCTCCAACGCGCTTCATCCCATAATTCGAATTTGTTCCCCTGACCAATCAGTAATGCCTGCCGATCAATGGCGGCAAACTCCCGGAGTTCCTTCGCCAACAGAACACGGCCATGTGAATCCAGCGCCACGTCGCTGGCATAACCGACCATGAATTGCTGAAGACGCCGAGCTTGCGGATGAAGACTCGGCAGGCGAATCAGTTTTCTTTCAATTTCTTCCCAGTCTGGCAATGGGTAAATAAGTAGGCATTGCCGGTCCACGGTGATCACCAACTGACCATCGCTGCGCTGCTCGATCCGCTCTCGATAGCGGGTCGGAATCGCCAGGCGACCCTTCGCATCGACTGTGACCTTGTTTGCTCCTCGAAACATTTGAAATCCCTGTTATCGCGGTTGGAAATCCCTAGATTTCCCACTTTTTCCCACTCTGCGACACTATAGGGAGCGCATCGATTGGCTGTCAACAGTGAAAAGCCATGTTTTTTTAAGTAAGACAGTAACTTAGGAGCGACAGTTCATGCCTGGGGCGGCACCCAGACAAGCTAAAAATCAGTGACTTGCGAGTGCTTTTTCAGGCTGAATCTAAGCTATTTGGTGATTTTTCTTTTTTTGCAGATCGGCAGATTTTCTCATGCTTGCAAAAACAGCGGGGAGCCGGCCGATAAGCCGGGTTCTGTCTTGGACAACCATTCATCTGGGATCTGCGTCGCCGCAGACCTCGAGCAACCTACCCGGGAACCCGCGCGGGCCGCGCCTGGCAAAAGCCTGTTCCCCTATTTGGTCTTGCTCCAGGTGGGGTTTACCATGCCGCGGAATGTTGCCACCCGCGCGGTGCGCTCTTACCGCACCCTTTCACCCTTACCGGCGCCGAAGCG
>JAPUGL010000117.1 GCA_027292775.1 Gammaproteobacteria bacterium | reverse complement strand
AGGGCCAGGGTCTTTAAAAGTGCCAGCAGTTCGTCCAGAATGCCGCTGTAATCCGGTGCCAACTCATCTATGCCGGCGATGTGTGTGAGCAGACCGGGTCCATCCTTGTTGGCCAGCAAATACAGAAGCTTGAGGACCTGCTCCCGGGGAATCGTGCCGAGCATGTTGCGTGTATCGGCTTCGCTGATGTTGCCGTCACCAAAAGCGATAGCCTGGTCCATCAGGCTCAACGCATCACGCATGCTGCCATCCGCGGCTTCTGCCAGCAGCCGCAGGCCACCGGCCTCCGCCTGAAACTTTTCTTCTTTGGCAATCAGCTTCAGCCGTTCCTCGATCAACGCCACCGGCAGGCGCTTGAGATTGAACTGCAGGCACCTCGATATCACGGTGATTGGCAATTTTTTTGGCTCGGTGGTCGCCAGCAGGAATTTCACATGTGGTGGTGGCTCTTCGAGGGTTTTTAGCAAGGCATTAAAGGAGTGCTTGGAGAGCATATGGACTTCGTCGATCAGGTAAACCTTGTACCGGCCCCGTGTCGGCGAATACTGGACGTTGTCCAGCAACTCGCGGGTCTCTTCCACTTTCCGGTTCGATGCCGCATCCACTTCGATCAGATCGATAAAGCGACCCTCGTCGATTTCCTGGCAGGATGTGCATTCGCCGCAAGGTGTGGAACTGACGCCCTGCTCGCAGTTCAGAGACTTCGCGAATATTCTCGCTATCGTTGTTTTGCCCACGCCGCGGGTACCGGTAAACAAATATGCGTGATGCAACTGATCGCGATCCAGCGCATTGATCAAGGCCCGGACCACATGATCCTGACCGACCAGTTCAGCAAATTTCCGGGGGCGCCATTTACGCGCTAGCACAAGGTAAGTCATTAGTTTTTATAGTATTGTTCGCATAATGAATCAAAACGAAGTGGCCCGCGCCAGCCACACCCCGGCACCCGGTAGCACCGCTACCGTTGCTCCCTTCCAGGCCTGGCGGGGTTCACGGCTGACCGTCGCGAGGGAACCGACGCGGACCAGAACGAAACTCTATCCACTTGGCCAGAAATCGCAAGTAAAACACAGCCATTATGCGTGGAAAAATCATGCAGAATCATGGATATTCTGATTTGCCCGATGAATTGGTCTGCCAGACACGCATCTTGGGTAGATTCTGGCACCGAGGAAAACAGGACACTCAAATGGCCGAATTGAAGACAAAGGAAAACAAAGCGAGCGTCGCTGCATTTATCCGGCGAATCGACGATGCCGATATGCGCAAGAGCTGTCGTGAACTGAGTGCATTGATGAAAAAGATCACCGGCAAGCGGCCGAAAATGTGGGGCGCCAGTATGGTGGGCTTTGGCAGCTATCATTACAAATACGCCAGCGGTCGCGAAGGCGACTGGTTCGTCACCGGTTACTCGCCGCGCAAACGAAACCTGACCGTTTACATTATGCCTGGCTTCAAACACTACAAGCCGTTGATGAGTCGTCTCGGCAAATACAAGACCGGCGCGTCCTGCCTGTATATCCGGAAGCCGGAAGACATCGACTGGAAGGTACTGGAGAAACTCGTCGCGGAATCGGTGCGGGACATGGCCAAAATGTATACATGCGATTGACGTCATTGATATCGGCCAGCCCCCGCTGGAATCCTAACCTGCGGATCCATGCATGATTTACCATCTCGCCGCTGATTTCTTCCTGGTTTTCCACTTCCTGTTCATCGTGTTTGTGCTGTTCGGCGGCTTGTTCACATTGCGATTCCGCTGGGCCCCCGCTATCCATATTCCCGCGGCCACCTGGGGAGCCTTTGTCGAAATAACCGGACGGATTTGCCCGTTGACTACGATCGAGGTCTGGTTCCAGCATGCCGCCGGCGATGCCGGCTACAGCGACAGTTTCATTGAACATTATCTTTACCCGATCATCTACCCGAACGGCCTCGACCGCGACCTGCAATTAGGGCTTGCCGGCATCGTGATTTTACTCAATGCCGCGATCTATGGCTGGGTGATTCATCGGCACCGCAAGTTAAAACGAAAATAAGCGCGTCAGCTTTTCTGATAACATGCTTTTTCCATTCGGGGGAAGTGTCGTGCCGGTCTCACGTCTGAAATTCATTAGCAAGATCGGCGTCGAACAAATGGGCGAACTGGCCGATAGCCTCGATGATCCGGAGTTGTTGCGGCTGGAAAACCTGGACACCAACCTGCGGCCACCGCAGTCTGCTCTCGATTTCACGAAACAGGCGGTCGATGACGATGCCGCCAACAGTTATCTGCCGTTTTTCGGGCTGGATTCACTGCGCCAGGCGGCTACGGAACTGGTCGAAAAAACCTCGGGACAGCACTACGACTGGAAAACCGAGTGCGTAATCAGCGCCGGTGGGTGTTCCGGCATCCTGAACGTTCTACTCGCGATGCTGGAACCGGGCGACGAGGTCCTGATGACAGACCCGATTTATGTCGGCCTGATCAATCGCGTTCGCCTGGCCGGTGGCGTACCCCGATTCGTGCCGCTGATTCCCTCCGCCGATGGCTGGCGGCTGGATACCGATGCGTTGGCCGGGATCGATCCGGGGCCGGTCAAGGCCGCGCTGATGATGAGTCCGTCGATGCCAAGCGGCGCCGTTTTTTCCAGCGAGGAATGGCAGGCGGTTATCGAGTTCTGCGAGAAAGCCGACTGCTGGCTGATCAATGACTCGGCCATGGAGTACATTCTTTTTGACGACCGCGAACTCATACATCCGGCTTCGTTCGCCGGCATGCGCGACAAAACCATCACCGTCGGTTCGGCTTCCAAGGCGTATCGCATGATCGGTTGGCGAGTCGGCTGGGTGGTCGGTCCCGCAGAATTCATCGCCGATGTCGCACGAGTCAGCATTTCCGACGTGGTTTGCCAGGTTGGTATTGCGATGGGCGCGGTGGCGACCGCGATACAGGACCCGAACAACGGCATAAAGGCCTGCGTTGACAAATGGCAGCGGCGGCGAGATCTGCTGCTCGACGAACTTGGCGATTTCGATTTGATTCCGCCGCATGGCGGCTGGTCGCTTCTGATCGATGTCAATACGCTGGGCATGGACGGCGCCATCGCATCGAAACGGCTGCTCGAACGAGGAAATATTGCGGCGACTGCGATGGTCAACTGGGGCAGCGAAAACAGCAGTCGTTATCTGCGGGTGGTGTTTTCCAATGAGCCGATCGCGCGGCTCCGCGGTATCGGCCAGCGGTTCAGGCAGGCCTTGGGCTAAGCAGGACACGGCGGTGATTTTCCGCCCTCGTCGGTTACGCGATACCACTCCCAGTCGATCCCATCCGGTTCATGCGCCCAGACCTTCGACTGGCGGGCATAACAACAATCCACATCGTCTTCTACCAGGCTGGCCAGTTCCGCTTTCTGAAGACGATTTTTCACCTTTTCGACATCGGCGTCATCGAATGCCTCAACGCCCAGATGGTTGATCCGCTCGCCGGCACCCGGGTTTTCTATTAACACCAGTTTTAACGGCGGTTCTGACAATGCGAAGTTCGCGTAGCCGGCTCTTTCCTTCGATGGCGGTACGCCAAAGACCTTTGAATAAAAAGACTTGGCCACCTCGATGTCATTGACGTTCAGGGCGAGTTGAAAGCGCATGATCGGTAACTCCTCAATATATCGATAAGTATCGATTAGTTTACATACATATCGATGGATGTCAATATGTTCTCATGAATACGCATACTACTTCTGCCCGGAGCCGCCCCGAACGCTGCTGCCGGACGATCAAGACCCTGGCCCGGTTGCCCGAAAAGCAATCGAAACGCTATCAGCGGCTGTTCAAAGCGCTTGGCGACCCCACGCGAATGGAAATCCTGAGAATGACCGCAGCGCAGGACCGGCCTCTTTGTGTATGCGACCTGGTCACCCATTTCGATCTGTCGCAGTCCACGATTTCCCATCACCTCAAATCTTTGCGTGATGCCGGGCTGTTATCGGTGTCTCGTGCCGGTATCTGGTCAGTTTGCGAGATCGATCCTGACGCGAGATCGCTAATGGCCGATGTCCAGGCCCTAATCTGAGCCTTTTTCGCGTATTTATCAGTGGCCCCATTTCGCAAACTTATTGATGCGGCTCAAGGCGAAGCGCCCTGTCACGTACTAAACTTGTAATATTCGGGAATATTGCCGAGGATTGACGACGGTCTTGACGATCCCACGATAAAAAAACCAATTTAAAGGGAAGATCCGATGAATACATTGAGCCATCTTTTACACGGCAAGGGTAACGAAGTCTGGTCGATTGGACCCGATGCTACGGTTTATGACGCGATCCACCTGATGGCCGAGAAGGGAATCGGCGCGCTCGTGGTTTTGAAAGACGAATCACCGGTAGGAGTTATTTCCGAACGGGATTATGCGCGAGACGTTGTTCTGAAGGACAGATCGTCCAAGGAAACGTTGGTCAAGGAGATCATGAGCGACAAGGTCGTGTATGCCGATCCCCACCAGACCGTCGACGAATGCCTGGCTGTGATGACGGAAAAAAGAATCCGGCATTTACCGGTGATGGATGGCGACCAGATGATCGGCCTGGTTTCGATGGGCGATCTGGTCAAGGTCATCATTGCCGAACAGAAACTGACGATCGATCAGTTGGAGAGGTATATAACGGGGTAGCGATTAAAAAAGAGAAAATACGAAAAGCTTATTTACACCTTCACTGGATACAAGCTCTTTTTCTCAAGCAATACCTAATAATTTAATGCCAGCACCGTAATCGTTTTAATTCTCTTCGATCGGGCCGTGAGAAACTACACGCTCAACTAACAGTTTGATGGTCAGGCCCTGCACAATAATCGAGAACAGCACTACGGTGTACGTGATCGTCAAAATCGTAGGTTTGTACTCATTAGCCGGTAGCGAAAGCGCCAACGCGACCGCGATGCCGCCTCTCAGACCGCCCCACGTCAGTATCGGAATTGCTCCTTTTGTAAATGATCTCCATCTCGACAGGACCGAAATCGATGTATAAACGCTTATCCACCGTGCGGCCAGAGTCACGGGAATAGCCAGCAAGGCAACCTCAAGATGGTCGATCCGTTTTGCGATGATCAGTACTTCCAGTCCGATGAGCAAAAACAACACCGAATTCAGTATTTCATCGATGAGTGACCAGAATTTCCTGACATAGTCGCGAGTATTATCGCTGACCGCGAATTTCATGCCTTTGTTGCCGATCACTAGCCCGGCAACGACCATCGCGATGGGCCCACTCATATGCAACCGAAGAGCGACCGAGTAAGTTACCATCACCACAGCAAGTGTAATCAGCACCTCGAGATTGTGCTCGTCAATATGGTACATCGCACGGTATCCGATATAGCCGGCGACCAGACCCAATATCGCACCGCCGATCGCCTCATTGAAAAACAGCCCGGCAACATCCATTACGCCCATATCTCCGCCATGCCCGCCGTCGCCGACTGCAATAGCAACGACGACCGTAAACACAACAACGCCTATACCATCATTGAAAAGAGCCTCGCCGGCCATTTTTGCTTCCAGGGTCTCAGGTACTTTCACCAACTTGAAAAGTCCAAGCACCGCAACAGGATCCGTGGGGCTAATAAGCGCACCGAAGACGAGCGCCCAGATAAACGGCGTTTCAATTCCAAATGCATTTAACGACAACCACATCACCCAACCGATAAGGAAGGTTGATATTAGTATTCCCAAAGTCGCCATTAGCGCAATCGCGCCTGACCTGGACTTGAACGCCGAAAAGTCAACGTGCATTGCGCCTGCAAAAAGGAGGAAGCTCAACATTCCACGCATGACCGTCTCATGGAAATCAATTTGCTGGAGGACACCAGTAACAATTTCCAGTATCTGAGTCTTCGGGCTAAGGTATTCGATCAGGATGATCCCCAGCGACGCCGCCAGCGCGATCACAACAAGACCGATCGTGTGTGGCAAACGCAAGACCTTATGATTGAGATACCCGAATATTGCGGATAATCCGATAAGGAATGCGCCAATTTCGAAAATGCTCATGTTTGAATAAACCCTCGTGTCACAGCTGCTCTTCCGTAGCAAAAATCCTGAACGTCGGCGTTTCAGTAATGAATGCCTCGCTGATCAAGATACCACTACCGCTAAGTTCCGCCACATAACCACAGGCACCATTAAAATCGCCATTCTCAGGAATGACGAGGGTGGCAACCGCTACGCCCGCATTCCGTTCAATCAGCGAATTGTCAAGATCCGTAATCCTGTATG
>JAPUGL010000116.1 GCA_027292775.1 Gammaproteobacteria bacterium | reverse complement strand
ACCGGAAAACGGGTGCCGTTGCGCATAAAGGCATGTGGGACGACCCCCGGATGAAGGATATGGGCAAAATGCCCTTTGACGGGAAGCGCATGATCATGGGTGGCTTCGAACCGATCCTTACCTACCACAAGGGCTGAGGTTCAGGCGAAGGCGCTCGACTTCCTGAGAGCACCCTATATTTCGTCAGGTGCTTGATCAGATTCGGGCGAAGCTGAACGCGTAGGTCCGTTCTTGGCCGAAAGCGGACATTCAGGTGGGTTGCGACACAGGGCGTTATCTTGGAAGTCTCCGCCTTAGCATGAGGTAAATAAAAAATGAACCAACGGCGGCGCTGACGTGCTTGATTGAATGACCGCCAACCACTTGCCGCGTGATCGCATAGATCTCTGCATCATACGCCTCGAAATATTTCGCCAGCAGGTAAAATACCAAGGCGTATATCAGATATCTTTGATGCGTATAGCGGCCAGGAAACAGCAGCAGGACCACAGGAATGGTGAGCAGAGGTATCAACTGAATCCAGAAATAAAATCTCAAATCGTCCGCATAATCCCAGTACGTCACACTGGCAAAGCCCAGTAGCAAAGCCGGGATCAATAACGTCTTTTCCAATCGCTCGCTGACATGTTCTGTCAGGAGGCCGATTAATAAGCCCATGAATCCGATCGTCATGGGCAGTCGATCCCAGACCAGGGTCCCGCTGCTCGGGCTCCAGTGATAATAGCCGGAGCCCAAAGCGACCAGCGTCACACCAAGAAAAAAGATCGTCCATGACCACGGAGCCTCTGCCGGGCGATGTTGCCGATAGAAAATCTGTCCTATGACTCCCACGAAAAGAAAGGGGAGATTTGAGGAGACGTTGACGAAGTTGGGAATACCCAGCCAAGGCCGTTGATCGGCAAAATTGTGATAGGCGAGGCTTTGACGCATCGGCTCCGGCAACATCATGCCGACGAATGAGGCCAAGACGATCGCTAGCAGTAGCAACTCACGCCAGTAATTTTTCATAGTTTGTCTGTCCGGCGACTCAGTTAATACCAAAATCGTGGAGCCAGACGGAAAACAGGCGATACGACAAAATCAATATAACCACGCTACTGGTCAGCGCCAGGAAAGCCAGGACCCAGTAAGGCGCGCGGCGAAAGGCCGCCTTTATTTTTGCCAGGAATGAGTCCTGCGAATCCGCTTTGACGGGGACGTGCTGGAAGCTGGCAATAAAACTGTATACCGATAGCGCCCAGAGAAAGCCCACGATAGAGGGAATCACCATCAGTTCTCCGGATCCATCTGCGGCCCCGATCGTATTCCAGGCGAACATCACAGCAAAAAGAAACAACCCTGCGAAAGCCAATGGCTTTACCGGCTGTAGAAACAAAGCGAATTTCTGAAAGCTCTCTAACATGTGTTCGAACGCTCGGTCGGACAAGATGTTGGAAAACACCCGTACATTAGCCCGAAAAAAAACGACTAGTCATCCGTCACCGATTTTTCTTCCAGCGTTTTGTGAATTCTGTTGATTTCCATCAGTGCCGCCGTTCCATACCAGGGCCGTAGCTCCATCACCAGCCTGCCCGCCTTGATCGCTGGATCGGTCTCAGTCAAGGCCTCCGCTTCTTCAACGGTCTCGACATTGAAAATGTATATGCCGCGGATTTCCCGGTCATCGAGAAACGGCCCCGCGAGCACCAGCAGGCCACGGTCGGCCATCCTGCCGATATTCTCGAGATGCGCTTTTTGCAACTTGGCCGCTTCTTCCAGGTCCTGGTCGCGGTTTGGGCCTTTTTTCAGGAACGCGATGACATATGTTTTCATCCCATACCGATCAGCGCCCAAGCGTTCAGCCTTTGCTGGGTCAAAGACCGGCGGTTGATTCTCTTGTAGGGCGGACTGAGCCTCATCGCCGGCAAGCGCAAAGGTACAACTGATCATCAACAGCGCACCAAGTGCAATTTTCGCGTTCATTATTTCACCCTCATTTTGATAACAATGGCGGCCACAGACATTACGCGGGCCCTGGCGTCGGCAGCGCCAGGCACCAGGTGTGCAAATCGCCTACCTCGGAATCGGCCACGACAGCAAAGCCCATTTTTTTGTAAAAAGGCAAATTGTCAGGATCCTCTGTACTCAGGACGACCGCTTGCGATTGATCGTCCGCAGCGGATAACTCGCAAAACCGCTCGATCAGCGCGGCGGCGTAACCATTGCCCCGGTGCTCCATCCTAACGCCAAGCATGCCGAGAAAATAATGTGGGTAGTCCGGCTCGTGAAGATCGCTCGCCGCCTCAAAGGCAGCCATGCGCTCAAATGCGTCCTCGCCCAGGTTTTTTCGCAGGCGTGCGTATGCGCCCTTTAGTTCATCCGGTGCAGGCTTCGCGACAGCCTCGTTGCCCATGGCAACGGCAACGATCTCACTCTCTGCACGAATGCCAATAACAGGCCAGTGGCGCATCAGTCGCGAATCAACGTAAAAACCGATGAGCTCGGCAAGATGCAACTCGTATTCATCGGCGCTGCTCGCAAGCACGTAACGCATGACCGCGTAGTCGCGAAACGCCGAACACAAAGTGGCAACCACCTCTGAACGCTGCTCTTTTGAAAAGTTTTCAATCATCGAATTTTTACAATATGAGTCGCGCAGCAGTCACGCAAGACAATTAACGCAATAGGGAGTCATGCGCCATCCCGACGCCCTATGGCTCCAGCGCAATAATCACCGCCCACGAGATAGCCGCGAGTATCGCTAAAACCAGCGCGGGGGACGCGAAAAAAAGCCAGCGGGCAGCTCTTTGAGACCGGTCGAACCAGATGCCGCTCAACATCCATGCTGAGCCGGAGGCCACCACCAGTAGCGCCGGCGCGCCGATATCCGAGTCCCCCGTCATGACCATGAGTGTGGACACGCTGATCGCGAGCCACAACAAGATGTCGAGGGCCGAAACCGCGAGCAGGGGCACGAAGCGAATAGGCGAGTCGGGCCGCCTGCGAAGCCAAAACCAACGTGCGAAAGTAAGACACAACGGAGCCAACAGGATTGGCGGCGCCAGGGCAACGACCAGGAGCGTTATGTCCTGGGCGTACGCCGGCTGCGACAGCAGGAGCAGAGTATGGGCAAATCCAGCGATTACGAGAAATTTTCTCGTGGGACACTCCATCTTGCCGCCTATGATCTAAATACCTGTGCCGATGTTCAGGCGCGAGGCTCTCCAATGCAAGCTGCGTGACAGGTACGAAGGCGCTCGCCACAATGAAGCGCCAGACGACGCCACCCAGTGCCGACCCGACCTGGAACCCGCTAAGCCAAAACCAGGACAAACGGAATCAAGGGACGGCCGGCTTTCCTTCAGACCATGAAATCTGTCGGATTTTCTTACAACTCGCTGCTACATGACCTAATACGTTTTCCGTAAGTCTTTGTTTTTTCAGTAAATCTTTGACCCGGCACGATTTCTGCATCGTTGGGTTAAAGGTTTTCCTTTCAGCCAGAGTTAATATTGGCCGCATAAGAAAAAAAAACCAGAAATTAAGACCCGCCGTAATGGCGGGTTCTTTTTATCTCCCTCTTCTCCTGCTGAAACACACACCCGAACCGCTGTTGTGGCAATATCGGCTTCCTGTTCCGCGGCATCACCATGCCACCGCGAGATCATAACCAAACCCGGAATCTCTAAGCTTATGAACGCACGAACGATCATCCTGAATATTCTATTTTTCTCATTGGCTTTTTGGGCACCGCTCCAGGCCGCAGACCGCTTCGAAGCCCGCGACGTCTTTGATCTCGAGTTTGTGGATGACCCACAAGTCTCTCCCGGCGGCAACAAGGTTGTCTTCGTTCGTAATTTCATGGACATCATGAATGACCGGGCGAGATCGAACCTTTGGATCATCGACTATGACGGCAGCGAGCTGCGGCCGCTGACCACCGGGCTGGTCAACCACGCCTCGCCCCGTTGGTCGCCCGATGGCACGCGACTGGCCTACCTGGCCCGGATGGACGGCCATATGGAAATCATGCTGCGCTGGTTGGACAGTGGCCAGACTACCAGGGTTACACGACTGACTCACAGCGCGGGCAATCTCTCATGGTCACCCGATGGCAGGCGGTTGGCTTTCACCATGCATATCCCGGAGAAAGCGAGTGGGGGTGCGGAAATGCCCGCCAAACCGAAAGGCGCGAAGTGGGCGGATCCGGTGAGGGTGATCAAAAGCCTGACTTATCGCTTCGATGGCCGGGGTTTTCTCGAGCAGGGATACACGCATGTATTTCTCGTCCCGGCCGAAGGCGGTACGCCGCGACAAATTACAAGCGGCAACTTTAATCACGACACGGCCGTACACTGGACACCCGATGGCGAGCACATCCTTATCTCCGCCAATCGTCACGACGACTGGGAATACGATTCGCTCAATACCGAGATCTACAAGATCGGCGTTGATGACGGTGAGATCCAGGCGCTGACCAATCGTCAGGGTCCCGATGGCAGCCTGGCGATCTCGCGTAACGGCCGGCTGATCGCCTACACCGGCTTCGATGACCACCTGCAGGGCTATGACAACAACCGTCTGTATGTCATGAATGCTGATGGCACAGGGTCAAGGCCGCTTAGCGACGACTTCGACCGCAGCGTGCGGAACCCGCGTTTCAGTCGCGATGGCAAGGGTATCTATTTTCAGTACGACGACAAGGGCAACACCCGTATCGCGTATCTGTCATTGTCCGGAAAGCTGCGCCAGGTAGTTGATTCACTCGGCGGCACGACGCTCGGGCGCCCATACGGTGCATCGAGTTTCAGCATCGCCGGTCATGACCGGATCGCCTTCACGCAAGTTAGCGCGTATCGCCCGGCCGACCTCGCAGTTATTGATGGTCGCGGTGGCGAGGCGCGCAAACTGACGGCGGTCAATGACGATCTGTTGACGCACATGGAACTGGGCCAGGTCGAGGAGATCTGGTTTGAGAGCAGCTTCGATCAACGACCGGTGCATGGCTGGATCGTCAAGCCGCCAGGCTTTGACCCGGCGAAGAAATACCCGCTGATCCTGGAAATTCACGGTGGACCGTTTTCCAACTATGGTCCGCGGTTTGCGGCCGAGATCCAGCTTTATGCCAGCGCGGGCTATGTGGTGCTTTATACCAATCCTCGCGGCAGTACTTCCTATGGCCAGGAGTTCGGCAACCTGATTCATCATGCTTACCCGGGCAACGATTACGATGACCTGATGTCGGGTGTGGATGCTGCGCTGGCGAAAGGCTATATTGATCCGGATCAGCTCTATGTCACGGGTGGCAGCGGTGGCGGCGTGCTGACTGCGTGGATCGTCGGCAAAACGAATCGATTCCGGGCGGCGGTATCTGCCAAACCGGTGATCAACTGGTACAGCTTTGCACTGACCGCGGATATCTACAGTTTCGTTTACCGATACTGGTTCCCCGGGCCGCCGTGGGAACACCAGGACGAGTACATGCTGCGCTCGCCGTTGTCGCTGGTAGGCAATGTAAGCACACCGACGATGCTACTGACGGGTGAGCAAGACCTGCGCACGCCGATTTCTGAAAGCGAGCAGTTTTATCAGGCGCTGAAGCTGAGAAAAATCGATACTGCGCTGGTCCGAGTACCCGGGGCCTCGCACGGTATAGCGGCCAGACCCAGCCAGCTGATCGCCAAGGCGGTGAATATTCTAGACTGGTTCGCGCGCCACAGCGGAGAGCCGGAAAACGAAGAATGATGGCGGCTAGTCGCGCCAGGCGGCCCGGTACCCCAGCCCCATTCGAATGATCTGCTCGAGCAACTCGGGGTAGGCATAGCCAGCCGCTTCCGCGCTTTCGGCGAAGTCGTCGCCATAGGACAACTCGGGGTTCGCGTTCGCTTCCAGTACGTAAATCTTCTCGTCTTCGGTCAGGCGAAGATCGATCCGTGCATAACCGCTAAGCTGCAGCGCCTTGTATACGCGCCTAGCGATTTTTTGAATTCGGTTCTCCAGTTCCGGTGACAGGTCGATCGCCCGCTTGCTTTTGATGTCGTATTTCTTCCGATACGCGAGGTCCCACTTGACCTTGCGCGTCGCCACCCGCGCGCTGTCGGCAGGCAGGCTGCCGAAATCCATTTCCCAGACCGGAAGAGCTTTCAGCCGGTGATTACCCATGACGCCAACGTACAGTTCGCGTCCGTCAATGTATTCCTCGATCAGTGCGTCGGTACCGGTTTGCTCATGAATAAATGCGACCCGTTCACGCACCTTTTCTTCGTCCATGACCCGTGAGGCCTGTGCGATTCCCAACGATGCATCCTCTGTTGCGGACTTGACCATCAACGGGTAACTGAGTTTTCCCAGCCCTGCGATTCGCCGCCCCGCCTTACCGATGGTGAAACGCGCTGTCGGTATGCGATGAAAAATCATGATTTTCTTACTCAATGCCTTGTCGCGCGACAGGAATAACCCGCTGGGGTTACAACCCGTATAACGTTGTTTCATTAACTCAAGGTAGGCAACGACATGATGATCGTAAGCGGTTACATCGTGAAATTCCTCGAGCAGGTTGAATGTAATGTGCGGTTTCCATTCCACGAGGGTCTTACGCAGCGCGCCCAGGTCATAACGCAGGCCGAGCACCCTGATATCGTGTCCGGCCTCACGCAGGGTGACGCACACGTCGTATTCTGTCTGGCAATTCAGCATCGCCGCGTCGTCGACACCTTTGTCAGTGTCCGGCGGGATCAGATCCTCGTGCGCCAACACCAGTACGCGCGACTTTTTCATACGGCGATCCTGTACCTGCCGCTGTGCAGGTAATTGATAATGTGGGTGGACAGCATGGCTACCGCCTGTTGCATCGCCACTTCTTCCTGTTGTCCGACCCGAAGACCGAGTTCAAGGCAGCGTTGCTGCATGTCGCGCAACACCTGGTGTACGCCATAGGAATTCTGCCCGGTCCAGAATGCCACCACTTCGCACAACTGGCGGCGATGACGGCGCAAAAAAGCAGCGGCGGTCATCGCATTTTTTTTTGCCCGATGATTGTCCACGAACAAGCGGCGTAACTCCTGGTCGTGCAGTTCAGCGTGATCGATCGCATACAGCGCACGTTTTTCAGCGTAGTGATCGCGCAGCGTGATATTGAGGTTTCTTACCGAAGCGATGTGCCGGCGGCTACAAACTTTCGCCTTGCGCCCGGCGATGTCGCCCATCAGCTCATCTATATATTCGAGCTTGCCCAGCGCCGGCCAGGATCGATAATCGTGACGCCAGCGCGAGCGTGGCTTGAGCCAAACGGCAAAGGTTTCGGCAAAATCCTCGACCGGGTGCGCCTGCGCATACCACAGCGCCAGGTGTTGCACATAGCGCTTGCTGGTTGTCTTTGGACGATAGGTTTTCGGGTAAGGCTTGCGGGGATTGCCAAAAACCCGGCGCCAGCGAACGCGCCGGCTCAACCCGAACGCAGTATCCAGGGCATGACCCGTTTCGTGCCTGAGCAGCTTCATGCACCAGTTCTCGGCGCCACCCTCCACCTCCATCATCATTTTTCGTTCCAGCTTCATCAGCCGCGGATGTGCGAGATAAAAGGCTATAGCAATACCAGGCACGCCATCGGGCGAAAACCACTCCTCGCTCAGCCAGCAGTGTGGCCGGAATTTGATGTCCCGATCGGCGAGTTCTTCGTAAAGACGCGCGACCCGTTCCTCGAGTAACGTGCCAGTCACCGACAAGCCCAGGTCGCGAAAACGCAGATCGAGCAGTTCACGATCCGGTAATACGGCCCAGGCAGGTTGTTTTTTTCGCACCATTTTTTGTTTTTTCTGCTATCGCCGCTTCATGAACTACTAGAGTTGGCTGGCGACAATCCTGGCCAGCGTGTTTTTCCAGTCTTCGGGCAGAGGATTGGTCAGTTCCTCCGCTGCGGCGAAATCTCTCTCGAATACTTTTTCGATGGTCAGCCTTGCAAACTCCGGATCCGAGCTGGCAATGTTCATCTCGCGCTGAACCCGGAAACTCATTTTATCCATGTTGGCTGAACCGACGCATAGCCAGCCGTCATAAATTGCCGCCTTGACATGCGACATGCCAGGGTAAACATAGAC
>JAPUGL010000115.1 GCA_027292775.1 Gammaproteobacteria bacterium | reverse complement strand
CGTTTCGCCGGGGCTATGGTCGATAATCGACGGCATCTTGTTGTTAGGAGAGATGCGCAGGAACTCGGGCTCAAACTGCTCACCCTTGCTGATATTTACCGGAACGATTCGATACGGAATGCCCGTTTCTTCCAAAAACAGAAGCACCTTGTAACCGTTGGGCGTGGTCCAGAAATAAAAATCAATCATTGCCTTTTCCTTTTTGCGCTTGTTGTCGATAGAAGGCCACACTCTGTCCACCAAAACCCCAGTTATCCGTATCGATTTCATCGATGACGACATGCGTCGTCTGTGGCGCCTTGTTAAGGACACGCTCAAGCATCGCAGTCGTATCCCGAATCAGTATTTCCTTCTGTTCGGCGGTAACTCCTTCACGGGTTATCTTGATGTTTACGTACGGCATGGTTGTCTCCTGTTTTTCGTCGCGACCAGGGTATTTTCAGACGATCACGACAATCTTGCCCTTCTGTTGATTGGATTCCATGTATCGGTGGGCATCGGCAATGGCCTCCAGCGGGAATGTGGAATCAATGACCGGGCTTAGCGCGCCGGATTCGAGGCCTGCATAGACATACTGCTTAGCGCGGGCGAACCTCTTCGCATCGCCTACAATTTCAAACAGCGTATAACCCCGAATGATCAGGCCCTTCTGAAGCGCTGTGAGCAGGGGAAAAATTGTCGGCGCCGGGGACAACGCACCATATTCAAAGATCGTCGCACCAGGAGAAGCGGCATCGGCCAGTGCCTCCAGCAAAGGCCCACCGACAGGGTCAAAGATGAGATTAGCCCCTTTCCCGGAAGTACCGGCCATCACTTTTTCGACCAGATCTTCATCATCCGTCACTATCACCCGATCGGCGCCTGCATCCAGCAGGAACTGCTTCTTATCGGCACCGCGCGTAGTGGCGATAGCTAACGCTCCGGCCGCCTTGGTAATCTGGATCGCGGCCAGTCCGACACTGCTGCTCGCAGCGGTTATGACCACAGAGTCACGGTCTTTCAATTGACCGATTTCAACAAGCGCTCCATACGCGGTCAGGTACTGCATCCAGATCGAAGCACCTTCGGCTGCTGATAGATTGTCGGGATAATGCGCCGCGGCCTGATATGGAACGATAGCGCTTTCGCCATAGACTCCATACTTTCCCATTGAGAAGGCGGGTATGGTGCTGACGCGATTTCCGATGTCGATATCGCGGGTACCAGGCCCCACCGCGTCTACGATCCCGGCTGCTTCATAACCGAGCCGTGACGGGAGTTCGGGGGCCTCCAGATACTGTCCCTTTCTGAACATGACTTCAGCACGGTTGAGACCGATGGCCTCGACTTTCAAGCGAACCTCACCCTCCGCCGGCTCTGTTTGAGGCAACTCCTCAATCTTGAGCACATCGGCACTTCCCGTTTCATAAAAGCGAACGATTTTTGGCATCATGAATCTCCTGTGTTGTTTCAATGACTGAGGACAGGACCAAGCTGGGGTCGGAGGATGAGGTTCTGCTCCTCGCTGTTAGTCTAGGCTGCCCAAGGCAACAGCGCCACGCTGCCGGTCACTTCATTGCTCGCGACCAGACGATGTGCCTCTGCCGCCTCACTCAACGGCAAGGTCCGGTCCAGTAATGGAGTTATCTTGCCTTTGCGTACGAGTTGCAGGCCAAATTCCAAGTCGCTTTTGTCGCTGGCCATCGAACCTTTCAGCTCCTTTTGCTCGAAGAAGAGGCTGCGGATGTCAAATTTGACCTCCGGGCCAGCCGCGAATCCAAACGCGACAATCACGCCGGTTGCTTTGGCAGCAGCGATACTCGTAGCGAGTACGTCGCCACCCAGGTTATCGATGACCACGTCCGTGCCACGGCCGTCTGTCCACTCTTTTACGCGTTCCACCAGGTCCTCATTGCTCGTGTTGATCACGAGGTCTGCACCGAGTTTGCGAACGGCATCCGCCTTGGACGCGTTGCGTATGGTGGTGGCCACCCGGGCACCCAGCGCCTTGGCAATCTGAATCTGCATGCTGCCGGAGCCTGAAGCACCGGCCTGTACAAGGACTGAGTCACCGGCCTTGACCCCTCCGACCTCTTTCACTGCACGGACACCAGAAGCCAGCGCGACTGGTAGCGTCGCCGCCTCCGCTGGTGTGAGACCGGTCTCGTCCTTCAACAGGAAGCGCGCGGGAACCTCGATGTATTGCGCGTACGTCCCCGGGATGTGCAGACCGGGCAGACCAAAGCTCGGTGCCTGGCTGGCCGGATAGATGTCGTAATCCTCTGCGTTTTGTGGATAACCCGGAACCACGATGACGCGGTCGCCGATCTCAAAATCGGTGACGTCTTTTCCCGCCCGGAAAACTTCACCGGCGGCATCCGCACCCAGAATGTGAGGGAAGGGGAAGTCGGGCACTACCGAACCCTCGCGGAGATAGTGGTCCAGGCGGTTCACGCCGGCGGCGAGGATTTTGACCAGGACGTTACCCGGTTTGGGTTTCGGTGTCGCGATGTCTTCATACTTGAGTACGTCGAAATCGCCAAATTGGTGAATGACTGCTGCTTTCATTGTATTGCTCCTTAATTTCAAAGTTCGCTAGTGGTAAATCACGAGCCCAGAATAAGTCAGTGCGCTTTTGTGATAAACTAGGTAATCAGAGAAACATTTATGCGAAAAATGCAAAGATAAGGAAGAAACATGGATATTATTGCGGGAATGCGCATCCTTGTGCGCGTCGTAGACTCAGGAAGTTTCTCGGCAGCGGCGCGACAACTCGGCGTTGCGCCATCGTCGGTGTCTCGGCAAATCAACGAACTGGAAGACGACCTGGGCGCGAGACTTTTCGCCCGCACGACGCGGAAGCTGAGCCTTACCGAAGCGGGGCAGATCTACTATGAACGGGCTCGCAGCATCATCGACGAGGTCAATGAAGCGAAGCTGGCGCTATCACAGCTCGGTGCGCCGAGCGGAATTCTTCGCGTTACGGTACCCAGCGGCATTGGCCGGGAACTTGTGGGATCCGTGGTTCCCGCCTTTCTCGAAAAGTATCCGGCTATCAAAATCGTCCTGTCGATGACAGACAGGATGGTAGATATTATCGATGCCGGCATCGATGTCGCGATCAGGGTTGGGCGTCAACGAGACTCAAGCTTCAAAGCTCGGAAGATTGGCGAAAGCAAGCGGGTTGTCTGTGCCAGCCCCAAATACCTGAAAAAAGCCGGCACGCCAAAAACGCCCGGGGATCTCGAGAGTCATAACTGCATTACCTGGCGAGACCATCCCGGACACAATGTCTGGACGTTTCGCGGGCCTGACGGCGTCTCGAATGTGCGCGCAACAGGGAGCTTTTTCGCAAAAAATGCCGATGCGATCGTGGCCGCCACGGTTGCCGGCCTGGGGCTTTCGCTGTTACCCGACTGGAATATGGGTATCGAACTCCGGCAAAAGCAGCTGCGGCCGGTACTGACAGATTACCAGGCTAGTCCTGCGGCCAGCCCGGTTTACGCCGTGCATGCGCATCAACGGCACGTCCCCCCGAAAATCCGCGTGTTTATAGACTTCCTGATCGAGTCCTTCGCGAATGCGAGATACTCATAACGACCGAACTGGCGTTATTCCGAGTATTCCCACTCGCACTCACGCTCAATTTCACAGACGCGAATCTTGTGCGAGGAGAATACTTTTTCGCGGCCCAATTGTTGTTTTTTTAAATGCTCCGGGTCTTCCCGCCATGCTTTTATGGACTCGCGATCTCGCCAACAGAAAAGGGTCACGAACTTTTTCTCATCATCGAGACTGCAACACGGTGCCTCACCCAGAAACCCGTCATATCGTTTGACCTGCTCTTGCATATGTTTAAGCGCGGTCTCAAACTTCGATTCCGCACCGGCCCGCAATTCAAACTCTACAATTACAACCATCATAGGCATGCACCACTGGATGATGGAAAACTGGATTGAAAACCAATAGTACTCGCCCGCTCTTAAAAATCGTACTGTTGAATGCTTACGGTTGCCAAGCTTTCGCCTTCGAAAAAATCAGTCGTTCGCATGACAGAGCCAACGCCACTCGACCTCCCAGCACAAAATACTTGGCGTTTCTGCTATCTTGTGCTGACACAATGAATTGACCTGTTCTTTGGCTGGGCCCAAACATGACTACTCACGCAACTTCCGACAAGAAATGGACAGAGGCCGAGTTGGACAGCCTCTTGGTAGAGGATCGATTTCGCCTAAGGGGACTGGAAGTAACGCGTCTGGACACATTTATCGACGCCGCATTCGCGTTCGTGCTGACCTTGCTGATCATATCCTTCGATGAAATCCAATCGACCTATGCCGAGCTGATGGTGGCCGTAAAACGGATACCGGCATTTGCCTGCAGT
>JAPUGL010000114.1 GCA_027292775.1 Gammaproteobacteria bacterium | reverse complement strand
AACTATAATGAACTGGTGCAGATTTTCCATAATCTGGCAACACCAATGTTCAAATCTGTGAAAAGTGTCACATGTCCCGCCAAATAAGGCGGTGAAAGACGTCACAACGCTGAAAATCGATGCAAGGATAGACTCGCCCGACCAAGTCGCGATTTGGTCAAATCAGACCGATATTGCAATGCAATAGAGATTTTTTTGATCGATAACGAACAAGGAAATCCGCTATGCCGGGTAATGGCGACGACAAACTCTAAGAGGTCCAGACTTACTTCAGGCTTTTGGCTGAAAGCGAACGTCCTAGTCGCTCAAATCGACGTAGGTCACGACCATCGATCAAGGTGTCTATATTTGCTCCGGCGCCACCATTGGTTCGATGGTCATGATCGGTAGGAATCGCCTAATCGATACCGGAGAAGACGTGCCTGATGGCATCGTGTTGAATGGCAGCGCAACGCTGCCAGGTGCATGTACACCACCAGTCCCATAATTGGTATTGATCCCAACCTGAACCTGGCCCCACCCTCGTGGCGGGGCTTTTCTGTCGGCCCGAATTTTACTCTACGGATCTGAGCGGCTGTTCAATCGTCAATTCGATAGACGGCTCAATCGGCTTTTCGCTCGGCTGTTCGATCGTCGGTTCGGCGACTTGCCGACCCCGTCGATAGCCCCGGCGAACGAAAAAGATCCCTACACCGTACATGCAACAAACGAAGCCTATGGCGCCGTACCAAAAGATCAGTGAGTATTCAAAGCCCAGGTACAATCCGGCGGCGATGAACAAGAGCCCCAGCAGAAACCAGAACTGCGGAATTCTTTCGTAGATTGGCGTTGGTATCCACATAATCTTACTCACACGTTGTCGATGGGTTTGTGAGATGAAAATATGGACCTTTCCAGTTTTTGAAAACCGGGTCTCGTTCACAAAATTAGGTCTTAGTATCGGCATGGTCCCAAAATTGAGACCTATTTCACATAATATCGGGCCATTTCTCTGGACGAGCCACAACAAAACCGTAAACAGGCTCCCACCTCGGGCCCTGGCCCAATCTCCCGGACATCTTGAAAATGCTGCATTTCCCTGCACGCCGGCAGCTACCGCATTGATGAAATGCAGGTTACCGACATGTGATGGCCCTACTGGGCCTCTCATTGAGAGGCACTTTTCTTTGTCGGGCTGACGACGGTCGGGGCTTTCGGAAAGCGGTCAGGCCGGTATAATAGCCACCTTTTAACGACCCGCCCGCCGAATCCGGCGAGAAAAAGAGACTCCGGCGTATGAGCACAAGCAATTCTGAACTTGAATCCTGGGTTAACGATGTCGCTAGGCAGACTCAGGCCGACAAGATTATCTGGTGCAACGGCAGCGAAGAGGAATACCGGGAACTCGTACAACAAATGCTTGCCGATGGCACCTTGATTGAACTCAACCCGGAAACGCACCCGAATTGCTACTTGCATCGCTCCTCTCCGACCGATGTCGCGCGGGTCGAACACCTGACATTTATTTGCACAGAAAATGAAGCGGACGCGGGACCCAACAATCACTGGATGGACCCGGCGGCGGCACACGAAAAGATTGATCAGTTGTTTGACGGTTGCATGAAGGGCCGGACCATGTATGTCATCCCTTATTGCATGGGACCGCTCGAGTCGCCCTACTCCCGTTGTGGCGTCGAAATCACCGACAGCCCGTATGTCGTTGCCAACATGAAAATTATGACCCGCATGGGTGACGCGGCGCTCAGACGCATTGAGAAAGACGGCAGCTTTGTCCGCGGTCTGCACTCGATCGGCGAACTGGATCCGGAGCGCCGCTTTATCATGCATTTCCCCGCGGAGCTGACGATCAAGAGTTATGGCTCGGGTTATGGCGGCAACGCGTTGCTTGGCAAGAAATGCCATGCGTTGCGAATCGCCAGTTACCAGGGCCGCAGCGAAGGCTGGCTGGCCGAACACATGTTGATCGTCGGCGTGGAAAACCCCGAAGGCGAAACCCACTACCTGGCCTGCGCGTTCCCGTCTGCCTGCGGCAAGACCAACCTGGCCATGCTGATTCCGCCGGAATCGCTCAAGGGATGGAAAATCTGGACCCTGGGTGACGATATCGCCTGGTTGCAGATCGATGAAGACGGGCGACTGCGGGCAATCAACCCTGAAGCCGGGTATTTCGGCGTCGTACCCGGCACCAACGAAAAAACCAACCGCAATGCCTACGAGATGATTAGACATGACACGATCTACACCAATGTCGGTATGACGGCCGATAACCAGCCTTGGTGGGAGGGGCTCAAGGAAGGCACGCCGGTATTGGACTGGCAGGGCAAAACATATGATGCAGAGGCGGGTCCCGCGGCACACCCGAATTCACGCTTCACCGTATCGGCCAGCCAGAACGCCAGTTATTCGTCACTGGCCGATGCGCCTGAGGGTGTGCCGATCTCGGCCCTGGTCTTCGGCGGGCGGCGGCGTGAAGTGGCGCCACTGGTTTACCAGGCCAAGGACTGGGCGCACGGGGTGCTGGTCGGCGCCGGTGTTGCCTCCGAAACCACGGCGGCCGCGAGCGGTGAAGTCGGCGTGGTCCGCCGCGACCCGATGGCGATGAAGCCGTTTTGTGGCTACAACTTTGCCGACTACTGGGCGCATTGGCTGAGCTTCGAACAACGCAGCGACGACCTGCCGCAAATCTTCCATGTGAACTGGTTCCGCCAGAATAAAGACGGCGATTTTCTGTGGCCCGGTTTTGGCGAGAACCTGCGCGTCCTGCGCTGGATCATCGACCGCTGCGAAAAACGCGTGGACGCGATAACGACGCCGATCGGTTTGTTGCCGGCCGCCGCCGATATTGACATCGAGGGCCTGGATATCGATCCCGCCGTTTTGGAAGACCTTTTGCGCATTGATAACGCGCAATGGTCAACCGAGATGGCGGCATTGTCCGAGGATCTCGCCCGCTATGGCGATCGCCTGCCCGCGGAACTCAGCCGGCAATTGCAGATGGTCATCGAGGATCTGGACAAAAAAGACGCCGCCTGACAGCCTGACGCCTGATGCAATCAAAATTAGGCCCCGCCGAATAGCTTGGCGGGGCCCCCTTAAGTTTTAGTTTTTCGCGGTTCTTCTTGTTCTTTGTTGTTATTTTTCTTTAATCG
>JAPUGL010000113.1 GCA_027292775.1 Gammaproteobacteria bacterium | reverse complement strand
AGCCGACTCAACGCCGGCGATGTCTGGATGCCATCACCGCCCTGGCCGGCCAGCCAGAAAAAGTCCCGCGCATTCTTGTCATAGCCGACGACCGGCATCCTGTCTTCGACAAATGAACGCAGCCCCGCCCACTGCCGCGCGATCTTTTGCTTTACCTGGATAGTGGTCGCCGCCTCGAGACACGCAACGGCCCTGGCGATTTCCAGTTCATCGACATAGACGTCGCAGGGTTCCATCGGCGTCTCTTCAGACGGAGAGAGCAAAAGTTTGCCGGCGTCAGGTTTGAAATAAAATTCTTCATCCACATCGCCGACCATTGGCCACGCTGAAACGTCATGCCGAGCTGCAGGAATGATGCACGCCGAACGTCGTTTCGATACCAGGCCGAGTTTTTGTGCACCAGCCAATTTTCCGACTTCGTCGGCCCAGGCGCCGGCCGCATTCACGACCACCCTGGTATGGTAAGTGGTCTTGGCAGTCTTTGCGGCCCAGTGATTGCGGCCATGGCTAAGCGCCATCACCCGTTCGCCGCTGCGGAGTTCTCCGCCGGATTGACGAAATGCTCGAAGAAAACCGTGCAGTAGAGCATGTACGTCGATGTCCATCGCGTCCGGATTCCAGAGGCAGGCCGCGACGGACTCAGGCCGAAGAGCCGGGTGCTTGCTCACGGCCAGCCGATAGTCACCCCTGACGACTTGCGCCGAATCCTGATAGTTTTGGTCGATTATTCGCGCAAGAGAATCTAGTTGGGTTGATCTTGCAATGAAAAGCACGCCGCGTTCGCCAAGTATCGGTTGCGCGGCAAATCCATCCGGAGGAGATTCGAGGAAAGGGCGACTGCGCCGAACCAAAGCACGCATACGCGCATTGCCATGAAACTCGAGGAGCATACTCGCCGACCTGCCGGTCGTATGGTAGCCAGGATGATCTTCGGCTTCCAGAAGCAAGACCGAGCCGTGCCGGATCAGCTCCGACGCGACAGAAGCGCCGGCAATACCCGCGCCAATGACAAGAAAGTCAACCGTGGTCACATTCCAGATCCTACCTTAATCGTCTGTGATTTCGTTCCAACCTTGCCAATAAAAATCTGCAGCACCACCTTAAGTTGTCCTGGGGCATTAAACGCAGATGGAAACTCTGGTGATGGTAGCCTGTGACAGTCGACTGATAAAACAGGGCCCAAGCATCAACGGATGATCCGTCATGGAGAACTCGAAGTATCACGAAACCTGGTCGTCACGCACAACATTTTTGCTGGCGGCCATCGGCGCCGCAGTTGGTCTCGGCAATATCTGGCGCTTCCCGTATCTTGCGGGTGAGTATGGCGGCTCGGCCTTTGTCCTGGTCTATATCCTTTGTATTGTGGCTGTTGGTATTCCGATCCTGATCGCGGAATTGATGATGGGGCGGCGCGGCAGGATGAGCCCGATCGGCACGATGACCGTGCTTGCCAAAGAGGCGGGGGCAAGCCGGCATTGGCGTAAGGCCGGATGGCTTGCGGTAGTCACGATTTTCCTGGCCGGCACGTTTTATTATGTCGTTGCAAGCTGGGTTCTGGCCTACGTGTTGCTGGCGATCGAGGGTGCGTTCGCAGGCATTGATAGCAACGGCACGCACGACCTGTTCACGGCTCTGATGAATGATCCGCTGCGGCTGGCACTCTGGTTTGCGATCTTCATGGCCATGACCGTCTTTGTGGTTGCCAGCGGTATTCGCGATGGACTGGAGCGAGCCGTCAAGTTTCTGATGCCGTCGCTGTTCGTGCTGTTGGTGATCATGGTCGCCTATGCTGCCTATGCCGGTGATTTTGTGCGCGGCTGGAATTTTCTGTTCCGATTTGACGCTTCCAAAATCACACCCCCCGTTGTGCTGGCGGCCATCGGCCAGGCATTTTTCACCTTAGGGATAGCTCAGGCAGTGATGATCACCTATGCCGCGTATATGCCCAGGCACGTTAAGCTGCCGCAGGCTGCCCTGGTGATCGCCGTTGCGGATCTGCTGGTCGCAATTCTGGCCGCATTGATGATTTTCCCGATTGTTTTTGCTAACGGACTGGAGCCTGATTCCGGCCCCGGTCTGATTTTTGAAACCTTGCCGATTGCCTTCGGGCAGATGCCCGGTGGCCGGATTTTCGCATCACTGTTTTTTGTGCTGGTGGGTATCGCGGCTCTCACCTCGACGATTTCCGGGGTTGAGCCTATTGTTTCGTGGGCTGAGGAGCATCACGGCTGGAGGCGCAAGCCGGTTTCGATGCTCGTCGGTCTGGCTATCTGGCTGGTGGGCCTGGCTTCGGTCTTCTCATTCAATATCTGGAGGGGATTCACCCCGCTGGACATGTTCCCGGCGTTTCAGGACAAAACCATGTTCGATATTTTCGAGTATCTGACAGTAAATATCATGATGCCCCTGAATGGTTTATTGATCGCACTGTTCGCTGGCTGGCTGATGTCGAAAACGTCCATCCTCGATGAACTGGCCATAAAGGATGGCAAGATGTTTCTTGGTTTTCGCTTCTTGTTGCGCTTTGTCGTACCTGTCGCAATCGTTGCAATATTCTTATTCAACCTTACGAACTAAAGTCAGCGGCGTCATCGCAGCCAACGGCGTCCTTGAGATATCAAGTTTAATGCAAGGTGCGCGGCAGGTCAGAACCGTAGCTGAAATTGTGATTGAATGTATATCCGTTTTCATACATAATTTTTGCGCAGTAATGTTTGTTGCCGGGACCTAACAACGTCTAGAAAATTCCGGTGGCATAAGCGCCGATCGTAATGACTACGCTCGGCATTGTTTCCCATCAATCGTCGCCGCTTCATCAGGTCATTCGTAGTATTTGGCAAATCTGCAGGCGATGAATTATTCTCTGTCGGGCGGATACCTTGTCGCCAAAGAATAAGAGAGAAACCAATGAGCACGACAATTCCTAAAGTGGCAGCATGCTTCGCTGCGCTGTTTGTAGTTACCGCAATTCCAGTAACCGGTCTGGCGCAGAATGATACCGATTACGATGTCGATCCCGCCCTTTACCAGGCGCTCGAATGGCGCAACATCGGACCATTTCGGGGCGGTCGCGTAACAGCCGTGGCAGGTCACCCCGATCAGCCGTTTGTTTACTACATGGGCGCTACGGGCGGCGGCGTATGGAAGACGATTAATGGCGGCGTGAGTTGGGCGAACGTTTCGGACGGTTTTTTCAATACCGGCACCATCGGCGCCATCGCGGTCGCCGAATCGGATCCGAATGTAATCTATGTCGGTACCGGTGAGTCGCCCGTTCGTGGCGTGTCAACGTCGCATGGTGATGGCGTTTACAAGTCCAGCGACGCGGGCAAGACCTGGGAGCACGTTGGCCTGACAAAAACGCGCCAGATCTCGAAGATCACGGTACATCCAACAAATCCCGATATCGTATACGTGGGCGCGCAAGGGAGTCCCTGGGCGGCCACCGAGGAGCGTGGTGTGTATCGCTCGACCGATGGCGGTGC
>JAPUGL010000112.1 GCA_027292775.1 Gammaproteobacteria bacterium | reverse complement strand
CGGGGGGCCTGGACAAACTGATGCCGGGCAAGGGGTCGGTGGCGATACTGCTGGCAGCCCTGCTGGCCGCACCGGGCATGTTGCCGACGGCAGAAGCCGATATCCCCGATCAGGCCCTGTTACAGGAGCTCAAGCAAAGACTGACGGAAAACCCCGCGTGCCAGAATCGTTGCGCGGAATACAGCAACGCAAGTGTGACCGTCGGCAACAACCGCGTCGATATGATCCTGGATGTGCAGGCGATCGTGAATGTCGCCGTACCCTTGCCGGGCAGCGGTGATCGCTGGGAGCCCACGGTCGTACGGGTCGATGGCCAGCCCAGAAGAAATATCCTGCGCACGCCGGATGGCGTGATGTGGATAGAACTCGACGCGGGCGCACATCAGGTTCGAGTCAGCGGCCCGCTGAGCGACAGCGATTCGCAGGAACTGTTTTTTTCCGAACGGCCGCATCGGGTCAGACTGGTGACGACCGGCTGGGACGCCTCGGGTGTCGTCGATGGCAGACTTCTGGCCGGCAGTATCGGGCTGACCCGGATCAGAAAAGATGGCGAGGAACAGACACTGACCTCGGATCGTTTCCCGACATTCGTCAGGGTTAGCCGGCAAATCGCCTTCAACCTGGACTGGACGATCACGACGACGGTTCAACGCAGGGCGCCGGCTAGCGGTTCCATTACCGTCGAAATCCCGTTGTTCGATGGTGAGTCGGTCGACAGCGAAAACGTCGAGGTCCGCGATGGCAAGGTGATTGCCGCCCTGCCGGCCAATGGTCGCTCGTTTAGCTGGAATTCCAGACTGGAGCGAGCAGACTCGCTGCAACTGATGGCGACGGAAGGCAGCAGCTGGACTGAAACCTGGCTGCTGACCACCAGCCCCACCTGGCACATCGATTTCACCGGCGTGCCTGAAGTGCAGGCGGTTTCCGCGGGCGCTTACTGGGTCGCCGAATTCGATCCCCTGCCTGGCGAGACGCTGACTATTTCAGTTTCGCGTCCGGCAGCGATCGCCGGCGCCACGCTGGCGATTGACAATGTGCAACTCACCAGCAACGTCGGTAAACGATCGGCCAGTTCGACGCTGGGGTTTTCCTACCGCAGTACCCAGGGCGACCAGCATACGATCATCCTGCCCGCCGACGCCGAGGTGACCCGGGTCATGGTCGATGGCCGGCCGCTGCAGGTGAGACCGGAAGATGGCCTGTTGCCGTTGAGCATCGAACCGGGTAACCACGAGGTGACGATCGACTGGCGCGATTCACAAAGCGCCGGGCGCAACAACCAGACGGCGGCGATCGACCTGAACAGCCCGGCGAGCAATATTCACCTGCAACTGCAGGTGCCCGAGAACCGCTGGATCCTGTTTACCCGTGGTCCCGCACTGGGTCCGGCCGTGCTTTACTGGCCGGAGTTGTTGTTGATGATCGCGATCGCGTTGCTTCTGGCAAAAATCAAACGAACGCCATTGCGCAGAAGAGACTGGGTATTGCTCGGCCTCGGTCTGAGTACTTTTTCCTGGGGCATGCTGATGCTGATGGCGGCCTGGTTGTTCGTGATGGACTATCAGCAGGACATCCGGGACAAGCTCGCAAGGCAGCAATTCAACCTGCTGCAAATGGCGCTCGGTATATTCTCGGTAGTGGTTCTGCTCCAGTTGCTGATCGCCGTGCCGAACGGCCTGCTCGGCACACCGGACATGCAGATCATCGATTCCGACTACCAGAACAACACGCTCAATTGGTTCGCCGATCAAACGGACGGCGAGTTGCCGACCGGCAACACGATTTCCGCGCCGATGTGGATGTACAAGCTCGCGATTCTGTTGTGGGCGCTGTGGCTGAGTTTTGCGCTGATTCGATGGATCCCCTGGGCCTGGCGTTGCTTCAGCAAAGACGGCCTGTGGAAAGGCAAGGTCGAACCCGCAAAGGGCTGAGCTTATTTGCGTCTGACGTGTTTTCTCAGGCGCTCGCGTTTCTTCTCCTGGCGCGGAGTCAGCTTGTTACGCTTCCCCGCGTAGGGATTCTTACCACTGCGGAACTCGACGCGTATCGGCGTCCCCTGCAGGTGGAAGACCTTCCTGAAATAATTTATCAGGTAACGCCGGTAAGTCGCCTTGACCTTTGCGGTCTGGTTACCATGGATGACGATGATCGGCGGATTCCTGCCACCCTGGTGGGCGTAGCGTAACTTGATCCGCCGGCCACCGACCAGCGGATGTGAATGACGGTTGACTGCATCTTCGAGGCAGGCAGTCAGGTCTGGCGTGGACAAATCCCGCATCGCGGCCGCGTATGCTTTCCTGACCTCGCCGAGCAATTTATGGACGCCGTTTCCGTGCAGCGCGGATATGAAATGCAACGAGGCGAAACCGACGAATGGCAGGCGTAACTCGATGCTGCGGCGCGCGTTCTGTTTTTGATCCTCGCTCAATCCATCCCATTTGTTGACCGCCAGCACCAGCGCCCTGCCTCGTTGCACGATCAGTCCAAGCAAGCCGGCATCCTGATCGGTAACGCCTTCGCGGGCATCGATCAACGCGATAACGACGTGGGCGTCGTCGATCGCTTTCAGGGTTTTGATGATGCTGAATTTCTCGACCAGATCGCTGACCCGGGCCCGACGGCGTACACCCGCCGTGTCGATCAGCGTGTAATCGTGTTTATCGCGGGTAAACGGCACGAATACGCTATCCCTGGTCGTACCGGGCTGATCAAAGGTAACCAGTCGCTCCTCGCCAAGGAAGCGGTTGATCAGCGTGGATTTGCCGACATTGGGCCGGCCGACGACGGCGACCCGGATTCCCGGATAAAGACTGTCGAGATCGATTTTCGTGTCCGGATAATCCTCGAGTACGAGTTCCATCAGGGCTGCGACGTTGTGCCCGTGTGCCGAGGATATCGCCAGCGGTTCGCCAAGACCCAGCGCGTGGAACTCGGCGCCGGCAGCATCCGGCTGCAAACCCTCGGCCTTGTTGACCACCAGATATAAAGTCTTGCCCAGACGACGCAGCATTTCTGCGACATCGGTGTCGCTCGGCATCAGACCCTCACGACTGTCGACCATGAACAGGACGACATTGGCTTCGTCCAGCGCAGCCTGTGTCTGACGCGCCATCAACGCGGCGATCCCTTCCTTTTCACCTGACAGACCCCCGGTATCGACTATCAGGTAATCTCGCGGACCTATCCTGCCATAGCCATATTGCCGGTCCCGCGTCAGCCCCGGCGTATCGGCTACCAGCGCATCGCGCGTCCGGGTCAGGAAATTGAAGAGCGTGGATTTACCGACATTGGGCCGGCCCACCAAGGCGATGACCGGCAGGCCGTCACCGGAATCGATCGCCGGCGCGTTCATGAAAGCCTCAGTCCTCTTTGGCCGGCAGGTTCGCCCGGAAAGCCGACAGGCGGCCGCCATCGTTTTGTACGAAAACGAGATCATCGAGCACCAGCGGCGTCGAATTGATCCGGCCGCCACCAACCTTGTTGCGTGCCGCCAGCCGGCCATCCGCCCGATTGAACCAGTGCAGATAGCCCTCCATATCGCCGGCTACCAGATAAGATTGATAGACCGCGGTCGTCGTCAGCATTCTTTGGTGCAGCGCTTCCTGTTGCCAAAGGATTTCGCCATTGCGGCGTGCCATCGCAACGATATGGCTCTTGTCGTCGGTCAGGTAAAGCGTGCTGCCATCGCTGGAGATGCCGCGATGACTCGACAGCTCGCGTTCCCACCAGGCCTGACCCGATTCCAGCGCCAGCATCGCAGCCCGCCCCTGATAACTGGCCACGAAAATATCCGCACCCATAACCAGCAACTGCCCATCGATATCTGACAGTCTCTCGATTTCCGTCCTGCCGGTCGCCGGGCTGACCAATGTATCCCAGATCGTAGCCCCGTCTTCGAGGGAAATTGCCATGACCCGGCCATCGTCAAATCCACAGATAACGACGTCGCCATTGATTACCGGGCTGGAGTTTCCGCGCAGCGTCAGTCGCGGCACCTCCTGCTCGACCAGCCAGACTTGTGAGCCATCGGTCACCGACAGGCCATAAACGCTGCCATCGACCGTTCGTACGACGACGATATTCCTGGTAATTGCCGGCGTCGCCAACACTTCACTGCTCAGGGTGGTTTGCCAGCGCAGCGATCCATCCAAGGTGTGCAGGGCGACGACCTCACCGTCGCCACCGCCCAGCACCAGCATGCCTTCGCCCACGCCCGGCCCACCGGAGAACGGGATATCCATCTCTGTCTTCCAATAGGTCTTGCCTTTGATCGTATCGACCGCGATGACCTTGCCGTCGTTACTGGCCGCATAGACACGGGCGCCATCGCTTGCCGGGTTCAGGCCCAGGTATAAATTCTCCGCATCGCCGCCGATCTTGACACTCCAGACCTGGCGCACACGGAATTCACGATCGAAGCCCGCCAGCTCGACCGGCGGATCCGCCGGTTCATCCTTGCCAAAAATTCCACAGCCACCGACGAGAGCGGCGGCCAGAAAAATTGGCAGCAGACGGTACATGGGATCGATCATGAATTCTCCCCGGGCTCCTGGGCGGGTTCCTCGGTCAGGCTATCCAGCTTCATCTGTAACAACTGACTGTTGACCGTGCCCTGGTCGAACAGACCCAGCGCTTTCATATATTCGTCACGCGCAGACGCGTGATCACCCAGACCAAAATGGGCGTCTCCCCTGAGCTCGTGGTAACGTGCCGCAAACTGCCCTGGATCGTGTACAGCCAGTGTTTGCAAGGCGACGGAATTGTCTGCCTGCTCCATTTGCAGGCGAGCCAGCCGGAGACGCGCAATATGTCGGATTTCCTCGTCACGCGCGTTCTCGAGCACGCCGGACAAATAGCCAGCGGCCAGTTCCGGTTCCGACTGCCCCACGTGATATTTCGCCAGCGCGAACGCAGCCAGGTTAGCGTATGGCGTATCCTGGTATTCGGAGATGAGCCTGGCGCCTATCTCCAGCGCGGTCGCGGCAGTAGAGTTTGCCAGCGCTTCATTCATGGCCGTATAGGCCTCCGAGCCTTCGTTGGCCCGCGTTTCGCGATACTGTTTCCATTGGTTCCAGCCCACCAGCAGTGCTATGCCCATGACCAGGCCAGCGATAACGAACATGCCGTTTTCGCCCCACCATTGCCGCAGTTTTTCTACTTGCTCATCTTCCGATAGAAACTCGTCCACTTCGACTCCTGTCCTGACCAAAAGGCCTTATTCGCCCGCAGCCATCAATTGCCGCAGGCGTTTCACCAGTTCGTCTTGTTCACAGCTCTGCTGTGGTTCATCGCTGCGCAGCGGTTTGATCGCGATGGTCCCCGAGGCGCATTCTTCTTCACCCATTATCAGGGCCAGTCTCGCGCCGCTTCGATCCGCCCTTTTCAGCTGGCTTCGAATATTGCCGCCACCTGCATTACATACCACCGCGATATCGTTCAGTGCGTCCCTGAGTTCCTCGGCCAGGCGCATGCCCTTGAACTCGGCCTCCGCTCCCAGCATCGCAAAAAATACATCGGGCGCTGCCTGCTCCGCCGCTGAACCGGCTTGTTCTACCAGCGTAACCAGGCGTTCCATGCCCAGCGCCCAACCGACGGCCGGCGTCGGCTTGCCGCCGAGTTGCTCAACCAGGCCATCGTAGCGGCCACCCGAACAGACGGCGTCCTGCGCGCCCAGCTTGTCGCTAACCCATTCGAACACGGTGCGAGTGTAGTAATCCAGACCGCGCACCAGTCTTGGCGCCAGTTCGTATTGACAGCCAGCCTCATCCAGATATCGGCGCAGGTCTTTGAAATGCTTTTCTGATTCTTCGTCCAGATAGTCGGTTATCAACGGTGCGCCATCGATAATGCCGGCCATTTCCGGATTCTTGCTATCGAGGATACGCATCGGATTGGTATCCAGCCGCCGCCTGCTGTCACCGTCCAGGCCATCTGCGTGGGCCGTAAAATATTCGACCAGTTTTTCCCGGTACATCTCGCGAGAATCGGGCGTGCCCA
>JAPUGL010000111.1 GCA_027292775.1 Gammaproteobacteria bacterium | reverse complement strand
AACGCCCCACCGAGGTCTTGTACACGGGTTGCCGGACTTGCACCAGACTCGAAGTGCTGACGCGGCGTTTGTTCTTGTAAAACTCAAGACAGGCGTCGTCCCAGGCTAGGCCGAGATGTGCGATCAATTTTCGCGCCTGTTCCTCGGTGTTCTCAACCAGTTCCTCGTAAACGACATCCAGTATTCGCCCCGGCATGACCTTGTGCCAGTACGCCATCAAATCCTGGTAGGTTCGATACGTGCCGCCGAGTTCATGCAGGTCCCGGGTAAAGCCTCGGTCACTACCGAACGAGGTCATAAAACAGGAAACGCAGGTATCGAGCGGGTTTCGCCGACAGTGAATAATTCTTGCTTTCGGCAGCATCAGCTGAATGATTCCAGCCAGCGTATAATTGAATGGCAGTTTGTCGGTTATCCGTAATGCGCTCCACGATCGCTGGGTAATCGTCTTGACGTACTGATTGCCGATAAATTCCCAGGCTTCCGGTTTTACCTGCCCGATGTTTTCCGGCAATTGCGCGCCGGGCGGCAAAAAACTGGTGATCTGCTCGACCGTGCGCCACAGGTCATTCAGTTCGCCGGCGCCATGAACCTGCGGGTGGCTGGCGATAATCTGTTCAACCAAGGTTGTTCCGGAGCGCGGCATCCCGATAATAAAAACCGGCAACTCCGATGGATTGCCGCAAGCTTCGAATTTTTCGAACAAGTCCGGGGTAAAAGCCTCGATGATTTTCCTGGTGTTTTTACGTTCGGTTTCCAGCGTGAATGACAGGCCCTGCCGGCGCTTGAGATTGGCCTCTGTGAAATGCCTGAATGCCTGGTCATGATCCTTGCCGCTAGCGCAGGCGCGCCCCAGGGCAAAATGCAGATTGCCCAGTTCCCTGTCGGGGAGGTCTGTGCGATTCAAGGCCGCCTGCATTTTTTCAACCAGGCCCTCTTGTTTCTCGAATCCGGAGATCATCGAACTACCGTAATACGCCGAGCCCAGGGTTGACGGATTATCCACGGCGCGCAAAAACGCCTCCTGCGCTTTCTCAAAATCACCTATATCCGATAGTGCCGCGCCGAGTTGAGTATAGATCTGCTCATTATCCAGCCCGAGATCGATGGCCTTATAAAGTTCGGCCGCGCTTTCTTCCTGCCATTGCAGCGAGTGCAGAACTTCTGACAACTCCGCATGATATTGCGCGGTGTCCGGAGACAGCGCCAGTGCCCGGTGGAGATAATCGGCAGCGTCGGGCATCCGTCCGTCCGCATGGGCGACCCGCGCCAGCACATGCAACGCCCTGTGTTCATCGGGCTTACGTTCGAGAATCATGCTGGCTACTTCGTCTGCCTGGGCTCGTCTCTCTTCGGCAAACAACTGCCGTGCCCGTGCCAGCCCCTGGTCCACTTCCGTGTCCGTCATCGGTGGACGCGACGATCCTGCCGGTATTGGGGTGACGTCGAAGGCGATACTAATGCGCGGCCGGTCGCCGCCAAATGGCACGGTGGAATGATAGAAATACGATGGGAACAAGTACATACGCCCGGGAACAGGCTCCAGGTACTTCATCGGCATCGGCTTGCCCTTCCGCAAGTGCTCTGGCGCTCGGCCAAGTTCGATCCAGCCTGCGTTTTCCTGGGCACTGTTCTGTTCCGGAACCTGTACATAATAGACGCCGCTCAGCCATGCGGCCGGATGAATATGTGGTAGCTGGTGACCCTCCCGGTTGAGAATCGTCACCCATGCGGACAATTGCCAGTGCTCCGGTTTGCGAGACAGGAAAGGGTGATCGGTATCGCCGGGAATCCGGGCGATGTACTCTTTTACCGCCGCACGGATCTGTTTTTCCAGATGCGCGACCGGCCCTTTGGGCTCAACCAGCAATTCGCCACTTTGCCGGCCTTTCCTGGTCGACTTCCCAGTCGGCTCGAAAACCAGGCTCGGATGGCTGAGCGTGTGCCTGGCCAACTCCGTATTAAAAAAATGCAGGGCGTCGTTCTCGTCGTCATTGCCGGCCGCCGTTCTCGCTTGCGGCGGTTCGATGTCGATCGCACTGGCCAGCGAGAAATCCAGTATGCGGTCTCTTTCGCCGGTCTCGTCGAGTTCGTTGCATGCGATGGCAATCAGGGCGAAGGCGACCTGGTTACTGCTATCAACCCGCAGAGTTTCGCGCGCCGCGGCCAGCGCTTCATCCGGCCTGCCTCGTTCGAGCAAGATTTCCGCCAGGTTTCCCCAGGCAGTCAGGAAATCCGGGTTTAATTCGAGCGCACGGCGGTAATTGTTTTCGGCTTCCTGCAGATTTCCCAGCGAGTGCAAAGCCATGCCCAGGTTGGAGTGCATGTCCGACTGGTCGGGCTTTATTTCCAGGGCCTTCCGGAGGCTGTCTACGGCTTCCTGTGATCTGCCAAGCGCGCCCAGTGCCGCCCCAAGGTTGGAATAAACCTCCGCGTCATCCGGCCGCAAGATCAGGACATTGCGGTATTCGCCGATCGCCTCGTCCAGCCGGCCGGCCAGCCGGTAATCATTGGCAAGGCTGAAACGGGAGGCAAAGGAATCCGGTCTGAGGTGTACAGCACGCATATTGCACTGAATTGCGGCGTCGTAATTCTTCAGGGATTCATAAACGATGCCGAGATTGTGATAATAATCGGGATTGTGCTGGTTGACCTTTATGGCACTGCGGATCAGATCGATGGCGCTCGCGCTTTGTCCCGCTTGCTGCGCGATCAGGCCAAGCAGATGAAGGGCATCCGGCTGATTCGGCTCCGTCTGCAGAACCTGTCGGTAAAGCGACTCGGCGCCAGCATAATCGTGCGCATTCTGACGGCGCATGCCCTCTTTTAACTTGCTGACCAGGAACTCGGCCAATGCCGGATTCGCTTGTTGTGGGCTTTTTTCCTGCAAACTATGGTCCTTGTCCGGTTTGAGATAATCAACTCATGTCTGCCCAGGCAATAGTTTTCCCAGGGCGGATTCCTATTATGCCTGTACTGCTCCGGCGCTCACACGGTTTCAAGGAGCAAAAAAATGGCCCGGTCTCCCGGGCCATTTTTCGCTTTTCAGCTAACCACTAAAGATAAGCGGTTTTCGTTCTTACAGATCCTGCGTGTAACGGATATACGGCACCCGGCCATATATATCGTGCAGCTGGTTGGTGTAGAACGGGTGGGGGAGCTGGGCTGTCTGCGGTGGATCCTTGTCGAAAAGGTTCCTCGCACCGACCGTCAGCCGGCCATTCCACGGGGTGGCCCAGTTCAGCTGGAGATCCCAAGTGGTCCAGTCATCCAGGGTACCGCCACCAGCGACTGGCGTGGAATTGATGTAGTTGCCAATCAGCGTCGCCGAGTAGTCGGACAACGACCAGTTCAGGTTCCACTGGATACGATCATCCGGCGTAAACGTGACGTCATTGAAGCCCGAGCCATCATTGGTGTCCTGCACGAAGTTATTGACATGGCTCCAGGTGAGCTGCGTCGTGAAGTCGCCAACGCCAGCGGCCGAGAAGCTGTAACGCAGATCGAGATCCAGACCGTTGGTTTTGGTACCCGCCAGGTTAAGCTGGCGCTGGTCGACAACGATGATCCGGCCATTGGCGCCACGGGTAACCACCGGGCTGCCCATATTGATCAGTTCCGCATCCAGGGTAGCCTGCAATGGCAACGTACCGACCTGATCAACCAAGTCGATATGGTAATAATCGAGGCTGATAGACAGATCGTCGATCGGGTTGAAGACGATGCCAACGTTGAAATTCTCGGACAGTTCCGCATCCAAGGCCGTGTTACCACCCGTAGAGGGCTGGTACTGCGTAGTCAGACACGGATGGTTTAAGGGTACCACGAAATCCGGCTCACCGTCCTTATCGACGTCGAAGATCCTACCCGTGCTCGGATCTCCTTGCGGTTAAGCCGCGCAGCGCACAGCGTC
>JAPUGL010000110.1 GCA_027292775.1 Gammaproteobacteria bacterium | reverse complement strand
CTGATCGTATTTGCAACGATCATTCCCAAGATGATCGCCATCATTATTGAGCTGACAGGACTCTTGGCGAAGCCAAGCACCGATACGCCGAACCAGTGAGCAACGTAGCCTGCGGATACCGATACGAATAGCGCGAGGCCGATGCCGGCCCACCATCCCGGGGATCTGAGGTTTTCTGCCATTTGCAACGTTCCGAGTGAATCCGTGGCGCGCGATCATATACTATCTCGCTCCTACAGGCGCTTCCCTGCTGGAGCCCGTACAGGCAGAATCATTGCACTTCAATACAAGTCCCGGAATGTCCAGATGATTGATAACATGAAGACAGTATTTGATAGCGGCAGGACGAGGGACCTCGCATGGCGCCGCGCGCAACTTGAAGCTGTGGAACGGTTGATGGCGGAATGCGAGGGCGAATTCATGGCGGCACTCGCGGCCGACCTGGGCAAGCCGCCAATGGAGTCATATACGACGGAGATTTCATACGTCAGTGGCGAAGCCGCTTATTGTCGCAAGAAACTCAGTCGCTGGACGAAATCGAAACGCGTATCCACGCCGCTTGTGGGGCAGCCGGGGACGAGCTGGATTCAGCCCGAGCCATTGGGCGTCGTGCTGGTCATCGGCGCCTGGAATTACCCGGTGCAGCTCACGCTCGCAGGTATGGTGGCGGCAATAACGGCGGGCAATTGCGTGGTTATCAAACCTTCTGAGCTGGCGCCTGCAACGTCGGCGTTACTGGCGCGCCGAGTCCCGAAGTACCTGGACCCGGAGTGCATCAATATCGTGACAGGAGGGGTCGCCGAAACCTCGGCTTTGCTGGAACTGCCGTTCGACCACATCCTGTACACGGGCGGCGGTAATGTCGGTCGTATCGTGATGGCTGCGGCGGCAAAAAACCTCACGCCCGTGACATTGGAACTCGGTGGCAAAAGCCCCTGTGTGGTTTTGCCGGACGCGAATCTTGAAGCCACGGCAAGGCGCATCGTATGGGGCAAGTTCACCAATGCCGGCCAGACCTGTACCGCGCCTGATTACATACTGACGGACGCGGACACCGAGGCCAAACTTGTACCGCTGATCAAAAAAAGTATTGACGACATGTTTGGTAGCGATCCGCAGCAGTCCGACTCCTATGGTCGAATAATCAACTCCCGGCATTTCGATCGTGTTAGTCAGCTGATCGGTTCGGGGACAGTTGTGGCGGGTGGCCAGACAGATGCCGGCGATAAATACATCGCACCGACGGTGCTAACGGGTGTATCACCGGAGAGCCCGGTGATGCAGGAAGAGATATTCGGACCGATTCTGCCGATCGTCCGAGCTGACGACCTTGACGAGGCCATCGCCGCAATCCGCAAACGTGACAAACCGCTCTCCGCTTACCTGTTTACCCGGGACAAACAGGCCGAAACACGATTCCTTAATGACGTCAGCTGCGGCAGTGCCTGCATAAACGACGTGATGATGTTCGCGGCCGTACACGAGCTGCCGTTTGGCGGCGTCGGGCCCAGCGGCATGGGCGCGTACAGCGGCAAACGAGGATTTGATACGTTTAGTCACATGAAAGCCGTAATGAAACGCGGCTGGTGGCCGGATCTCGACATTCGTTTCGCGCCGTACACAGAGAAAAAATTCAAACTGCTGCGGAAAATTCGCTAAGGCCGCGGTAGACTGCCGTCCCTTCAAAAAAAGAATAAAGGGACACCGATGGCGATTTCCGGAACAGAAAGCCACACCACCAGCGTTAAAGACGTCAAGCAACTCGGCGTCTGGGCCGCATTGGCCAGCCTGTCGTATGTCTTCTGGGTCTGCGGTGCCATGGAAATGGTGGAGCGACTTGCCTTCTACGGTGTGCGGCAGGTATCGAGTCTCTACGCCACCGATGCAGTATCGAACGGAGGTCTCGGCCTGACGGGTGCCGACGTCGGCATCATATTCCTGTTCTGGGCCCTGGTGCAGTCGTTCGTACCGGTTTTTACGGGCGGTATCTCGGACCGCGTGGGATACAAAGAGACGATTTTCGCATCGACAATCATCAAGATCCTGGGCTACCTGCTCATGGCCTGGTTCCCGTCTTTCTGGGGTTTCATGGCGGGTGCCATGGTGCTGGCCTTCGGTACCGGTATTTTCAAGCCGGGCATTCAGGCGACGATCGTCAAGGCAACCAGTCGGGAAAACAGCTCGATGGCCTGGGGCGTGTTCTACCAGACCGTCAACATCGGTGGTTTTATCGGCCCGCTGCTCGCGGCACAGTTACGGCAGCTGCAGTGGTCACACGTGTTCTACGCCTGCGCAGCCATCATCGCGCTCAATTTCCTGTTGCTCCTGACGTACAAGGAACAAGATAAAGACGAGCGTCTGGAACATCGCGCTAAGGTGAAGTCTGGCGAAGTTCAGGAAATCAGCCTGTGGCGCGACAGCCTCAAAGAGCTGCTCCGTCCTGTCATGGTCTGGTACATGATCCTGTTTTCCGGTTTCTGGTTCATGCTCATGGCCTTCTGGGACGTTGGGCCGCTGTATTTCCGCGACTGGGTCGATACCACGGTGATGGTGCAACACCTGTTTGGCCCGGACGGAACGACCAACAAGGTCTGGATATTTCTGCTCGGCATGACTCGAGACGGCCAGCGCATACTGCCTGAGGGCCTCATCAACATAAACGCGATGCTGATCATGTTTTTTTGTTTCATCGTCGCGGGCTGGAGTGCGCTGATGAGGGCAACCAACTCCATGGCCCTGGGTACGTTTCTCGCAGCAGCATCTCTGCTGCTGCTCGGCGGCTTTAACTACGTCTGGGTCATGGTTTTGGCCATCGTGTGTTTCTCGATGGGTGAAATGCTCTCCAGCCCCAAGTGCCTGGAGTATCTCGGCAATATCGCGCCAGCACAGAAAAAGGCCATGTACCTCGGATTCAGCCAGCTACCGACGGGCATCGGCTGGTCGCTGGAGGGCTTTTTCGGTCAGTACCTGTATGGCGAACTCGGCTCCAAAGATACGATCGCGCGACAAGCGATGCTGGATAACGGCATGACCCAGGCCGACGTTAATGCGGTACCCATAGGCGAAGCATTCCAGAAGTTGATCGAGACCACGGGCCAGACCGGTGAGGCATTGACCGTCCAGCTGTATGCCGCCAACAACATCGGCGTCGCCTGGTACATCATGGCCGTAGTGGGATTGGTAGCCGCAGCCGGTATGTATGTCTACGGTCGCTGGACGTATAATTTGAAGGAATGATCGATCCTCATGTCGGGAAACTGAAGATCGACATCTTTATGTGAAATTAACACTGTGAAATTCTTTCTGTGAA
>JAPUGL010000011.1 GCA_027292775.1 Gammaproteobacteria bacterium | reverse complement strand
GCACGGGTCGAGGATGCCTTGCATTCAACCCGCGCCGCGGTGGAGGAAGGCGTGGTAGCTGGCGGTGGCGTAGCCCTGCTGCGTGCCGTCGCCGGAATCGGCAATCTCAAGGGCGACAATGACGATCAGAACATGGGCATCAATATCATGCGCCGTGCGGTGGAGGAGCCCCTGCGCCAGATTGTGACCAACGCCGGCGAAGAGGCATCGGTCGTGTTGCAGAAAGTATCAGACGGCAAGGACCATTTCGGTTACAACGCGGCCAACGGTGAGTTCGGAAACATGATCGAGATGGGAATTCTCGATCCGACCAAGGTTACCCGCCTGGCGCTGCAAAACGCCGCGTCCGTTTCCAGCCTTTTGCTGACCATGGAAGTGATGGTCGCAGAAGCGCCGGCTGATGATGCGCCAGGGATGCCTGGCGGTATGCCCGATATGGGTGGCATGGGCGGCATGATGTAAGACGCCCGAACACGATTTTGTCGTGCAAAGCCCCGCTTCGGCGGGGCTTTTTTTTTGCGCGTTGCCAAACAATGCCCCAGCTGTCAGATTGTTGCGCATGGACTGGAATGAAGCAGAACTGGAAAACCTGCCGCCGATCCTGCGCGAGAAAACCGAATCGCGCGTGCATGAAATCCTGACGGCCGAACCAGGGCTGGAATCTTTGTTGTCCGCTGATCCGGAGTTGCGGGCGCAGCTTCTTCGGGTCGCCAGCCTGAGCCCCTTTGCCGCTCGGATCATGGCGAGCCATCCTGAACTTCTTCGCGCGATCATTCAGCACGGTGGCGGACAGCCGGATTCACCATCCGACCGCCTGCATGAATACCTGGCCCGCTCCCCGGTGGACCCGACACAGGCACTCCGCTTATGGCGGCAGGAAATGATCCTCGGCGTAATCTGGCGGGATCTGAACGGTCTGAGTGATCTTTCCCGGACACTCGAGGAACTCAGCAACTGTGCGGACCTCGCACTGCAGGCGGCCAGCCGAATCGCGACCCGGGAACTTGGCGAAGGGTACGGTTTGCCAAAGGACAGCGAAGGCCGTTTGCAGGAGCTGGTCATTCTGGCGATGGGCAAGCTTGGTGGAGGTGAGCTGAACCTGTCATCGGATATCGACCTGATATTTCTATATCCGGCTGCCGGAACGACTGACGGTCCGCGGCAACTGGATAACCAGCAATATTTCCAGCGGCTGGGTCAGCGAATCATTTACCTGCTCGATAAAGCGACCGAGCAGGGTAGAGTCTATCGTGTGGATATGCGACTGAGGCCATTCGGCGATGCCGGGCCACTGGTTCTCAGTTTCAACGCACTGGAGATCTATCTGCAGGAAAGCGGGCGAGACTGGGAACGCTATGCCTATGTAAAGGCGCGCGCGGTGACAGCTGCGGCTATGTCTGAAGACCTGTTCAAGAACGTGCTGCGACCGTTTGTCTATCGCCGTTATCTCGATTACGGAGTTTTTGAAGCGCTGCGCGACATGCGCGAGATGATCGCCCGGGAAGTAAAGCGGCGGGATCTGCGGGAAAATATCAAGCTGGGCCCTGGTGGTATCAGGGAAATCGAGTTTATCGCTCAATGTTTGCAACTGATTCGGGGCGGCAGTCAACCGGCTTTGCGCCGCCGCTCATTATTGGAAGTCCTTACGGTTCTTGAGCAACACCGCTACCTGCCGACGGAGGCCGCCGCCGAACTGGCGGACGCATACGAGTTTCTGCGAAATCTCGAGAATCGGATTCAGGCCGCGGAGGATCGGCAAACCCACGACTTGCCGAGCGACAGCCTGGCGAGGGCGATGCTTACCGGTGCGATGAACCTGCCGGACTGGGAACAGTTGATTGAGACGCTGCGCCAGCATACCCGCAACGTCAGCCACTGGTTCGATAAGCTTATTCCTCAGCCGGATACCGATGATGATGTGGAAGCGCGGCAGGCATTTGCCGGAATCTGGGATGGTAGCCTGTCTGAAGCAGATGCGAATAACTTGTTGCAGCAGATGAAATGCGCCGAGCCTGCGAAAGTACTCCGCAAACTCCGGGCTCTTGCCGGTGGGTCCCTGTTCCGGCGGCTGGATCAGCCGGGCGGCGACAGGCTCAGACAATTGCTGCCATCAATAGTCAGGCTGGCGGCGCCCAGGCTCGACGCGCCACGCGTTTTAGAGCGGTTGTTCACGGTGCTGGAAGCGGTAGGCCGGCGCAGCGCCTATTTCGCGATGCTGAGAGAAAACCCGGCGGCGCTGGAACGGCTGGTTGAGCTGTGTGGCGCCAGCGATTTTCTGACCCGCCAGGTGGCGGGATCGCCCCTGTTGTTAGATGAGTTGCTCGACCCGAACTTGCTAAACCTAGTGCCGGACCGGCAACAGTTCATCGCTGAGCTGGACAACCGGACCCGGGCGGCTGCCCCGGACGATCCGGAACAGCAACACGATGCCCTGCGACGATTTCAAAACGCTTCCGTTTTCCGGGTTGCCCTGGCCGATCTCGACAAGCGGTTGCCATTAATGAAGGTGAGCGACCGTCTGACCGATATCGCCGAGTTGGTTCTCCAGCGTTCACTTCATCTGGTCTGGGATAAATTGCTCGAGCGGCAGCCGGGTCCAACGGAAACAATGGACGTGGTTGCGCCCGGATTCCTGGTTGTTGGTTACGGAAAACTCGGTGGACTGGAACTCGCCTACGGCTCCGATCTCGATCTTGTTTTTTTGCATGAAGCCGACCTTGCCTGGCCGCAAGACAAGCTGGAAGATGGCATGGTGTTTTATAGCCGCCTTGGGCGCCGGTTGGTCAGTTTCCTGTCGATACAGACGCCAGCCGGGCGCTTGTACGAGGTGGATATGCGACTGCGGCCGAGCGGCCAGGCGGGGCTGCTGGTCAGTAGTTTCGCGGCATTCAGCAATTACCAGATACAAAAAGCGTGGACCTGGGAGCATCAGGCGTTGCTGCGTGCAAGACCGGTGGCAGGCGACCAACGTCTGGCTCGCCGCTTTAATGAGCTACGCAATGAGGTGCTGACCCGGCATATACCTGAGGACGGGCTGGCGGAACGAGTCTCCAGGATGCGCAGCAAAATGAGGCAGGAGTTGTCACGCTCCGGAAGCGGGCAGTTCGATATCAAACAGGATGCGGGCGGGATTGCGGATATCGAGTTTCTCGTGCAGTACCTGGTGTTGAGAGAGGCGCGCAGGAATGACAGACTGATTGTCTGGCCGGACAATATGCGGCAGCTTGAGGCTTTGTCCGCCTGTGGCGTACTCGAGGCGGAACAGACTCGTTTGCTGATGGAAGCTTACCTGACATATCGCCGCCGGCTGCATCATTTATCCCTGGAAGGTGGTGGCGGAGTTGTCGACGGAAAGGAATTTCTTGAAGAAGCAAGGGCGGTAAGTGTCCTTTGGCAGGAACTCATCGGAGAATGAGCTCGCTTCGGATGGCTGTTATGATAAGCCTCCTGCCGGCAGCCAGCCGGCATAACGATTGTTGCCGGCCAGGCCAGGGGGAATCACAGTGGCGAGCGAGGGTGCTTCCAGCAAAGAGGTGAAAGCGGAGACCTTGATCCAGCCAAACACCAGTAATCTCTACCGGGTCGGTCACGATGATTTGCCGCTGAGTTGTCCGATGGCGGGGATGTACCTGTGGAATTCACATCCCAAGGTTTACTTACCCATCGAAACAACAGGCCGGGCTAAATGCCCATATTGTTCCGCCAGCTACGAACTCGTCGATAACGATCAAGCAGACGGCGCTGGCTAGGCTCGGTTCAGGAGATGAGCACGTCGCCCAGGGGGAAACCCTTGCTTTGTCACGTTAATCTTTCGCGTGGTTTTCGCGGTGGTGAACGACAGACCGAACTCCTGGTGCGCGGTCTGTCAGGTCACGAAATCAGACAGAAACTGATAATCAGGGCGGGCGCGCCGCTGGCTCAGCGGCTGGCGGGCCTGCCGGATCTGCAGCTGGTTGAAGCAGGCGGGTTGGCCGGGGGCTTGCTGGCAACCCAGCGTCTCCTGCGCGGAGCTGCGCTTATTCATTCCCACGAAGGCCGTGGATTGCACGCCTGTGCACTGTATCACCGCTTGCATCGTGTGCCTTATATCGCAACTCGGCGTGTGGTTGGCAGGCCTATACGAGGTCGCTGGACTCGTAGCGTCTATCGCCGGGCCGCGACCGTGGTTGCCATATCCGCTGCGGTGGAGAAAATCCTGCAAGGCGATGTGCCGGCGATAAGGACGCGAGTGCTATACGACGCGCTCAACCGCCTTCCTTGCGACCCCAATCGTGTCAGGCAACTGAAACAGGCATGGCCGGAAAAGTTGCTGGTCGGCAATGTTGCGGCGCTGGACGCGAAGAAGGGCCAGGTCCATCTGATAAATGTCGCCAGACGGTTGCAGCATAGCCACCCGAATCTTCATTTTGTCCTGGTCGGTGGTGGCGAGGATGAGGAAAATTGCCGCAGACAGGCGCAGGGGCTGAACAACCTCAGCATGACCGGGTTTGTCGACAACGTCGGGGATTATCTGGCTGCCTTCGACCTGTTCGTTTTTCCTACTTATGCGGAAGGCCTGGGTAGCAGTCTGCTCGACGCGATGAGTTTTTCGCTGCCGCTTATTGCCAGCAGAGTCGTCGGCATTCCAGAACTGGTCAGGCACGGCGACAACGGCCTTCTGATTGGCGTGGCGGACGAAACAGCGCTACATGACGCTATCGTATCGCTTGCCGGCGACCCCACTGGACGAGCCGCGATGGGCGAGGCCGGAAAACGGTTCGCGGACGGGTTTACCGTGGACCGCATGGTAGGGCAGTATCTTGATTTGTACTCGAGCGCATATCCGGGTTTCGGAAAATTGGAAGCACAGACATGATCATTGTGACGGGCGGTGCGGGGTTTGTGGGTAGCAATCTTGTTCGGGCTTTGAATGCCCGCGGCGAGAACAATATTCTGGTTGTCGATGATCTGGAAAATGGCGTCAAGTATCGCAACCTGGTGGACTGCCAGATCGCTGATTACCAGGACAAGGATGATTTTCTCCGACGCCTGAAGAGTAGGTCGGATTTTGGTTGTGGCATCCAGGCAATATTTCACCAGGGCGCCTGTACTACGACGACCGAATGGGATGGTCGTTTCATGATGCGCAACAACTTCGAATACTCGAAAATCTTGCTGCATTTTTGCCTGAACCATAAAATTCCGCTGATTTACGCCTCATCGGCCGCGGTGTATGGCGGCAGCGAGAAATTCAGCGAACAGCCGGCTAACGAGCGCCCGCTGAACGTATATGGTTATTCCAAAATTTTGTTCGATCAATACGTCAGACGCATTTTGCCCGAAGCCGGATCCCAGCTTGTCGGTCTGCGGTATTTCAACGTGTATGGGCCCGGCGAAGATCACAAAGACGCCATGGCGAGCGTCGCTTTTCATTTTAATAATCAGATTATCAACGATGGTGAGGCCCGTTTGTTTTGCGCCAGCGGAGGTTATGCCGATGGCGAGCAGCGCAGGGATTTCATTCATGTCGGCGATGTTGCGGATGTAAACCTGTGGCTGATGGACAATTCGCAGGTGTCGGGAGTGTTTAACCTGGGGTCTGGCCGCAGTCAGAGCTTTAACGATGTGGCGAATGCGGTAATCGCCTGGCATGGGCGAGGCAAGATTACCTATATACCTTTTCCTGACCACCTGAGAGACAGTTACCAGAGTTTCACCGAGGCTGATATGGACCGGCTGCGCGCCGCCGGTTACGAGGCGCCGTTCCGCACCGTCGAAGAAGGCGTCAATGAATACCTGGATTTTCTCGCCGCCGATGAGCAATAAGGAAAATGCGCGGCCGCGCCTGATCGTTGGCCCTTCATGGGTCGGCGATATGGTGATGACCCAGTCCCTGCTGATAGCGCTAAAAAAAAATCACCCGGAATCCCCGCTCGATGTGCTGAGCCCGGGCTGGTCGCTGCCCATAATACGCCGCATGCCGCAGGTGCGCAGACCGCTCAAAATGCCGCTCGGGCACGGTGAGTTTCGCTGGCGACAGCGGTACCGGCTGGGCAAACAGCTGCGTAAAGAGCGCTACGTGCAGGCCTACGTACTGCCGCGGTCTTTCAAGGCGGCGCTGGTTCCATTTCATGCAAGAATCCCCGTGCGCACCGGATACCTGGGCGAACTTCGTTTTGGTCTGATCAACGATATTCGAAAAGCCGACCGCGCCGCCTTGCAAGCCACCGCGGAACGATTTGTCGCCCTGGCCATGGCTGCCGACTGTGAGCGCGTGCTGCAAATTCAGCCGCCGGCGCTGGCCATCGACTATGGCAACCAGGAACGCCTGATCGCAGAGCTGGACCTCGATCCCTATGGGAAAATTGTCGCGCTGCTGCCGGGGGCCGAGTACGGTCCAGCCAAATGTTGGCCGCTGGATTATTATCATTGGCTTGCCGGTGAACTGGTCAGCAAGGATATTGCGGTCTGGGTGCTGGGCTCGCAAAAAGACCATGCGGCGGGAGAGGTCATAGCGGCCGGTCTGGCGGCGGTCAGGAATCTTTGTGGACGCACCGAACTGGAAGACGCGATAGATTTGCTTGGCCTTAGCAGTGCAGCGGTGAGCAATGATTCTGGGCTGATGCACGTAGCCGCGGCGGTGGGGATTCCACTGGTCGCCATCTATGGCTCTTCGTCACCGGCGTACACGCCACCGCTAAGCGATAAGGCACAGACGATTTATCTCGGTCTCGAATGCAGCCCCTGCTTCGCGAGGGAATGCCCTCTTGGGCACCTGAATTGCCTGAATAACATCCGACCCGAACAGGTTTTGAGCGCCCTGTCCACGGCGTTAGCCTGAGCAACCCAGCTCAGGCCGCGGATTTCAGAATATTAATCGGCGCGAGCTCCGCCAGCCGGCAGTTGGCCAGCGGCACCAAGTGAGTATCGACGAAGGCGTGCTGGCCAGAGATGCTGGCGTGGCTGACCATGTCGGTGAAAACCATCCAGGCGGAAAAAGGCCTGAACCTGATTTGCTGGTAATAGTTGTCACGCCGCTGAAACTCCGGCGTGTCTTTCATGAAGTTGTGAAATTTTCGCATGCGGCGGTCGTATGGACTGCTATCCAGCACATGCGCCATTTTCAATCCGGATTTTTTCAGTCCACGAACGATGCCTGTCCGAAGATGGTCCAGGAAATTTTTCTGCAGGTAATTTTTGCCCGGAATGTCTTTGCGGACGCCGGCTTTCATTCCGTATCTTTGGTACACCTCGGGGAACGCCCCCTTGGTTGCCCATACCCGGTCATCATGCGGGTTTACGTTAACAAAAAATCGCAGGATGCGGTCGCCATTGGTGGCGCCATACGCACCCGCGTCGAAATGAATCAATTCGTTGCTGGCATGTGGTTTCAGGTCGCGCCCTTTTTCCTGAATCGGCCTGAAACTGGTGGTTCCGGTCGTCCAGTCGGCGGTCAACGACGGGATGATTTTTTTCAGGAACGCGTCAACTTCCTTGCTGTGGACGGTCAGAATCCGGTGTACTCTGTCTGTCGTTTCCCGATCTGCATCCAGGCCGCGAACCGCGTCGGCTTCAGCGTGATAGCTGACATTTTTGAGCGCCACGCGGGTCGGCAGTTCGTCGCGAATGAACTGCAGATCGTCCTCACGGGGGAGGGGAATAGGGCACTCCGGAAAATAAATTATATTGCCTTGTTCAAGCGCATCGGATATCTCGAAGTCCGTAAGTCGCTCGAGTTGTTCCCTGTGATAACTGATCAGCATGATTTGTCGCCCATAAACCAGAACTGCATTCTACCTCATGCGCTCGACTAGCCCGCATGGCTGCCGGCCCTGCGATGCGTATACTGGCACCCCATGATCGAACATTACTTGCGCGACGATGGCTGCGGGATGGTTTATGACTCAGAGCTGGTCAGTAAGCCGGACTTCGACCTGGGCGAGTGTTCCTGGTGGCGCGAGCGCGGCCGATTGCTGGGCAACACCGGCGGCCGGGGCACGGTTTATTTCGTGGCATCGGACGAGGGCCAGTGGGCCTTGCGCCATTATCGGCGTGGTGGTCTGATCGGGCGCTGGTTCGACGATCA
>JAPUGL010000109.1 GCA_027292775.1 Gammaproteobacteria bacterium | reverse complement strand
ACTGTTCTACCGAGTTTCTGACCCGTTGCGGATAGCGCAGGTTGACCGGATAGCGCTCCCGCCCCTCGACCGTTTGCGTAACATTCATGCCGCCGACAGCAGTGCGGACCACGTCCTGGATGTCATTGATATTCAGGCCATAGCGTGCGGCCTGTCGCCGGTTTATGTCGACATCGATATAGCGGCCGCCTGCGACCCGTTCTGAATATGCCGAGGCCGTGCCCTTGACATTTTCCAGCGCCCGCTCGATTTGTTTGCCGATGTCCTGGATGACTCGCAGGTCGGGTCCGGCTACCTTGATGCCGACCGGTGTCTTGATGCCGGTGGCCAGCATGTCGATGCGCGTCTTGATCGGCATGACCCAGGCATTGGTGAGTCCGGGCAATTGCAAAATTCGATCCAACTCGTCACGAATTTTTTCACTGGTCATCCCCGGTCGCCACTGGTCCCTCGGCTTCAACTGGATGATCGTTTCTATCATCGTCAGCGGGGCGGGGTCGGTTGCCGTCTCGGCGCGGCCGATCTTGCCGAACACGCTTTTGACTTCCGGCAAGGTGGCGATCAGCTTGTCGGTTTGTTGCAGCAGTTCCCTTGCCTTGCCGATGGAAATGCCCGGGTAGGTGGTGGGCATATACATGATGTCGCCTTCATCCAGCGCCGGCATGAACTCCGAACCCAGCTTGTTGGCCGGCCACAGCCCGACCAAAACGACCAGCACGCTGGCCAGAAGGACGGCTTTCGGCCGGTTGATGACCAGGTTGATCAAAGGCCGGTAGGCGGCGATCAGGATCCGGTTGACCGGATTTTTCATCTCCGGCGTGATGCGGCCGCGGATGAAATAGCCCATCAGGACGGGCACCAGCGTGATCGAAAGAATGGCCGCCGCCGCCATCGAATAGGTCTTGGTATAGGCCAGCGGCGAAAACAGGCGTCCTTCCTGTGCCTGCAAGGTGAATATCGGCAAGAAGCTCAAGGTGATGATCAGCAGCCAGAAAAACAGCGGCGGCCCGACTTCGGTCGGCGCCCGGGTAATCACCTGCCAGCGGTTCCGGTCATCGATGGGGTTTCGCTCGATATGCTTGTGCACATTTTCGATCATGACGATGGCGGCATCCACCATCGCGCCAATCGCAATCGCGATACCGCCCAGCGACATGATGTTGGCGTTCATGCCTTGCATCCGCATGACGATAAATGCGCAAAGAATGCCGATCGGCAGACTCAGGATGATTACCATGGACGAGCGCAGATGGAACAGGAACAGTGCGCAAATCAGCGCGACGACGATGAATTCCTCGACCAGTTTTCGCGATAGCGATTCCACGGCACGATCGATCAACAATGAACGGTCATAGGTAAGCACGATTTCAACGCCGTCCGGCAGGCTGTTGCGTAATTCCGCCAGTTTTTCTTTCACCGCGGTTATCGTGCGTGAGGCGTTTTCGCCCCAGCGCATGACGATGATGCCGCCGACGACTTCTCCCTCACCATCGAGCTCGGCGATTCCCCTGCGCATTTGCGGGCCCACGCGAATCTCGGCGATATCTGCAAGCAGGACAGGAATGCCGTTGGCCGCTATTTTCACCGGCACCTGCTCGAGATCGGCAACGCTTTGCAGGTAACCGGAGGCGCGCACCATGTACTCCGCCTCGGCCATCTCGAGGACCGACCCGCCGGTTTCCTGGTTGGCGTTTTGTATCGCTTTCCTGATTTGCGCCAGGCTCAGTCCATAGGCACGCAGCTTGTCCGGGTCGACCACGACCTGGTATTGGCGGACCATGCCACCGATGGTGGCGACTTCGGAAACCCCCGGTACGGTCTGTAATACGTACTTCAGAAACCAGTCCTGGATGGACCTTAGCTGGGAAAGATCATGCTGGCCGCTGCGGTCGACCAGTGCGTACTCGAGTATCCAGCCGACGCCGGTCGCATCCGGTCCCAATGCAGGCCGGGCATCTGCCGGCAGGGTAGCCGCGACCTGGCTTAGATATTCGAGTACCCGGGACCGCGCCCAGTAAAGATCGACCCCATCGTCGAAAATAATGTACACATATGAATCGCCAAAAAACGAATAGCCGCGTACCTTTTTGGCGCCTGGTACCGCCAGCATTGCGGTGGTCAGCGGATAGGTGACCTGGTCCTCGACGACCTGCGGGGCCTGGCCGGGGTAACTGGTCTTGATGATGACCTGCACATCCGACAGGTCAGGGATCGCGTCTACTGGCGTTTGCGAAATCGAGTAAATACCGCCGACGGTCAGGATTGCCGTCATCAGCAATACCGTGAAGCGATTGTTTACGGACCAACGGATAATGTTTGCAATCATCAGGGCTTACTCCGCTGGCTCGGTATCTGAACTGCCATCGGCCACCCGTTCCATGCGCGCGATCTCGGCGTCGATGTTCGACTCGGAATCGATCAGGAATTGGGCCGAGCTAACGACGGTCTCTCCGGCCGCAAGGCCAGACAGTATCTGGACCCGGTCACCCGATTCGATGCCGGCCACCACGACTTTCGAGCGGAAACGGCCATCGCCTTCCGCCAGGACCACGCGGTCGACCGACCCGCCCCGGATCAGCGCCTGCAGCGGTATGTGGATGGCGTCGGGCACCGGCGTGCCAAAGATTCTGATCCTGGCAAACATGTTTGGCCGCAGGTACTCGTCTGGATTGTCAAAACGTATCCGCACCCGAGCCGTTCGCGAGCTAGGGCTGAGTTCCGGATAAACATAGTCGACCGTGCCCTGCCAGGTTCTGCCCGGCAGATAGTCGAGCTGAACTTCAGCCCGCTGACCGGGTTCGACCCATGACACCTGTCGCTCGAAAACCTCGGCCATCAACCAGACAGTATCAAGCTGCCCAAGGCTCATGATCTGGCTTGCCGGCGTGATGTACATGCCTTCGCGGACCGAAAGTTGCACGACAATACCGTCTTTTGGCGCGTGAAATCCCACCCGCTGCTGGACCTGGCTGGTCTTCTGTAATGCCTTGATCTGGCTTTCGTTAAAGCCCAGCGAACGCAGTCGGTCGGCGGACGCTTCGTGCAATGCCGCCGACCGGCTGGCCAGGCTGGCAACAAATTCTTCCTGTGCGTTGACCAGCGCAGGTGAATAGAGCTCAAAAAGGATCTGACCGTGTTTGACGCTTTCACCGGTGCTGTCGACGTTGAGTTTTTCGATCCAGCCGTCAACACGTGTGCTGATCTTGCTGAGCGTTGATTCATCGTAGGCAACATAGCCAACGGTATCGATGATCCGCGCCAGACTTCCGGTCTCGACGCGGGCGGTCCTGACACCCAGGTTGTTAACGACGACCGGATCGATCTTCACGACAGCTGGGTCGGTCTCCCCGTCAGGATCCGCATAGACCGGTACGAGATCCATGCCCATGGGTGATTTGCCCGGCTCGTCACGCCGGTAGTTGGCATCCATCCGCGCCACCCAGTACAGGATTTCGGGTTCGTCGCTGGTGGCATCGCGGCCGGGTCCGGAACCGCCCGGAGACCACCACTGAGCGAGAAAAAAACCTGTTAGCACGCCGGCGGACAGCATAAGTACAAAAACTAGCCTTTTCATTTCAAAATCCTCCCAATGCTGCAATCACGGCATATGAACGCAATCTGTCTGTTTGTAGTTTTGTCTGTTCGATGCGTGTATCGAGTTCATAGATATACGCGCGCATAACATCCGCAAAGTCGGCGGCATCAGTCTGATAAGCAGCCAGTGCTGCAGCCGAAAGTTCCGCTGATTGCGGAACGATGCGTTCCTGGTAAACGCTGATGCGCCGGGAAAGCTCGGTCCAGAGCGCGTACTCGGATTCCAGTTCCTGCCGCAGAGAACGGGCCAATTTTGTTTTTGCGGCCAGCGAGGACTGCTTTTGATGTCGTGCCGACGCCAGTATTTTGTCCTGGCGGTTTTTGTGGAAAAGCGGTAGATCGAAAGTCAGCATCAGGCTGGCGAAGTCAGACCGGGGCGTTCCGTTAACCAGCTCGCCGCCTCGCAGGCCCAGTTTGGCCTCCAGTCCCCAGGCAGGCTTGTAACGCTCCTTGGCAAGTGCGACCCCGCTCTGGCTGGCCGCAATCTGCGCATCGGCAGCGAGCAATGCCGGGTGGCTGTCGAGCTGCATCACCAGGTCGGCTAGATTCGGCACGTGGTTCCACCCGGGAAGGTCTGTGTCCAGCGGGCGAGCAGCGTGCGTATCGCCAATCCACTGCGCCAGCCTGGCGCGATGGTCTTTTATCTGGCGATCAATCTCGATAAGGCGATCGTCAAGCCGGCTTAATTCAATCTCGGCTCGCAGTACGTCCTGCCGGTCGCGGCTGCCGACAGCATACAAAGACCGGGTGATCGTCAACAGGTCTGAAAAGTAGGCGTGGCTATCGAAGACCAGTTTTCTGGAAAACTCCCAGTAGTAAACGCCCAGCCATGCCCGGCGGGTAGCCAGCACGACTTGGCGCACGCGATCTTCGGCATCCGCCGTCAAGCCGGAAGACAGCGACTCGAGTTGACGCGTCTTGAGTTTTCGCGTGTCGCCCCTGGGAAAAGCCTGACGCAAACCGATAACGGCCTGGCTCATTCCTTCCGTGGTAAAGCCGCCGCGCTGAATCGGGTAATTCTGTAATCCAAGCCCTATCTGTGGATCGGGCAACTGACCGGCAGCCACCGATTGTTCCATGACGGCAGCGGCGCTTTCGGCCAGCGCCTGGAAGCCAGGCTCGTCGGCCACCGCTATGGCCTCCGCTTCATTAGTACTCAACGGCACGGCCTCGGCGGCCCGTGTGCTGATGGAATAAAATACCGAAGCAAAGAGCAGCAGAAGGTACATGGAGCCAGACCACGGCGTTAAACTGGCCGTGGCTGACTGAAAAAGCTTGTTATGGGACGCGGTCCCCTGTGGGTATGGCATGGATATCTCCTCCAAACGTGCCGGGAAAAAGGCTTACGTGGGGGAGATGGCTATTTCAGGAATACGCAGAGCTGCAGATGGATGGGAGGATTGCCCGGCGTCAGAAAAACAGTCGAGCCGCAGACTTGATTGTATTGAACGGATTCGGCGACCGGAACCGGGACGAATGTGGAAGGAAGTACCAAATCGCCAATGTCGGCTTGCTTCAGTTGCTGCACACGCCCGTCATAGTCGATACCCTCTGGGTAGCTGCAACGCGCCCGATCGTCAACGCAATCGGTGGTGCCCACATCTCCCGCGGATAGGCAGAACGGGCATTGATGTGAATTTTCCTGCACATCGCCAAGCATGCCGTGGTGCTGCTGATTCTGATCGTGTTCGGAAACATCGAATGCCATGGCGCAGGGCTGCATGGCCAGGCCCAGCCAGACCACGCACCAGCTCGCTAGCACACGGGGTGCCCAGCGGCGTCGCTTGCTTCTAATGTTTCCTATTAAATTCAACTACATACACCTCAAAACCGGCAGAGTACCCTAAGTCATGGGTGACCGCAATCCAAACAGTTCACAAAACAACAGAGCCGGCCACTTGGTTTTTTCTTACCAAAAAAGGGTACTGTCAAGGTAACAAACTCGGCAACCGGAAAATAGGAATTTCAGCCGTCTTTTGACGTCAAAATTGGGGCCCAGTAGGCGACTGGATACACTTATCGGCCATGGAGATCCCCCATT
>JAPUGL010000108.1 GCA_027292775.1 Gammaproteobacteria bacterium | reverse complement strand
GTGTGCAGCGGGACCCGGCCTTCGTGATACCACTCGCTGCGAGCAATCTCCGCGCCATTGAGGCGTCCGGCGACTTTCACCTTGATGCCCAGGGCGCCCAGGCGCATCGTATTGGTCACTGCGCGCTTCATTGCACGGCGGAACATCACGCGGCGCACGAGCTGTTGTGCGATGCCTTCGGCGACCAGCTTTGCGTCCAGCTCCGGCTTGCGAATTTCAGCAATCCTGATTTTTACGTCCTGAATCTTCAGATCGAGCAATTTGGCGATATCGTTGCGCAGCTTCTCGATGTCTTCACCTTTCTTACCAATCACGATGCCGGGACGGGCCGTGTGAATGGTGATGTGCGTCAGCTTGGCCGGACGATCGATCTGGATACGGCTGACCGACGCTTCCGCCAGGCGTTTTCTCAGAAATTCCCTGACCTTGTGATCCGCGGCGACCTGCTCAGCAAAATGTGAGCTGTCGGCATACCACGTGGACGACCAGTCCTTGGTAATGCCAAGTCGAATTCCGATCGGATGTACTTTTTGTCCCATTACTGCTTCTCTCTTTACTCGTCCGCAACTTGCACGGTGATGTGACTGTTGCGCTTGATGATTCTCGCGCCACGGCCCTTCGCCCGCGCCCGGAAACGCTTGAGGGTCGGCGCCTCATCTACCACCACGTTCGAAATCCGCAATTCGTCGATGTCGGCACCGTGATTGTGCTCGGCATTGGCGATCGCCGACTCCAACACCTTTTTCAGTATCCGCGCGGCTTTCTTCGGCATGAAATCCAACGTCTGCAACGCTACTGCAACCGGTTTGCCACGCACGGTATCGGCTACCAGACGGCATTTCTGCGGGGAAATCCGCGCATGCCGTAATTTTGCTGCTACCTGCATTCCCCCGACTCCTCGATTAAGTCTTCTTGTCGCCCGAGTGACCCCTGAAAGTTCGGGTCATCGCGAATTCGCCAAGCTTGTGGCCGACCATGTTTTCGGAAATCAATACCGGCACGTGTTGACGGCCGTTATGCACGGCGATTGTCAGGCCCACCATGTCAGGCAACACCATGGAACGACGCGACCAGGTCTTGATCGGTCGGCGGCTGTTGCTGGCTACTGCTGCCTCTACCTTCTTGGCGAGGTGCGCATCCACAAAAGGACCTTTTTTAACTGAGCGTGGCACAGTGATTTCCTCTGATTAAACTCTGCTTATTTTTTCTTGCGGCGACGGAGGATCATGCTGTCCGTACGCTTGTTACTACGTGTCTTGTAACCCTTGGTCGGAACGCCCCATGGCGAGACCGGGTGTCGACCGCCAGCGGTACGGCCTTCGCCGCCACCATGTGGATGATCGACCGGGTTCATCGCCACACCGCGAACGGTCGGGCGTACTCCACGCCAGCGGTTGGCTCCCGCCTTGCCCAGCTTGCGCAGGTTGTGTTCGTAATGGCCGACTTCGCCGATCGTCGCGCGGCAGTTGGCCAGCACCTTGCGCATTTCTCCAGAGCGCAGGCGCAATGTTGCGTGGGCGCCTTCGCGGGCGACCAGCTGTGCCGATGAGCCGGCGCTGCGGGCAAGCTGGGCGCCCTTGCCCAGTTTGAGCTCCACGCAATGAACCAGCGAGCCTACCGGAATGTAGCGCAACGGCAGGGCGTTGCCCGACTTGATCGGCGCCTCCCTGCCAGCCATGATCTGATCGCCTTTTTTCATGCCTTTCGCAGCGATGATGTAGCGTCGCTCGCCATCGGCATACAGCACCAGCGCGATGTGCGCACTGCGGTTCGGATCGTATTCGATCCTCTCAACCGTGCCCGGCACACCATCCTTGTCGCGCTTGAAATCAATAATGCGATAACGCTGTTTATGGCCGCCACCATGATGACGGGTAGTAATCCGCCCCTGGTTGTTGCGGCCGCCCGTCTTGCTCTTGGGCGCCAGCAACGGACCGTAAGGATCGCCCTTATGCAGTTCGGTGTCCTTTACACGAACAACGAAACGACGTCCGGCTGATGTTGGTTTTGCTTTTTGCAATGCCATAACTTTAGCTCTGTGCTTTTAACTTTTTACCCGAACCCGTCTTTATTCCGGATTCAGAAAATCAATATCGTGGCCTTCGGCCAGCTTTACGTAGGCCTTCTTCCAGTCAGACCTGCGCCCCGGGGTCTGTCCAAATCGCTTGGCCTTGCCCCTGACGTTAACCACGGTGACGTTTTCAACCTCGACTTCGAACAACAGTTCGACCGCTTTGCGTATTTCAGCCTTGTTGGCGTCGGGGCGCACCCGAAACGTGACCTGGTTGTGCTTTTCCGCCACCCGGGTGGTCTTTTCGGAAACATGCGGCCCAAGCAGGATTGTCATCAGTCTTTCCTGGCTCATCGCAGACGCTCCTCTATCATTTTGATCGCCGGCACGGTGATCAGAACTTTATCGAAACGCGCCAGGCTGAGTGGATCCAGCGCTGTCGCCTCCAGCACATCGACGTTGTGCAGATTGCGCGCGGCCAGAAACACCTTTTCATCAAAGGCTTCAATGACGATCAGGGCACTTTCCAGACCGAACTCCTTCAGCTTCTGCACCAGCATTTTCGTTTTCGGCGCTTCCAGCTCCAGCGAGTCGATGACAACCAGCCGATCCTGACGGACCAGCTCGGAAAACATCGAACGGATCGCGCTGCGATACATCTTGCGGTTGACCTTCTGGCTAAAGTCACGTGTCTTCGCGGCAAATGTGCGGCCACCACCGACCCAGATCGGGCTGCGGATCGTGCCTGCACGGGCCCGGCCCGTGCCTTTCTGACGCCAGGGCTTGGCGCCGCCGCCACGTGCGGAAGATCGGTTTTTTTGTCCCTTGGTGCCGCTGCGCGCACCGGCCATGTAGGCCGTGACGACCTGGTGGATCAGCGCTTCGTTAAATTTGCTGCCAAAAGCCGTTTCGGAAACCTGGATATCGGAACCGCCTGCAGCCTTGTGCAATTTCAGTTTCATAGCCATGCCCTACTTCCCGCCTTTGACCGCCGGGCGAACGATCACATCGCCGCCGGCATTACCCGGGACAGCTCCCTTGACCAGCAAAAGATTGCGCTCCACGTCCACGCGAACCACTTCCAGGTTCTGCGAGGTGCGGCGCACGTTACCCATGTGCCCAGCCATTTTCTTGCCCTTGAATACGCGGCCCGGAGTCTGGTTCTGACCGATGGAACCGGGGGCCCGGTGAGCCAGCGAGTTGCCGTGGGTCGCGTCCTGCATATGGAAATGATGCCGCTTGATGACGCCAGCGTAACCTTTACCGATGGAGGTGCCCTCGACATCGACTTTCTGGCCATTTTCGAAAAAATCGACCTTGATTTCGGAACCGGCCTCAAAATCGGCTCCCTCGTCGTCTTGCAGGCGGAACTCCCACAGACCGCGGCCGAGCTCCTGTTTGGCCTTGGCAAAGTGGCCAGCGATGGCTTTGCTGACATGCGAGAGCTTGCGTGTGCCGGTGGTCACCTGGAGCGCGCGATAGCCATCGCTACCTACGGTCTTTACCTGGGTGACCCGGTTGGGCAACGCCTCGATGACGGTGACCGGAATCGATTCTCCGGCGTCCGTAAACACGCGAGTCATGCCGCATTTGCGGCCAACGAGACCAAGTGCCATTGTTCTATTCCTCTACACCGTACCGACTTCGATTGGCCAGCACTGAAAACAAGTAAAAGCGCCCGCTCCAGGCGGAAAACTCCGCCAGGCGGTCGTCAAATATGTGGCCCGGCGCGGATTTACCACGCCGGGCCAAAAAGAGCCAGATATTGTAGCAGGAAAACCTGCCGGGAGTTAGCGTGAAAGCAAGTATTTCTTCGACGAATATTGCCCTCGCGGGACCTCCTAATTCAATTTGATCTGGACGTCCACACCAGCCGGTAATTCAAGCTTCATCAGGGCATCCACGGTCTTGTCGGTCGGGTCCACGATGTCCATCAGCCGCTTGTGGGTCCGCAACTCGTACTGGTCCCTGGCGTCCTTGTTGACATGGGGCGATATCAGCACCGTAAAACGCTCCATTTTGGTCGGCAAAGGGATCGGGCCTTTCACGTGGGCGCCAGTCCGCTTCGCCGTTTCCACAATTTCCCTGGCCGAGGTATCGATCAACCTGTGGTCGAAGGATTTCAGCCGGATACGGATATTCTGATTACTTGCCATGTCTGTTGCTCACAATTGACTTATTCGATGATCTTGGCGACGACGCCGGCGCCGACGGTCCGGCCACCCTCACGGATGGCGAAGCGCAGACCCTCTTCCATGGCGATCGGTGCGATCAACTCAACCGTGACCTGCACATTATCGCCCGGCATCACCATCTCGGTG
>JAPUGL010000107.1 GCA_027292775.1 Gammaproteobacteria bacterium | reverse complement strand
GATGTGCCGACCGACAAAAGCCGGCTGGTCATGCCGCCGGCTGGCGCGGTCATCGTGATGGCGATGCTTTGGGTTTTGTTTTCGCTGGTGATACCCGCACCATGGGTTGAACCTTTTTGTGCGTTTTTTATCGTTGGATATTTGATATATGACTATACGCACTACGCGACTCATCATTTTCAAATGCGGCATCCATGGCTACATAAATTGAAAATCAATCATCTGAAACATCATTATTCCGACAAGAAAGAAAAATTCGGTGTTAGCTCGCCATTATGGGACTGGGTATTCGGCACTCTAAACTGACGGTTTCATGCAGGTGTAATGAAATACACTTGGTTTCTACGCACAGGAAAACCAGTCGATGGACAAACCCCCTGGTTCCGATTTGGTCGTCCAGCGTGTTTCCGGACGAAAACAGCTCAAGGAATTTATTGCATTCCCTCAGCGGATTTATTCCGACGATCCAAACTGGGTAGCACCGCTCTGGTTTGAGCAGTTACACCGGTTTTCAGAAAAAAATCCTTTCTTTCAGCACGCCAGATGGCAGGCATGGACTGTGCGCCGCGGTTCGGAGATCGTTGGGCGGATCAGTGCGCAGATAGATGATCTGTATAGAGATACTCAGGGCGAAGACGTAGGTTTTTTTGGGTTGATCGAAGCAGAGGACGACCCGTTAATCTTTGAATTGTTGTTCGATACCGCAGAAAACTGGTTGCGTGAACAGGGGATAAAGCAAATCCGTGGCCCGTTCAACCTGTCGATAAATGAAGAATGCGGGCTACTGATCGATGGTTACGAGAGACCGCCATTCATCATGATGGGTCATGCCCGCAAATACTATGCGGATCGCATTGAAGCGGCAGGCTATACCAAAGCAAAAGATTTGCTCGCCTATGAACTCGACCCGGATTTCGACGCTCCTCCTGTTATGCGGAGGTTGCTGCAACGATTTGGCAAAGACATCAGCATTCGCCCTCTCCGACGCAAACAATTGAAAGCAGATCTGGCAATTCTCCGTGATATTTTTAACGATTCCTGGTCGCGAAATTGGGGCTTTACGCCGTTTACCGAAGCGGAGTTTTCCGATTTGGGGGAGCTGCTTACTATGTTGGTAGATGATGATTTCATTCAGATCGCCGAAATCGACGGGAGTCCCGCCGCGATGATCGTCGTGTTCCCCGACATCAACCAGGCTATCAAGGACATGAATGGACGGTTGTTGCCCTTCGGTTGGCTAAAGCTGTTATGGCGTCTGAAAATCAAATACCCGGATACGGCCCGTTGCATGCTCATGGGCGTGAAGAAGCAATACCAACAATCCCGGCTGGGTACAACGCTCGCATTCCTGGTGATCGATACGGCGCGCCGGGCACTCGTTCGGCGGAATATCAATAATGTTGAAATGTCCTGGATTCTGGAGGACAACGAGGGAATGAAAGGGATATTGGAAGTAATGGGCGGCGACCTGTACAAGCGTTATCGCATTTATCAAAAATCCTTGTAGATTTGCACCTGTAATGAATATGTCACAACCCAAAATGACGGCCATTGTGCTGGCTGGACAACGAGGGGACGAGGATGAATTGGCGCGACATGCCGGGGCCAGCTGCAAGGCATTCGTCGTGATCGATGGCAAGCCCATGCTGTCGCGTGTGCTTGCAACTCTGTCATCATCGCCTAGCATAGAAACGATTTTTCTTTCTGGTCCGAGCAAGGACAAACTCAAAGATCAGAGCGAGATCAACGAATTGCTTCGATCTGGCGAGATTTCCTGGCTGCCACCGCGATCGAGCCCGAGCACCAGTGCATACGAAGCGCTGCGCGTGATGCCGCCAGAGCAACGAGTATTGTTGACAACGGCTGATCACCCGCTGCTATCGGTGGATATCATCGATGAATTTTGTACCAAGGGCGCCGAACAGGATGCGGATCTTGTCATTGGTTTCGCTCGCTTTGCCCTGGTACAGGATGAATTCCCGGAGATGAAGAAAACAGTGTTGCGTTTTTCCGATGGTGAATTTTGTGGCTGCAACTTATTCGCTTTTATGACGCCAGCAAGTCGAGACGCGGCGAACTTCTGGCGGCGCACCGAGGCGCAACGCAAAAACCCGTTTAGGGTGATTGGCGCCCTTGGGTGGCTAAACGTTTTGAAATATTTCTTCGGTGCGTTGACGCTCGAGGATGCACTGGACGCTTTATCGCGTAAACTCGGTATGCGTGTGCGCGCGGTTTTGCTGCCTTATGCCGACGCGGCCGTCGATGTCGATTCAGTAGCGGATTATAAGGCCGTACAGGAACGATTTCTCAGGCGATAAAGTATCTCACCTTAGTGAGATTATTGATCTCTCGCCAAACTACTCTTTAAGCGTGGAAAATGCGTCGGTAATTCGTTGAATTTGCTCAGTGCTGTGGGCGGCGCTCACGCTACAACGTAACAGGCTGTAGGTAGATGGCGATGCAGGTGGTATCACCAGGTTTACGAAGACCCCCTTCTGAAAAAGATCTTCCCACCAGCGTACGGCTGTCTCCGTATTTTCCAACTTCACGGCGACTACGGGACTAACATGAGATTCAATCTGTAGGCCCAATTCTGCCAGTTGACTGTGTAACCGGTGTGCGTTTTTCCAGAGCTGTTCTCGCAGTTCCGGGCGTTGTCGCATTAGTTTCAAGGCCACCCGCGTAGATGCGATCACGGAAGGCGATGCCGAAGCGGTATATATATAGGAACGAGCTGCATATCGCACAAGTTCGAGCTCCGGATGATTGCTAACACAATATCCACCAATGCTGGCAAGGCTCTTGCTGAATGTACCGACTATGAAATCCGTATCGTCTTCGACTCCCGCTTCTGCGACTGCCCCCCGACCATTATCACCCATGACGCCCAGGGAATGCGCTTCATCAACCATCAGGTATGCGCCATACTTTCGCTTGAGTGAGGCGATTTCCTCTAACGGTGCAAAATCGCCAAGCATGCTATAGATACCCTCAACGATAATGAGTGTTTTCTCGGCGCGTTGTCCGAGCCGGCGCAATCGCTTTTCCAAATCGGCGGGATCGTTATGCCGAAATCGAATTATCTCCGCACCACTGAGTCGAACGCCGTCATAAATGCTCGCGTGAGAATCGGCATCGAGAAGAGTCACCTCACCCGGCCCAGCCAGGGTTGCGCTCATTCCCATGGTCGCCGAATATCCCGTTGAAAAAAGAATTGCTCCTTTGGTGCCGAAAAACTCGGCCAAGTCCTTTTCGAGCATCAAATGGTCAGCAAAAGTTCCGTTGGCCATGCGCGAACCGGTAGTCCCCGTACCACTTTCCTCAATTGCACCTTGTGCCGCGGCTATCGCCTCCGGCTCAAAGTTAAGCCCCAAATAATTATTTGTGCCAGCGAGAATAACTCGATGTCCATTCACAATGGCTTCGGTGGAAGACAGACTGCGCTCTGTTACCGCGCCAAAAGGCATCGTACCCCGCTCTTCGAAATAGCTACGCATTTCATCGTAACGGTTAAATTTTTCGAACAAGCTCATGTCGTTTCTTGGAGGTTTATTGATCGAGTGATGCCGCGATTTCCTGAGCCAGGTCTTTTATGGTCTGAATGTCCGGCAGGCGATTGAGCGGAAAGGAAATATCGAATTCCTCTTCAATTTCGAGTACAAGTTCCATCACTTGCAGCGACGTCATGCCGACGTCCGCCAGCAAGTCAGTATCCGCACTCAATTCGATATCTGCCTTGACCAATCGGCTGACTATCGAAACAGTTGTGGTAAGTACTTCGTCGTAAGCAATGTTCATAAACATCGATATCCGTGTACGCAATGACCAACTCCGGAATCGGCTGAACTATACGCATTCCCAAACACTATTGGCAATCCGGGAGTCTGGTCACGTCTGATACCACGTTTCTGGTAAACGGGAAAAGTCCTCAAACGTAATTACCTCATCTGGAAAAAGATTTTCATTATTTTCGGTGACCCGTCCCAAGAATTTTACGCAGTTGGACCTGGCGCCTTCGTAGTCTGCGGTTGCGTCGCCAATCATCACGCAGCGGCTGGCATTTATGTCATGCTCGAGCAACAGCTCTGAGATGTTCTCTGCTTTCGTCCCGGGTGATCCTCGAATTCCTTCGAAATACTGTCGCAGCTTTCGCCGTTCGAGTATCTCATCCAGCTCGGATGTTGGGGTTCCGGACACTATGAACAGTGGCACACGATCTCGACAGTGATCCAGGAATTTTTGCGCTCCTGCCACCATCGGTGCCGAAACAACCCGTTCAACGACGAGCTTCGAAAATCGCCCGGCCAGGTCCGAGACTTCGCGGTCATCGAGTGGAGGCCTGCCCAGAATTTCAATCTGGAAGTAACGAAATTTGTCAAAACGAGATACTCCGCCGTGCCTTAAGTGATAATCCTCGACTTGGGCCACGACCTTCTCTCCATGGTCCGCATAAAGGGCCGCGAAGGCTTGCGTCTTGATGTCGACGGATTCGACGAGAACCCCGTCAAAATCGAAGATAATCGCGTCCAGGTCATGCAAATTCATAAAACTGTTGTCGTTGACTACGTAATTTCCGGCAAATTCCCACGCGATTGATCGCTTGAGTCAAATTCCTGATGTTTTTGCAGATCACTAATACATTCAAGAAGACCCTGCCCCAGATCCACGAAGTCCGTCCCAACCAGCTTATGACCGATATTCGGTTGGTAGGCATAAGGCGTCATCGTGTAATGGCTGATCGGATTCCCTCTCTCAAATTTTAGTTTCACATTCCCGGGAAGAATCTCGGCAATCATTTGCATCACATCACGAACCCGCATTCTTTCGGTCCCGGTCAGGACCAAATGTCTGTTCGCGTATTTATGCTCCAGAATCTGCACGCTCAGGCGGGCTGCATCAGTGACGTGGATGTACTCACGGACCGCATCACCGTCTCCCCCATAGGTGATGCAATTTTTCGCAATTGCCTGCTGTAGCATCCGGAAAACACCGTTGTTCGGATCGGCTCTGGGTCCGTACAACGAGCCATACCGCAGGACTGTGTAGTCCAGATCGTAACGTGAATGAAAGGTTTCCACGAAGCGCTCGGCCGCTTGTTTACTGGCACGGTAAAACGAACCGGCCTCAGAAAAAACGTAGACGCTACTGGCAAAAACAAACCGCTTAACCTTGGCGAGCCTGGCAGCCTCTAACAGGGTAACTGCCCCCAGTACGTTGACCTCGACGGTTTTCACCGGTTGATCGTGCGCTTTATCTATGTCGGCTAGGGCAGCGAAGTTGTACAACGCCAACGCACCCTGAGCGACATCCAGTGCCTGATCCAATTCGGTGATGTCACCGACCACCATTTGCTGGTCATCTCGAAGATACGGGGATTGCTGAGTATCGAATATGACTACCTGGTATCCGGTATCGGACAGGCAATCCGCAACATGGCTGCCCAAAAAACCACTTCCACCAAAAACAACAACTTTTTTAGCCGTCACGGCTGATCTCCGTTGCATATTACGCCAGCCTCGCACAGCCCCACGTACAAATTATGGGCTGCCTCCAATTCCATCTCGCGGCGTGATTCTACAGCACTGGAAGCCAGGTGAGGAGTCAGCACTACCTGTGGCAAGTCTCGCAGGTTTCCCGAGTACGGCTCCGATTCAAACACGTCAAGTCCGGCCCCCCACAGCTGACCGCTCTGCAGCGACTTTAGCAGTTCTTTTTCATCTACCAAGCTGCCTCGCGCGGTGTTAATCAGGACAGCGCCAGGCTTCATCGTGGCCAGACTCTCTTTGTTGATCAGGTGGTGAGTTTCCTCATTGTAAGGAATATGCAAACTCACAATATCGGACTGCGATAACAGGGACTGCAGGTCTGTACATTCCACATCCGTTGATGTGTTTTGAGCTATTGGATCATATGCGATTACTCGCGCTCCAAATGACGAACAGATACCAGCGACTTTGCTTCCGATTCGACCCAGGCCCAGGATGCCGACCGTCTGGGCTTTGAGCAATCGCCCATTGAACCGCGGCCAGCCATCTTTGCGCACCTGGCGATCGGCCTCCGGAATCTGGCGCAATGTGGCCAACATCAGCGCCATCGTCATCTCCACAACGGCATCCACGGGGGCGTCCGGCGTCGACATTACAAATATATCGCGATCGCGGGCGGCAGCCTGATCGACATTGTCCAGTCCGACACCACACCGTGAGATCACTCGTAAGTTTTTTGCATTGGAGATCACCTGCGCTGTCAAGGGTTCGACGCCGGCGAGAAGCCCGACCACAGAGTCAGTGAGCAGTTTGCTTATTTCATCTTCTGTCAGCTTGCGGCCGAACGGATTCGTAGCGATCTGCAGCCCCGCAGCCCGCAACGAATCAATTCCCGGATTGTTGTCAACATCGAACGATGAGGTGGAAATTACGACTTCACTCATAGCGACTGCGAATTTCTGCCAGATCTCGACGACAAAGCGAATCCAGCATCCGAATATCCAACGTGTATCCGAGGAAACGGTAGCCGGAGTCAATCTGGCGGTAGAGCTCGTCGCGATCAGGCTCGACCACATGAATACCGCCAGGTATGCCATGAGAAAGCCCTGCCTCACGGGCATGTTCTATTGCCTTCTGCACGTCCGGGTGCGTGATATCTCCAGGCACTCCCATGGATGCCGAGAGATCATATGGACCGATAATAAATGCGTCTACGCCGGAAACAGCGAGAATCTCATCAATATTATCGACCGCATCGCGGTGTTCAATCATCACGATGACGACCGCGCTACTCGACAACCATTCGAGGTAAGATTTGAAAGTTGCGCCATAACCCTGCGCCCGCGCCAGACCGACGCCCCGAGTTCCCCTCGGTGGATAATAGGTGTGTCGAACGGCCGCTTCAGCATCGGCTGCACTATTCACTGAAGGCACCATGACACCAGTGGCGCCTGCATCCATGACACGTTTTATCTGGTTAGCGTCGTTCGAAGTTACTCGCACAATCGCAGGACAATCGTGCGCATCCATAGCCTGTATCAGAATTTGTATCTCGGACAGCCCAATAACACTGTGTTCCGCATCCACTACCAGCCAGTCAAAACCGGCGCTCGCCATAATCTCCGCGATGGACGGATGACCCAAGGTAACCCAGGATCCGATTGTTAGTTCATTTTTCGCCAGCCGTTGCTTTAGCGACGCCGACTTACTTTGGGCTTCAACTCGCATCCTAGTCCCTTCTTACATTTGCTCGAACAGCGATTCGATCAATAGGTTTTTGCCAAGGCATCGTGACCGAGCATTTCTTCCACACGCGGCACATCTTCCGGACAATCGACAGCGATCGTGTCTCGATCAGTGGGCACCATATGTACGGGCCTTCCGTGTTCCATTAAACGCAGCATATCGATGGATTCGTATTGCTCCAGGGGCGTTGGATCAAGACGCGTGTAAAGCTCGAGTTCGCTACGCGTAAACACGATAACGCAAACCTGTTTCAGAGCAATCGTATCGGCGAGCCCATCCTTGGTCAACGTCGGAACGGGAGCTCGTGTCATATACATCGCATTACTTTTATTATCGGTTACTACTTTAATCGTATTTGGATTTTCGTAGTCATCCTGGCTGTCCAGCCTGCGTGTCAGATTAACGCATCCGACACTATCGTCATTGAGAAACGGCTCGACTGCGGCATCGATCATATCCGGGTATATCATGGGTTCATCACCTTGCACCATGACGATCAGGTCGGCCTCCAGTTTTTGCGCTGCTTCCGCGACCCGATCGCTGGCGCGCTCGTGGGCAGATGATGTCATGACTACGGGGGCGCCAAAATTCTCTGCAGCCTGACGGATTTCCTCATCACAGGTTGCGATAACCGTCGCGTGCAACTGTTCGCACAAGGAAACACGACGATAGATATGTTCGATCATCGATTTGCCAAGAATTGGAGTAAGCGGCTTGCCGGGAAATCTGCTCGATCCCATTCTGGCCGGAATTATTGCAACAATCTTCATTCTGAATCGTTTTCCTCGGTCGACGGGAAGCGGAAAGGCACTGCTCGAATCGTCATTGTACTATCAATTTTCTGGAAACCGGCCAGGGGCCGGCAATGACTGTGAACCCGGCTATTCCTGGTGTGGGCGGGCAAGGCAGCGCCTGTGCCCGGAGTCAGTTCGCGATAGGCAGGTAACACTCGTTCATGTAAAATGGCTCGTTTGCACGCAGCTTTTTCCATTCTCCGGCATCCCCATGAAAGCACTCTTTTTTCTTCGCCACTACAACGACATTGATCACATCACACCGGTCGTACACAAATGGATCGAGCGAGGTCATACCTGCGATGTGGTACTCATGGGGGAGGCCCATTTCCGAGACGATTTCAGGATTGTTTATCTGGCTACCCTGGACAGAGTTCGAGTCGTCCGGATCGATGAAATTCTTGGTCGGCGGCAATACGCTCGCCTACGCCTGCAAAAACTGCTTCTCGACAGAAACCTGCGTGGAGCGTTGCCGGCGATAGTTACCCGAGCGCTAGACCGTGTGTTCGATACCGAAAAACGAGCAGAATTTTGGCGGCAAATATCCCGGCTTGTTCTGGAACGAAGTTTTGCCAGGAATGAGTCCGGCGTGGTGGCGTTCGACTGGATCAGCAGCAATTCGGTTTTTCCGATCGAATTTGTGCAAAATGTGGTTGCCACTGCCAAGAGCATGGGGCTGAAAGCCGTTTCCCTGCCGCACGGCGATAGCCCGCACGCGAATCACCTGGTCCGGGTAGAGGAACTCAAACTGGTACCCCATACCAAGTTCGCCGCGGCGAGCATGTTTGATCGGATCGTGGTTCCGAACGAATTGTGTGCGACTCGTTTTCGACCCTTTGCCGACGATTCGTCCATTGCTGTCCTGGGCTCACCACGTTATTGCGATGAGTGGCTGGAAAAACTCAACACGCTGCTGCCGGATTCACCACTTGCGGATGATTCCGGCAAACTCAAAATTGTCCTCTTTCTAAGAAAGCGCGTTTTCTCTATCTTTTGGGATGAGGTGGACAGGGTGATTCAACTGCTGGCAGCGTTCCCAAACGTGCAGCTGATCGTCAAGGCACATACGCGAGGAGGCTGGAAGCAGCCATTGTCACGCAATATGGCCTTGAGAAAGCTGGAAAATGTTCGCTTCGTGGCTGCAAAAGTGCATTCAGCACATTTGCTCAGTTGGGCGGATGTTGTGGTTGATATCGCCACGTCGGTGGCATTCGAAGCCGTCAAACTCAGAAAGCCGGTGTTGGCAGCCGACTATCTGCACGCCGGAACATCCACAGTAGGTACGTATATTCCAGAATGTGTTTTGAATTGCCGGGATGATATTTACTCCAAAGTAGAGAATTTTCTGGAAAATGGTTGTGACGATTTTTATGTTGAAGAGCATCGCAAAAAGTTTCTTGCTGAAATCGTTGATGTCCCAGACCCTGACGTACTTCCACGTTATGTCGATTTACTTGAATCACAGGTTGCGTCTTGAAAAAACGATATAATCCCACCATCTCCGGCTTTCCGCTCCTCTTTGAGCTCATTATGATTCGACAACAATGGCTTTTCTAACACAACGTATTGTTCAATCGATGCTGAAACTGCCGGCGACGATCAGGGCGACTCAAGTGCGCGCGGAGCCGGACGTAATTGTGCTTCCGGTTCGGGCCGGTGTTCCTCCTTGTGGGAAACCTCCTGTCAGGATTTTTCTGGGAACCGAAAATGCCCAGTACAAGGCCGAACGGGTCTTTATCTGGTCGATAGAGCAGGTGCGCGACCCTGCACGCGTGTATGAGATTTACCTGATGAAGCACTTTCGCGGATTTAGTCCGCGATTCTGGCTAACCGGGTTTACCAACTATCGCTTCGCCATCCCACATTTTGCGGGTAAAACCGGTCGCGCAATTTACAACGATGTAGACCAAATTTACCTCAAGGACCCTGCCGAATTATTCGATCTGGATATGAATGGCCACGGTTATCTTGCGATAGATCCAGGCGATATTTCGGTTGCCTTGTTTGACTGCGAAAAAATGGCGCAGATCTGGACACTGGACGATGCGCAGAAAGGCCGGAAGAACCCTCTGCTGGCAAGGGCCAGTTCCACCCAGGGCCTGTGGGGAAAAATGGCTGGCATCTGGAACGCACGTGATCGGGAATACGTACCAGGACAGAGTGGCGTATTACATTACACGGCCATGCACAAACAGCCATGGCACCCGTTTCCAAATACGTTCGTCTATCAAGCCAATAAGGTCGCAGATGTGTGGTTCGATCTTGAGCAAAGCGCAAACGACGCGGGCTTTCAGGTTTTCAGCAGGAAAAATCCCAGCCAGGCGTTCAGGGACTTGTGCCATATAGCACAGGATCCGCAAAATATTTCACAGCGAAATGACAGAAAGAAAACAGCCGCCGTTCGTTCGAATCAAGCCGGTCTGGCTAAATTACTAGAGGAATGTTCTGTGCACACGGTGCTTGATTGTCAGATAAGCGCCGCTTCCCGAGGATCAATACTGGGGTTTCCCGCTGTAGCCAAAGCAGGTATTGAACAGTTAGTGGAATTCGATCCGACAGCGCATTTGGGCGATGCTGTTTCATCCGAACGCGTTGACGCGACAGTTTGCTTTGCGACCCTTGATTTCGTACCCGACGAGGATATTCCCTGGTTGCTAAAACAACTGTTCGGCCGAACCAGACGATTGGTGTATTGCGAAGTCTCTAACAAAACAGAGAGTCAGTATCTGTCTAACGGCATGACACTCAATCGCCGTAATCGGCCCGTCGAATGGTGGCAATACCAATTTGAACTGGTTGCAAGACATTACCCTGCTGTGCGTTGGCGTCTGCGCATACAAAATAATCGACGACCATTGATCGTTGAGGGTAACGAATGCAACGACGACGCTGTGGTTTGGGTCATCGCGAATCAAAAGCCCGGCCATACCGGCCAGGCGATCGCTCTTGCCGAAACGGTCGGCTGGCCTTACCAGGTAATCCGCGTGCCACAGGTATTCAAGTCTCTATTGCTTGTCATGTTGCGAAATAATATTGGGCGCGTGGAACCGCTCCAGCCACCTTGGCCGAATGTTATTATCGCCTGTGGTTGGTGGCCGACTCGAGTTGCGCGCTGGATAAAGATGCGCAGCGGGGGGCATGTTCGCTTGCTGCTCGCCGGCCGCAAGTGTGGTCCGATAAAAAGCCCGACAGATATCCTGGTCAGTTGCAAACACTTCCATTTGCCGATTCATGAGCGTCGTATCGAGACATTACTGCCAGTGCATCCGATTACGGAATCCAGGCTGGACGCTGCCCGGCAACGCGGGCAACAGATTATGGATGGTTCAGCTCAGCCAAAAGTTGCGCTGCTGGTCGGCGGCTCCTCGAAGCAACATATGCTAACACCAGCGGATGCGGCTTCTCTTGGTCGTCGAACTCTCGAGCAGGTGCAGGAAGCTGGTGGTTCATTGTTCGCGGTCACATCGCGGCGCACCGGAAGCAAGTCTGCTGAAGCGCTCGCGAAATCACTGTTGGGGGCCGCGCAGCTATATGTGTGGGCAGACGGGAAAGCGGATAATCCCTATCTCAGTTATCTGGCGGCTGCCGACATACTGGTGGTGACAGGGGAAAGCGAGTCCATGCTGATGGATGCGATAGCGACCGGCAAGCCGGTTTATATATATCCGCTCAGGCAACGTCGTTATGGTCCATGGCTTACGCTCGGCGCCAAACTTTTCGAATGGTCGAAGCGCCGGCCAAAAAACCGGCGCGGCACAGAAAGACCGCAACAGGGCTTCGAATATCTCTGCAGTCGCGTCCTGAAACGCGAATGGATTCTGCCGCCTCGTGATCTCGATGGTTTGCATCGCGGGCTCGTTGAGAGTGGATTGGCAAGAATGTTCGGGCAGCCATTTTCGTCCATGGTCGCCCCGCCTCCGTCCATGATCGACGATCTCGGTCGCCGCCTGCGGGCGATGCTGGCACAGCCGCAAGATGAAATTGCTACGCAGACAGACGATCATTTTTCTCGCAACGTAAGCATTTAGACCTGATGCAATACCTCGATTTTGACAAGCTGGACGCACTCGATGCCGATGCGTTCGCGAATACGAAGCCATACCCATTCATCAACCCAGCAGGATTGCTGACAGATGAGGGCTATGCGCGGTTGCTGGAAAATCAGCTGGATGTGTCTTTGTTAAAGCCCAGCTTCGGCCGAAAAAGATCGCACGGACAATATTCGCATGACCGTTACCTACTCGAATATCAACCCGAACTTGAGTTCGTGCCTGCTGCCTGGAAGGAATTCATCGCTGAGTTATTTGGCCCGGAGTACAGTCGATTCATAAAACGCATGTACAAATGCAAGTCGTTCCGCCTCAATATGCACTGGCACTATGCCCCGAGAGGTTGCGGGGTCTCACCGCATTGCGATGCGGTTCACAAAATGGGTTCTCATATATTTTATCTCAATACGCTTGACGACTGGGACCCTAGCTGGGGCGGCCAGACCCTGATGCTCGATGACCACGGCCGTTTCGAAATTAACTCAGCCCCGGCATTTGAAGACTTCGATAGTATCGTCGCCAGCGAGTGCATTGGAAATTACAGCAACTTGTTTCTGCGTCGAGATCGATCCTGGCATGGAGTCCGTGAATTGACCTGTCCGGACGATAAGTTGCGCAAGGTTTTTATTATCGTAATCAACCGGCCGTTATTGTACGCAGGGCGACGCGCGCTAAATTGGCTCAAGAACAGGAAATGACGCCTCCAGGGCCAGATCGTAACCAGGAATCTCGTCAACGTGCGGTCCTGGTTTTGGGGGCCGGTCGTAGTGGCACCAGCATTGTCACCCGAGCGATTCAGGCGGTGGGCGTGGATCTGGGCGATGACTTCAAGCCACCATCGCGCAAGAACCCTACAGGCTTTTTTGAGGATGTCGCTCTGCTGAAACTCAGCAAAAGGTTGCGCCGAACGCTGGGCCTGCGACCGGATAGTCTTCGTCTGCTCGATGACTCGGTTTGGACAAGCCCTGTCGTAATGCCCTTTTATAAGAAATTTTCAGCAACGATCAATGATCGCTTCGGACAGGCACCGGTATGGGGCTTCAAATATGCGCGCACGATGCGATTACTGCCATTTTGGGAACGCTTGTTCGAGGAGATGAATATCTCACCAAGCTATGTTATGCCAATAAGGAATCCGTTAAGTGTGGCGCGCTCCCGATCCGAACTCGATGCTCATCGAGGCCAACAGGAGCACAGCGACCTCGAATGGCTCGTCAATGTCGTGCCCTATTTTGATCGGGTGAGAAACAAAAATCTGGTGATAGTCGACTACGACAATCTGATGGAAAATCCGATTGCACAACTGGAACGCCTGGCGACTCGGCTGGAGTTACCATTGACCGAACACACGCAGCGGGAAATCCATACATTTGCGAATTCGTTTCTCAAGCGTGGCCTGCAACATACCCGTTTTTCCATCGAGGACCTGAAAAGCACAAAGAAAATCAATGTCCTCGTGCGAGATGCATATTGCTGGCTCGATCGCATGGCCGACGATGAAATTCAACCCACTGATTCTGAATTGTGGGTCGCGTGGGGGAAATTAAGTTCTGGCGTCTCAGCACTCAGCCCGATTCTCGCGCGGCTGGATAAGCTCAATCACGAGCTTCGTCACGCACAGTGGAATCCATTGAGTCCAATATTCGCAGCATGGAACATGGCACGGCGGTTCATGCGTCGTTAATTAACGGGGCAGCTCCGGTTTGGCGGTAAGCCGGACTCCCTCGGGACCACCCGCTTCGAGCTGGTCTCGTTCTAGATCGTATCGAATTTCACTGCTGCGCATAATGCTTCGTCCACTGGCGACCTTCGCGCCACCAGACAGGTAGAGAAGACCAAGCTCTCTTTGGTATTCGAGTTTCTGACCTTCGGCTTGGGTAATCGAGCCATTTTCTGCGTCAGAACTCTGGAAAATGAATTGCACCGGTGATCCCTCGGCCACTATTCGATCCAAACCGTCCAATCTACCGTATACGGTGGCCTCATCGGCCATTACCGCCCATCGTGGTGTCCTTATCTCGAAATTGCCCCGGAAGTGAAAAATTTCCTGCTCGGGCTCTTCCCAGACTTCATCTGCTGAAACAAAAATCGTATTTTCGTCGGATATTTTCAGCAGGTCCGCCGCCGTGCTATGCCCTGCATGCAGGGCAAATATGGCAACCGCTACAGTTCTCAGTTTTGTCATGACATAATCACATACGACTCAGGGGTTGATCTTGCAACAATCGATATCGACGAACACACTGAGTCCATCTATATAAGCGGCAGGAACACAAATATGCAGATCGATCGCTATCTGTTGCGCGAAGTCAGTGTACCTTTTATCGGAGTGAGTAGCGCACTCCTGGTTATTTTTCTTACTTACAGCATGACAGTTTTCCTGGCTGACGCCAGCAGCGGCCTGTTCAATCCCAGCGAGGTTGCGTTTCTGACCTTTCTCAAATCCATCATCGCTCTGGAAGTGCTTTTACCCCTCAGTTTGTATTTGGGAGTCATTCTCGGAATGGGTCGTCTTTACAGCGACTCGGAGATGTACGCAATGCAAGCTGCCGGGATAGGTGAGGCTCGCTTATTGCGGCCGATTATCATTTTCGCCGTCACCATAGCGATCGTCATCGGCCTGTTATCGACAGTCGCGCGACCGTGGGCCTACCGGCAGGTATATGAATTAGGGGCAACTGCGGCAGCATCCAGCGAAGTCGACCGCATCAGGGCTGGCCAATTTTATGTCGACGAGAAAGCGGGACGGACGATATTTATCCAAAGTATGTCGGAAGACCGTCGTCGATTGCAGGGAGTTTTTATTCGCAGCCGTGATAATCAGGGCCTTCAGGTTACTTCGTCTGCCACCGGCTTCTTCGAACCGTTTGCCACAGAGGGCCATCACAAACTCGTGTTAGTCGATGCGCAGGTTTACAAAACAGTTGACGATGGCCCGAATGTCCTGGCCCGCTTCAAGACCCTTTCCCTTTTCTTGGGAGTCGCCGACCCAAAACCCGTTGGATACAAGGTCAAAGCTGAGTCAAGCCTGAACCTACGAAATTATCAGGATTCGAAGGAAAAGGCCGAATTCCAGTGGCGAATGTCGACATCATTGTCGGCACTGCTTCTTGCGTTGGCGGCCGTCCCATTGAGTCGCTCACTACCTCGTCGAGGGCGCTACGCAAAGACCATGATTGCGCTGCTGGTTTACGCGTCGTATTTGAATTTCCTTACCATGGCAAAGACCTGGGTAGAGCAGGAAAGGGTAGCTTCGATCTGGTGGGTTCCGGGACTGCTTGCACTGATGGTAGCGTTTTTTTATACGCCCTGGCGAGTACTGTTTAGACGCCACAAGGCAAAGCAATCTTATGCCGATCGTTGATCGCTACATTGCACGCAACTTTCTAAGTGGGGCTGCGATAGTTCTCTTTATCTTGCTGTCATTATTCGGCCTTTTGACTCTGTCTGACGTATTGGAAGACGTTGGCAAAGGTGCATTCACAACATTTGATGCGCTGACAGTCGTGGGTTATTCGCTACCCAAAATAATGCTGGACTTACTGCCAGTCACCGCATTGTTGGGAGTCTTGATTGGCTTGGGGGCAATGGCAAATCACAAGGAATTGGTCATCATTCGCGCTCTTGGCCCTCCAATTGGACGGATAGCCTGGCCGCTTGTCCAGGTAATTCTGGTAATCATCGCCCTGGTGTTGCTCGTGCAGTTCTTTGTAGTGCCAAAATTTGAGCTCAGCGCAGCACGAATTAGAGCGAAAACTACGCCGCAGACAATTATTGCGAGTACCGACAATGAATTCTGGACTCGCAGCGGTAATCGGTTTATTCGCATAGGCAAGGTGATTCGACAAGGGGCATTGCGCGACGTCGAAATCTTTGAGCTTCGCGAGGACGGGAACGTGCAGGAGCTTGTACAAGCATCCAGTGTTGAGGTACTCGGTGAAGGCCAATGGTTACTGATAGATGCGACAACTACCGATCTTGGGCTTGCCGATATCAAGGAAGATCATTCGACGAGCAAACTATGGCAAAGCTCTTTGTCGGCACAGCAAACATCGGCACTCATCGTACCCGTTGAAGCAATGGCACCACTGGCTCTTTATCGATACATTCGTTTGCTTGATCAGAATAATCTCGATACACATCGTTATCGGGTGATCTTTTGGCAACAATTGAGCATTCCGGTTGGCTTGCTTGCCATGTCACTGCTCGGCATACCCTTTTTATTGGGATCAGCCCGCCATGTTCATGCGGGCCAGCGGGTCGCGATCGGTGGGAGTATTGGCATACTGTTCTACTTTTCGGAGCAAATGATGGGACAGCTTGCCATATTGTTTGATCTCAGCCCGGCGCCGGCGGCGCTGGCGCCGGATATATTTCTACTGGCGTTGGCGCTTCTATTCTTGCGTCGAATCCACTGAATCACACACAGTCTCCAACATCAAATGAACCAGAACCAGCATGTTCAACAGGTGATTACCGAACTATGAGAATTCAGCCGATGAGCGGAAATGGATACCAAACTGACAGAGAATAAGTCTCTGCTTCGTCGCATCGGCAAGAATTTTGGGAAATTGTTGCGCGGACGGGGCGTGGCGGCCGTGCTGGAGCTGACAACTGTCGCGGTGCTCGCCAGATCGCTTTCGCCCACAAACTTTGGCCAATTAGTACTCATCCAGACCTACGTTCAGATGGTCCGAGGGGTATTCAACTTCAGATTGTTCGAAACAGTCGTGCGTTTCGGTGTCCCGGTGCACGATGCCAACAATAAACATTCATTCAGACGACTGTTGCGATTGACACTTTTTATCGATATTGCAGCGAGCGGATTGTCTATCGTCGTCGCGATTCTCGCAGTGCCATTGGCCGGATTACTCTTCGATTGGGACCAAAATCTTATCATTGGCGCGATGGTTTACAGCAGCATATTGCTGACATCGGCTAAAAACACACCCAAGGGCTTACTCCGGCTGTTCGATCGCTTCGATGTGCTAGGCATACAACTGATGGTCAGCCCGGTGCTGCGGCTGCTCGGCGTCCTCGTCGTTTCAATGCTGGATGCCGACGTGCTCAAGTTCGTTGTCGTGCTGGCCCTGGGAACCCTGGCTGGAAACATTTATCTGATCGCGCGTGGCTGGATGGAATTCGGCCGACGGGTAGGTGGCAATTTACTTCGCGGTCCGTCCCTCAAGGGATGGACTGATGAGTTTCCCAGCCTCCGGGCATTTCTATCTATCGTTTACCTGCAATCAAACCTCGATAATGTGCAGAAGAACGCCCCTACCCTGCTTGCGGGTGCGCTTCTTGGCGCGGCAGGCGCCGGTATGGTGCGCATCGCGCGTGAAGCCACCAAGATTCTGTCCAAGCCGGGCGC
>JAPUGL010000106.1 GCA_027292775.1 Gammaproteobacteria bacterium | reverse complement strand
GATATCGACATGGTGCCGTACAAGATTGTCGAAGCAGAAAATGGAGACGCCTGGGTCGAAGCCAATGGCAAAAAGATGGCGGCGCCCGAAATATCCGCCAGGATTCTGATGAAAATGAAGCAGACCGCCGAGGATTATCTGGGCGAGAAGGTGACCGAGGCGGTTATCACAGTCCCGGCCTATTTCAATGATTCACAGCGTCAGGCGACCAAGGACGCCGGCAAGATCGCCGGCCTGGATGTCAAGCGGATCATCAATGAGCCGACCGCGGCCGCGCTTGCCTATGGCATGGACAAACAACGCGGGGATCGCAAGATAGCGGTCTACGATCTCGGTGGCGGCACCTTCGATATTTCGATCATCGAGATCGCGGTCGTCGATAACGAACATCAGTTTGAAGTGCTCGCCACTAATGGCGATTCGTTTCTAGGTGGCGAGGATTTCGATCTTCGAGTGATCGAATACCTGGCGGACGAGTTCAAGAAGGAAAGCGGCGTCGATGTCCGGCAGGATCCGCTGGCTATGCAGCGCCTCAAAGAGGCGGCAGAGAAAGCCAAGATCGAGTTGTCTTCCTCGCAACAGACCGAAATCAATCTGCCGTATATCACGGCGGATGCCAGCGGTCCCAAACATCTGAACATCAAGATGACGCGGGCGAAACTCGAATCACTGGTGGGAGAGTTAATCAAACGTACGATCGGCCCGTGCAAGATCGCAATCAAAGATGCCGGTTTGTCGGTCAAGGAAATTGACGACGTGATCCTGGTCGGTGGCCAGACCCGCATGCCGAAGGTCCAGGACGCAGTAAAAGCCTTCTTCGGCAAGGAGCCCCGCAAGGATGTCAACGCGGACGAGGCGGTAGCCGTTGGTGCGGCCATCCAGGCCGGCGTTCTGGCTGGCGATGTCAAGGATGTCTTGCTGCTTGATGTGACGCCGCTGTCGCTGGGCATCGAAACGCTGGGTGGCGTGATGACGCGGTTGATCGAGAAAAATACGACGATTCCGACAAAGGCCAACCAGGTGTTTTCGACGGCCGAAAATAATCAGACTGCGGTAACGATTCACGTTCTGCAGGGCGAGCGCGAGCGCGCTGTCGACAACAAATCACTGGGCCGCTTCGATTTGTCCGATATACCGCCATCGCCGCGCGGTCTGCCGCAGATCGATGTAACTTTTGACATCGATGCCAACGGTATTCTCAATGTGTCGGCCAAGGACAAGGCGACCAACAAGGAGCAGAAGATCGTCATCAAGGCTTCGAGCGGCCTGTCTGAGGATGAAATCGACAAAATGGTCTCCGATGCCGAAACGCATGCAGAAGAAGACCGGAAATTCCGTGAACTGGTCAATGCCAGAAACCAGGCCGATGGTCTGGTACACGCGACGGAAAAGGCTCTCAAGGACCTGGAGGACAAGGTCGAGGCAGACGAGAAAGAAAAGATCGAAGCCGCGATCAAGGATCTCAAGGAGGTGCTCGATGGGGACGATATGGAAGCCATCGAAAACGGCGCCAAGTCCCTTGCCGAGGCATCTTCTCCGTTGATGCAAAGAGTTTACGAGGAACAGGTGGCGCAGGCGTCCGCCGAGCAGTCGCAGGCCGGTGACGGCAGCGAAGCGACGAAGGATGAGGATGTCGTCGATGCCGAGTTTGAGGAAGTGAAGGACGAAGAGTCCAAGAAGGACGAGGCGTCCGAAAAGGACGATTGATTCATCGGTGACCGCGATGGTTGCGTGTTGACTTGAAAGATTGACGGTCTGTCGGCTGGAAACGGTCGGCAGCCTTGTCTGTATCCGATGGGTACGCAGGAGTCGGAGAATGCGCAACAGGACGTAAAATGAGTAAACGGGACTATTACGAGACTCTTGCTGTCAAGCGGGGCGCATCGGCGGCCGAGATCAAAAAGGCCTACCGCCGGCTCGCGATGAAACATCATCCCGACCGCAATCCTGACGATGACGACTCGGAAGCGCATTTCAAGGAAGCCAAGGAAGCCTACGAAGTCCTCAGTGATGAGCGCAAACGGGCAGCCTATGACCAGTTTGGTCATGCCGGTCTGGAGAGCGCGGGCGGCGCCGGCGGGTTCAATCCTGGCGATGCGTTCAGCGACATATTCGGCGATGTTTTCGGTGACATATTCGGCGGTGGGCGGCGTGGTGGCCGTCACCAGGTGTTTCGTGGCGCCGATCTTCGCTATCGACTCGACCTCGACCTTGAACAGGCGGTTTTTGGCGACGATGTCGAAGTCAATTACTCGAAACTGAGCGAGTGCGAGAGTTGTCACGGCAGTGGCGCGAGGGCCGGTTCGCAACCGCAGACCTGCCCGTCTTGTGGCGGCCATGGCCAAGTTCGAATGTCGCAGGGTATGTTTTCTATCCAGCAGACCTGTCCGCGGTGTCGCGGCACCGGCCAGCAGATCGTCGACCCCTGTGATGATTGCGATGGGCAGGGGCGCACCAACAAGCGCAGGACCTTGTCTGTGAAAGTGCCTCCGGGCGTGGATACCGGGGATCGAATCAGGCTGTCTGGCGAAGGCGAGGACGGGCGCAATGGCGGACCCCCGGGGGATCTCTATGTCGAAGTCAGGGTCCGCCCCCACGAAATATTCCAACGTGAAGGTGCCCACCTGCATTGCGAAATACCGATCAGCGTGGCAAGCGCATTGCTGGGTGACGTTGCCGAGGTTCCCACGCTGGCTGGCGAGGTATCTCTGAAGATTCCTGCCGGAACCCAATCCGGTAGGGTTTTCCGCTTGCGCGGCAAAGGCGCCGCCCCGGTTCGCGGTGGACCGGCCGGCGATTTGTTTTGCAAGGTTAAGTTGGAGACGCCGGTTAACCTGACCGATGAGCAGCAGGAACTGGTGCGTGAACTCGAAAAGAGCCTGAAAGCCGGCGGTAAGCGACATCAACCCCGTTCCCGTTCCTGGCTGGATAGCGTAAAAAAGTTTATTGACAAGCTTGGAGCCTGAAATGGGTGGAGCCAACGTGAAAGTCGCGATACTTGGCGCAAGTGGCCGGATGGGACAGGCTCTGCTTGGCGCCCTGCGCCAGTCGGCCGATCTGGAACTCAGCGGGGCACTGGTCAGACCGGACAATGCGCAGATAGGGCAAGACGCCGGCTCCGGGCTGGGGTGGTGCAGCGGAGTGGAATACAGCGCCGAGTTGCCGAAGGTCCTGTCGCTTGCCGATGTCGCCATAGATGTGACATTGCCGGTTGTCACCGCCGATATTATTGGGGCATGCCGATTGTCCAGGTGCCCGCTTGTGGTCGGGACCAGTGGACTGAGCGATGAACACCACGCAGCTTTGGCGGATGCTGCGAATTCGATTGCGGTGTTGCCGGCTGCGAATTTCATCATTGCCATGACCCTGATGATGGGAATGGTGCGAGAAGCAACCGCCAAACTGGGTCCAGACTGGCAGGTCGACATCCTGGAAACCCATCATCAGCATAAGATCGATCGGCCTTCAGGTACCGCACTTGCATTGAGTGATGTCATCGCAAGGGAGCGAGGCAAAACGTCGGCCGAGATGGTCGAGTGCGTCGAATCCCCCGGGGAACGCAAGGATGTCGGCAGCATCGTGATCCAGTCCGTGCGCAGCGGAGAGGTTGCCGGTGAGCATGCAGTCACCTTTAGAGGGGGTTCGGAGACGCTCGAAGTGGTGCATCGCGCGGGCAGCAGGGCAGCGTTCGCCCGTGGAGCGCTGGCGGCCGCTGCCTGGCTGGCGGCCCAAAACCCTGGCCTTTACCGGATGGAGCAGGTACTGGCAGACAGGCGCAGATAGCATAGACACTCGTGAGTCGGCTGAGTACAATTTAGCTGCCAGGCGAGTTACGGGTGCCCGGTAAGCGGGAGGGGTCCGATTCGGATTCATCCCGCTTAACTTATGTGAAGCTTTTATATTTTAAAACAATTAGTTAGTGCAAATAATTAAAGTCTTTTCTCGACTACTGAACCCGGCCACTGGGAGAGAAAGACGCTTTTCGTGGCTGCAGATCTGCGGCGGGGGAACCGGAACGTGAGTATTCCGGCAATTCTGGCTCTCGCCGACGGCACTATTTTTCTCGGCAAATCAATTGGCGCCAGCGGGCAGACCGTTGGCGAAGTGGTATTCAATACCGCGATGACGGGTTACCAGGAGATTATCAGCGACCCCTCCTATGCACGCCAGATCATTACGCTGACCTATCCACATATCGGGAATACCGGTGTCAATGCGACGGATATGGAAGCGGATCGTCTCCATTGTGCTGGCCTGATAATCCGGGACCTGCCGATCAGGCCGAGCAACTGGCGGATGGAAGAGAGTTTGCCGGAATTCCTGGCCCGTAATGGCCTGATCGCGCTGGCCGGTATCGATACCCGTAAACTGACCCGCATTATTCGCGAAAACGGCGCCCAGGCCGGTTGCATAATGAGCGGTGAAATCGATGAATCCGCAGCGTTGGCAGCGGCACAGGAGTTCCCGGGGCTGATAGGCATGGATCTGGCCAAAGTCGTCAGTACGGAGGAGCCGTATTTCTGGAACGAAGGCGCCCTGTGGCCGGCCGAAGCAAGCAAAGAAACCACGGCTGATCGCTACCGGGTCGTGGCATACGACTACGGGATCAAGCGCAACATCCTGCGCTTGTTGCATGACGCCGGGTGCGATGTGACGGTGGTCGCGGCACAAGCGCCAGCCAGCGACGTCCTGGCCATGAATCCGGATGGCGTTTTTCTATCCAATGGACCGGGTGATCCGGAGCCATGCGACTACGCAATTCGGGCGATTGGCGAAATCATGGATGCCGGGATTCCGACCTTCGGAATCTGTCTGGGCTATCAGCTGATGGCACTGACCAGTGGCGCCCGTACCGTCAAGATGAAATTCGGTCATCACGGGGCGAATCATCCGGTGGTCGATATCGACTCGGGGCGGGTTTTTATCAGTAGCCAGAACCACGGTTTTGCGGTCGACGAAAAGAGTCTGCCGGATAACCTGGTCGCCACCCATCGCTCGCTTTTTGATGGTTCGCTGCAGGGGATCCGCCGTACCGATCGCCCGGCGTTCGGTTTTCAAGGTCATCCGGAAGCCAGCCCGGGACCACGGGAGCTAGGCCAGATGTTTGGGCGTTTCACGGCATTGATGGGAACAGCCAGAATCCAGGCGAGCGCTCAAAACGCCGACACCAGAAGCGCCGCCGGCTGAGACGGTGCGATATTGAATAACCCAAGATGGCTGACCTGAGAGTCGGTTACAGGAACTGATGCCAAAAAGAACCGACATTGAGACTGTCCTGATCATCGGTGCCGGACCCATCGTCATCGGCCAGGCCTGCGAATTCGATTATTCGGGTGCCCAGGCGTGCAAGGCGTTGCGCGAGGAGGGCTACCGGGTTGTCCTGGTCAACTCCAATCCGGCGACCATCATGACGGATCCCGAAACGGCGGACGCCGTCTATATCGAACCGGTGCACTGGCGCACGGTTGCCAAAATCATCGAAAAGGAAAGACCTGACGCACTGTTGCCGACCATGGGTGGGCAGACCGGGCTGAATTGTGCCCTTGATCTCGCTCGCGAAGGCGTATTGGAAAAATTTGGCGTGGAATTGATCGGCGCATCGCGAGAAGCGATCGATATGGCGGAAGATCGTGAGCAATTTCGCGAGGCGATGAACGAAATTGGTCTGACCAGCCCCCAGTCGGACATCGCACACAACATGGAAGACGCGCTCGCGATACAAAAGGAGATGGGCTTTCCAATCGTTATTCGACCGTCGTTCACCCTGGGTGGTGGCGGTGGCGGAATCGCATATAACAAGGAAGAATTTGAAGATATTGTCTCGCGCGGGCTCGATCTTTCGCCAACCACCGAGGTATTGCTGGAAGAGTCGGTACTCGGCTGGAAAGAATTCGAAATGGAAGTTGTCCGCGACCGCAACGACAACTGCATCATCATTTGCTCGATCGAAAATCTGGATCCCATGGGCGTACATACCGGCGACTCGATCACCGTCGCACCGGCGCAGACCTTAACCGACAAGGAGTACCAGGACCTCAGGGACGCTTCGTTCGCCGTATTACGCAAGATCGGCGTCGAAACGGGTGGTTCCAATGTGCAGTTTGCGATCAATCCCGATGACGGGCGGCTGCTGATCATCGAGATGAATCCGCGTGTCAGCCGTTCCTCGGCGCTGGCGTCGAAAGCCACCGGATTCCCGATCGCCAAGGTCGCCGCCAAACTGCCGATTGGCTATAAGCTGGACGAATTGCGAAACGAGATTACCGGCGGTGCGACGCCGGCATCTTTCGAACCGACGATAGACTATGTTGTCACCAAGATTCCGCGATTCAATTTCGAGAAATTCAGTGGCTGCAACGATCGATTGACGACTCAAATGAAGTCGGTCGGCGAGGTCATGGCGATCGGGCGCACGTTCCAGGAATCATTTCAGAAAGCGCTGCGCGGCATGGAAACCGGCACGACCGGCCTGAGCCCGATGCTGAGTGGCCCGCTGAGCGATGAACAGCTTCGCGATCTCCGCCGGGAGTTGAGTATGCCGGGTCCCGATCGCGTTCTGTTTCTCGCGGACGCAATGCGGTTGGGGATGGACGACCAGGAGCTCTCGGCTCTAAGTGGCATCGACCCGTGGTTTGTTGCTCAGATTTCCGACCTGGTCAGGGCGGAAACCGAGTTGCACGGAAAATCAATCAATGATCTTACTATCGACCAGTTAAGGGGGCTGAAGCGCAAGGGGTTCGGCGATCTGCGCTTGGCTGAAGTCTTGAAATGCACCGAAAATGAAGTCCGTCAAAGGCGTATGGAACTCGGCATCCGGCCAGTCTTCAAGCGTGTTGATACCTGTGCCGCCGAATTCTCGACCAGTACGGCATATCTGTATTCGACCTACGAGGATGAATGTGAGGCCGATCCCAGCGACAAGAGGAAGATCATAATCCTCGGTGGCGGCCCGAATCGTATCGGTCAAGGCATCGAGTTCGATTATTGCTGCGTACATGCGGCGCTGGCACTGCGAGAGGCGGGCTATGAAACCATCATGGTCAATTGTAATCCTGAAACCGTGTCCACCGATTTCGACACGTCCGACCGGCTGTATTTCGAGTCCCTGACATTCGAAGATGTAATGGCCATTATCGATATCGAGAAACCAACCGGCGTCATCGT
>JAPUGL010000105.1 GCA_027292775.1 Gammaproteobacteria bacterium | reverse complement strand
GTTGTGCTCGCCGTACTCGGCGGCTGTGTGACCACGACACGGTCGGCCCTGGTGACATCCGCGGACAGCAGCGATTGCGTGGTTCTGTTACATGGTCTCAACCGAAGTTGGCACGCCATGTCGAAAATGGCGACGGAATTGCAGGCGGCGGGCTTTACAACAGTAAACGTCGACTATCCGTCCCAGACTGGCCCGATCGAAGAGCTCGCCCCGATGGCCGTCAATGAGGGCCTCGAAAAGTGCCGCGAGGCCAAGGCACAGCAAATTCACTTCGTGACCCATTCCATCGGCGGCATTCTGCTTCGCTATGCACACAATGAAGCGCCGATTCCCGAACTGGGCAGGGTTGTCATGCTTGCCCCGCCCAACCAGGGCAGCGAAATCGTCGACGTGACGAAAGACTGGCCGGGTGCCGAGTTGCTATCCGGGGAAGCCGGCCTGCAAATTGGCACTGATGAATACAGTATTCCGGCTCAACTCGGTCCGGTTGATTTCGAACTGGGCATCATCGCGGGGACCGGGACGATAAGCCCCTTTCTCTCCATGATGTTACCGAATCCTAATGATGGAAAGGTGTCTGTCGCGAGCACAAGAGTCGAAGGAATGGACGACTTTCTCATCGTCAAAAATTCTCACCACTTTATTGTGACGAACGACCACGTCATCGAGAACACGATACAGTTTCAGCGCAGCGGAAACTTCCTGGAATCAGACGCGCCGGTCAGGTTCGTCCCGTCGTCACAGTGACGGATGCAGCTAGTTTTCTGATTCGCCATCGAGACGATCGATGGTTGCGATTGGCATCGGCCCCGGTGGAATACCATCGGCTTCTTTCGCATCCCGGACCATCTTGCGAACCTGGGCCCGGAGTTCTCGCGCGTCGTAGATGATACCGTCCTTGATTGTCCATTTGACGCCGCCGATGCGCTCAACTTCGCCACTGTCATCATTCAGCCGAATCGTGCCGGTCCCGAAAAGTACTTTCAGGTTTTCGATGGGGTTATGCTCGACGATAGCGAAGTCAGCTTTCTTGCCGACTTGAATACTGCCGACATCGGCCTCTTTCCCCAGAATCTGGGCGCCGACCAGAGTCGCAGCATTGATTACTTCCAACGGATGAAACCCGGCTTCACGCATAAGTTCCATCTCCTGCACATAGCCGAAGCCGTACAAGTTGTACAAATATCCGGTATCACTGCCCAAACCAACCTTTCCGCCGCGATTTTTGTATTCATTGACGAACGTCATCCATAGCCGCATGTTCTCTTTCCATGCCATTTCGTCCTCTGTCGTCCAGTAGAACCAAAAGGATCCGTGTGCGTTGCGATTGGGCCGATAGAATCGCCACAGCGCTGGCAGCGTGTATTCGTCATGCCATACCGCCCGGCTCATGCGCATGAAATCGCGGCTCGTGAGATAAGCAGTAAAGGTGGGCACCAAAGCAAAGTCCCGCTCCAGGAGCGTGTTCATGACCTCGTTCCATTTGTCGCTGTAAGGCGGAGCGGTGTCCTTCCACAATCGCCCGGCTTCGCCGAAGCGGTCTTGCTCATTGTGATAGATATAATCGACGGGATAGTTCTGGATTTTCTTATCCGTGAACATCGCTTCCGGAAGCCCGTACCAGTGTTCCATGGATCCGAGCCCGTGAGACGAGGTATCGAGAACGTTTGCGTGCACGACATCCAGTTGCGCATGGTGCATCGTGGTACGAAGCTCGAGTTTGTTGGCCTCATCCAGTGCAGCCCACAGAATCTCGGCTGGAGCACCAAAGAACTTGATGCCTTCAGCGCCGCCTTTCGCGAGACGCCTGATTTCGTTTCTTGCCCCTTGCGGTGAATCGATACCTTTATCGTTCGTCAGGCGGAAAAACGGGTACGGGGTGATCCGGGGCGCTACGATTTCATTCAGATTGCTGCGCCGCTTGAGATCGGAGATCCATTCGACGGGACGGTCGTTGCCCAATTCCCTGATCGTTGTCGTGCCATGCGCCATCTGTAGCTTGAAGATGTACTCGGGCGGAACATTCTGATCGGTTTCGAGTGAATGTATGTGTGAGTGAAGATCGATGAATCCAGGCAAGATGTAATGACCTTCGAGATTCAACTCATAGTCGCCTTTTTCCGGCCGATCGTCCGGAGCGATAGCTAAGCCCGGCACGCCGACAACTTTTATCTCGGCGATGCGATCCTTCTCGATAACTATATCTACCGGTCCCTGCGGCGGTGCGCCGGTTCCATCGATCAGGTAGCCGCCCCGCAAGACGAGTCGCTCGAATTGCCCCACGCCCTCGCCATCAGCCCGGTCGGGCACGTCTTCGCTTTGTGCGTAGGCGAAAGAACCACCAAGAACGATGCAGACAGCAAAAATCGAGGTTGAACTTCGACCGAGAAATCGATTAGCGATTGCACAAATCATCAAAATTCGCTCCGTTTATTAGTTCGCAATCGGTACGCCTTGGCCGGTGTCACGTTCGAGACTCATCAGCCGTGTGCGTAACCGGGTACTCGGATCTCACGGCTTCATGGATAGCCATCCAGTCGTGGTAACGCGTATTGAGCACTTGGAAATCCTCTTCATCATCCACATCCAGGCTGAGGCCGCCAAAGGGCGTCGTGACGAACCGCAACCGACCGCCGATTATTGTGCTGGTAGACGCCTCAATCTTCTCCCGGGTGTTGCCCCGGCGCAGCCAGCGGTACAGACGACCGCCGTGGCGTGCGGCCAGGAGCGTCACCTGCAGGCGCAGGCCTAACCACGCGGCGTGCCAGCCGCCTTTCTGGCTCAGGACCCTGAACACCAGAGTCACCACGTTTCTCCAGTCGACAGCTTTGCGGTGACTAAAGCCGGTTTGCAGAAATTCCTCGTGGGCCAGCTGCCGTGGTCTGACAACGTAAATATTTGCGAGACGTATGCGCGCGAAGTCGAGTTCCACGAGAGGCCTGATGATCCCCGGTTTTTCGCCGTCCGGATAGAACGGGGTAAGCCCAGCCTCGTCAGCCACGCCGACCATCAGCCCATAGGGTTCATCCGATGCCTGGTCCTCGGCCGCACAGCGAGCGACGTAGTCGTCTACTGAAATTGACGATATCAGTGGCAAGTCGCTGGAAATAAGCAAATAAGGCCGCATCAGCGGATCCTCTTTAGCATCCGTGGCTTGCCGTTCTTCGCTGGCACGGGCGCCGGCCCAGCAATTCGCCAGCATATTACCTTCCTGTTGCACCAGGTGAACCTCGGCCGGCACGCTTTGCAGTGCCTTGCTCACTTCTCCTACGGGTCCGACCACGAAAATATCGCCGATAGATTGTGCGCCAAGTAACGCGTCAACCACATGCCGTAACAGCGGCCGGCCATCCAGGATCAGAAACGCCTTGTTTTGCCCCTTGATCCTCCGCGTCGAATCACGGTGCATTCCGGCCAGCACGATCGCATCGAGCGGATGGGAAAAAGACGGCAGGTACTCTTCTTGGTTCATCGCTGTATGAGTCTGGTGATTTTACCCTTGGCGCGTATGGTTTCCGCCAGGGCCAATGCGAATCATTATTACCAATAGACGAAAAAAGCAATTAGCAATCCAAGGATAAGATCGATTGGCTATTTGTCAACTTTTCGGAACGGGCATTTCGGCTGCGCAGACTCCTGGCCTGATCTTTAACCAGGAGCACAGTTTCAAGGACGTCGAGGACCTGAGTGGGCCGATGTTGCTTGCCAACGCGACGCGATGACCCCTAATCTTTCGGTGCTGGTCCTACTGCCTGGAGCGGCGGTGGGAGTCGTAGTAAACGAACCGCTTAAGCAGGAACAGGTTGATGGTAGCGGCGGTAGCAATGCAGATTACCCAGGCGAGGCGGTGATGCAGCTGCATGTATTCGACAAGCAGGTAATTAAGGAGGGTTGTCAATACCGCGACCGAGGAATAAAGAAGATAGGCGCGCCCGAGGCTGGCCCAATACGGTGTGCGATCGATATATGTGAGCCAGCGATGCAGTGCATGCTGCCGTGGTACCGCGATCATGATCGAGACTAACCAACTGGTGGTGGCACGCGGTGTGAAGGGATTAAGATAGTAAACGATTTCATACACAACGAGTCCGATCAGTCCACCGGACAGGGCCACAAGGATCAGTCGCGGCGTTTCCGGTAGCTGGTGCAACATGCGCTGGAGGGCACTGTGCTGAGCGTCGTCAATCATCGATTTTCTGGCCCACTGGCGGCGCAGATATCATCAGGCAAGGTCATGATTTCTTGAGTCGCATCGCTGAAAGTGGAGTTGATCCGCCGCTTAAGCGAGACCGGCAAAGTAAATGATGGGTCCGACCATTGCGCTCGCGGCGAGAAAGCTGTCGAAGCGGTCCAGAACGCCCCCCTGGCCGGGAAGGGCGGTGCCGTAATCTTTGATCCCCGCTAGCCGCTTGACCCAGGATGCTGCAAGATCGCCGCTCAAACCTGCCGCTGCAATGGCGATAGCAAGCAGCAGTGCGGCGCCGGGATCCGGCCAAACGAGTTCGCGGAACAACAGGCCCACCAGCAGTGCAGCGACCAGACCACCGATCGTACCCTCAACGGTTTTCCCCGGGCTTAGCCGAGGCGCGAGTGGGTGGCGCCCCACCAGCTGACCAACGACCTGGCTGAAACCGTCAAACACGGCAACCAGTAAGTAAAGGTAAACCCAGCTTGCGGGCGACAGCATCGGGACCATGGCGAT
>JAPUGL010000104.1 GCA_027292775.1 Gammaproteobacteria bacterium | reverse complement strand
CGCGCTGCTCGCGGAATTCTCTCGCGTACTCAACCCTGGCGGGACCTTTGTAGTCATCGAACACGTGGCGATCGACGGCTCCACCCGTGCGCAAAGCGCCAGCTGGCACCGTACACCACCGGACACTGCGAAAGCGGATATTACCGGCGTTGGCTTCGAATTTGCTGGTGAAGCGCCCGATCTTTTTAAGAATCCGGATGATGATCTTCAGAATGTCTGGTACGAAACGGGCCTTAGCGGTAAGACAACGACCTTCGTCCACAAGTATCGAAAGCCAAATTGACCATGCGGTAGTTTCAATCTACATATCCGCTGATAGCGCGTCGATCCCGTCTTCCTAAGGAAAATAATAATGGCCGGCACATTCGTACTCGCGAACCGTTCGCAGGTCCGCTACGCGACAGGCGCGATGATGTATTTCGCCCAGGGCATTCCACAGGGACTGCTGGGCATCGCGATTCCCGCCTGGCTGGCCAGTCTGGGCGTCAGCGCGGCGGATATCGCTTCTTATCTTGCGGTCATTGTCTTGCCGTGGGCGTTCAAGCTGGTCACCGGGCCGTTGATGGACCGCTATGAATTTCTGCCGATGGGCCGGCGCCGGCCGTGGGTGCTTGGCGCGCAACTGGGCCTGTCGTTGTCGTTGCTGGCGTTGATGTTGGTTGAACGGCCCGCCGAACAGATTGGTCTTTTAATGTTGATCGGGGTGCTCATCAACAGTTTCGCGGCGACCCAGGACGTTGCGGTCGATGGCATGTCGATCGACCTGACACCGACCCGGGAGCACGGTCGCCTCAACGCCTCCATGAGTTTCGGCAAGGCGATCGGCTGGGCCGCGACCTCGGCCGTGTCGGGGGTGCTGCTGGTTAGCTGGGGCATGCAGGTCACGGCGATTGTTGCGGCAGCGGTTAGCGGCGTCGCGCTGATCGCGTTCGTCTTCGTTATCGAGCGCGAGGGCGAGCGTTCCTTGCCGTGGACGCGCGGGCAGGCGGCATCGGTTCATCAACCCGGCAATTCCTTCCGGGCGGTGTTCGGTGGCATCAACGAAGTGCTTTGGCTACGCGCCAGTGTGATCGTGTTGATCATCATGTTTTTCGATGGCCTGGTTTCCGGCTTTGGCCATGCGTTGATGCCGATCGCGGCAGTGCGGCTGTTCGGTTATACGACGCCGCAATGGTCGCAACTGGTTGCCGTGATGGGGCTGATTGGCGCTTTCGCTGCGCTGGGGCTCGGCCCGTTGATCGATCGCTTCGGCGCGAAGCGCATGCTGTTCTTTACCGTCACGCTGATTGGCGCGCACGCTTTTATGATCGCCCAGACACAGTTCCTGTGGCAGGACACGACCTATATACGGGTGATGTTGTCGATCTGGATCCTGTTGCTACCGGTGACGATGGTCAGCGTTATCGCGCTGGCGATGGCAATCTGTGATCGCAAAATCTCAGCGACGCAGTTTGCTATCTATATGTCGGCTGCCAACCTGGGCCACGCCGCAGGATCCAAAATATATGGCATGGTTTCTGAGCGCAGCAATTACGGAGAAACCTACCTGTTGCTCAGCCTGTTGGTTGTGGCGTTGATGCTGGTGCTTTTCTTCCACCGCGACAAACGCCCGCAGGGGGCAGCCGCAGGCCCCGGTGGCAAGCGCAGCCCCAGCCACACGATCGGAATCGGCGTGAGTGAGGCGGGCGTGTTCTGGTCGGGCGCCATGCGCTGTCCGAAATGCAGAACCGACATGGAGCAGGTCGTCTACGACGGCACCGAAATCGATCGCTGTAAATATTGCAAAGGTATCTGGTTCGACGCCGGTGAGCGCGAGGCGCTGCAAAACAAGAAGGCGGCTGCCGCGATCGATACCGGCAGCCCGCGCCTGGGGAAACAAACCAATAAAATCGACCGCTATCGATGTCCGCGATGCAGCGGAGCGATGGAGCGGATGGTCGATGCGCAGCAGACGCACATCTGGTATGAGGAATGCAATTCCTGTGGTGGATCGTTTTTCGATGCCGGTGAATTCACCGACCTGTCTGAACTCAGGATTTCAGACTTCTTCAAGGGGTTGTTGACACCGGAAAGAAAATAATAAGGGATATAGCATTAATTTTCTGAAAGCTATAACGATTTTGTTACCGGTTGACTTGGCCGGGCTGACGTTAGCGCCGATTTTTATGTCGAATCGGGCTGTCCGGTCGATCCGCAGGGTCTATAATATACATGTGCCTTTATGCCTTCGGGATACGGCATGATGAGTGGTGATAACTCCTCATCGATCATCCGCATACGGGGATAGGCTGATGAAAAATCGAAGAATCCGCTTGACCGGCCTTTTGGCCACCGGTTTTTCGTTGTCAATGCTCTTGTTGGCGGGCAGGTCAGTCGCGCAGCCGGTCGAGCCAGCTAACAACCGATCCATGGACTCCAACAAGGCCAGGGTGGTCGAGCACTGGACAAAGGCGCGAAGAGCCAACGCGATTCCCCGTGACCTGGTTATTGACGCACGCGGTCTCGGTTACTTGCGGAAACCGGACGGTTCCCTGGAACCCTATGGCCACCAGATTAGCGCTGGAGCGGCCGAAAAAAGCCCAACGCCATTCGCCAGACCCGGAGGCGGTCAAAACAACGATACGACGCCGCCGTCGATTTCCAATATGGATCCTGGACCCGGCGCTGTAATAGGCGCGTCTTACACCTTTTCCGCGACAGTAACCGACGCCAGTGGCCTGAAATCCGTTGCCTTCGAAATCCAATACCCCGACGGCGTAACGACCCAGAAATTCAATGCGACAGCCGGAGCCAATGACACCTGGAGCGTCGCTCTTCAGGGTTTTAGCAACGGCGATTGGAGTTGGTGGGTGGTGGCAAAAGACACCGCGAAAAAAGGCGGCAATACTGCCACCTCTGATGTTGTTGATTTCTCGGTCGATACCGGCGGCGGTGGCGGTTCGACCGGTACCGATACGATTGGCAATGCCGAATGGACAGCGGGTGGCGCAGTACAAACCGCTGCCGGCCGTATTTATTTTGAAATGCCGAAAAATGCCAGGTGGAAGGGGCCTTGGGGTGGCTTTGTGTGCTCCGGCACGGTTGTCGCTGACGGTACGAGCGGACGCTCGGTAATCCTGACCGCAGCACACTGTGTTTATGATGACCTAAACAAGGCCTATGCGCGGAACGTCCTGTTCATTCCCGATCAGGCCGGCACGAATGGATCGGGCACGGACCGGAACTGCAGCAACGACCCGATCGGTTGCTGGGTTCCCTCCTTTGGTGTGGTCGATGTCAATTGGACGACGGCTACTTTTCCCGACAACATCCCCTGGGACTATGCCTACTATGTTGTTGATGATACTGATATTGGCGCCCATTCTTCAGGAATCACTTCGTCTTCAGAGATTCTGGATGTAGCTGCCGGCGCTCTGGCAATCAGTTTCGCGACACCCTACATCGACGATGGAGATCCGGGCGCACACAGCGTCGATTTCACCCATGCCCTGGGTTACTCCTACAGCGAGGACCCCAATTTTATGTACTGTGCCGAGGACATGATCACCGAAGGCGCAGACAACTGGTGGCTGCCGAGCTGTGGACTTTCTGGCGGTTCTTCCGGGGGGCCATGGGTTCAGCCCATGGATTTGGCCGCAGGCAGCGGCCCGGTAATCTCGCTGAACTCCTGGGGTTACGCGAATTCTCCGGGCATGGCCGGACCGATGTTCGCTGGTACCTCTACGGAATGTGTTTTCACAATGGCGAAAACACTGGACTGGTCCGCGGTATCAGATATCGACGGTGAAGCGGGCACTGCCGCGGATTGCCCGTAGCGGGACCAACACGCCAAGACTCGGTTGATGATACTGGTGCCGGTGATTCTGGCGCCGGTCGAGCTGGTCATCCCGCGTTGAAAAAAAATTGGCAGCTGGGAGAATTCGCACTGGAAGAGTAGAATCAATCCGTCAGGGAAAAACATGCGGATTTTCTCGGTTATTCTTGCCCTCGTCTTCGCTCTCGGTTCCGGCGTCGCCCTCGCTCAAACCAAATCCGATAAATGGCAGTTTCGACTCACGCCTTATCCTTATATCTGGCTGCCGGTCATCGACGGCATCGTGAATTACGATTTGCCGTCCGGCAACGGCAACCCTGATGTAAGGATCGGGCCGACGGACTGGCTGGATCTCCAGAACTTCGGCGGGCTGGTCACCGCCAGCGCGAAGAAGGGTCGTTTTGTTATTTTTGCGGATTTTGTCTACCTGGGCGCGAGATCGAAAAACAACGGCAGGATCGTTTCGGTCGAAGATACCGTTACCGTCCCCGGTACGCGAATACTGATCCCGGTAAGCGCAGATCTCAACCTCTATACGCAGACTGACCTGGATGGTCTTTTCTGGATGGCTGCCGGCGGCTATACACTTAAAGAAACGGATACGACAGTGCTCGACGTCTTTGCCGGACTGCGTTTCTTTGCTATCGATGTTGACTCGAGCTGGATTCTGAGCTCGGCAATTACGACACCCGGGGATGTCGAGGTGCTGCCGGCGCAGGGCAGCATCAGAAACGACACCTCCTTGCGGGATGGCATCGTCGGCATCCGT
>JAPUGL010000103.1 GCA_027292775.1 Gammaproteobacteria bacterium | reverse complement strand
GCCGTTTTCATCGAGACGAAATTCACGGGTCTTGCCAAAACCGAGAAAGGAAAAACGGCCAACATGCTTGCCACCCTCGACACTTTCCAGCAGGAAACGCGGCATCAGTGGTTTTAGCTTCAGGTACGCCGCTACCGGTGTGTCCAGGTCGGCGACGATATCAAAATGTTGTTGCATCGGATCCTCTGCATTTATTTTCTTGTTCGCAGGGACCGGTCATAAAAAAACCCACCCCTGAGACAAGGGTGGGTTTCTGATTAGCTCATGTACGCGCGGCTAGACCAGCATCCCCCCTTGGGATACCAGCCACCACCAGCGATTCTGCTGGCTGACAGGAATATTTGCCATTGCGTACCTCATGCAGGCATTTAAACAGGAATTTCGTCGATTAGTCAACATCAATCGCTACGCCTTATCCGTTCACTTGATCAGCCGCAAGGAAAACGGATATTCGTAGTGAACGCCATTGTTTGACTCAATGACCGCGATAATGATCATCACGAAATTGACGATTCCCAGTATCCAGAGCAACAAGACGCCGATTAGAAGCAGCACCAGAAGCACACAGGCTATTGCCGCGATAAACATGGTGATCTGGAAGTTCAGCGCTTCTTTACCCTGCTCATCGACAAAACTGTACTGGTCCTTTTTTAGCAGCCAGACAATCAGCGGACCAAGAATAAAACCGATGCCGGAGAGGAACCCTGTCAGCGCGCTCAAATGGCAAAGCATGCCCCACATCCGCTCATCGGAACTCATCGGGCTGCTGCTCATCTCGTTCATTTTTTCCCCGGCAGATTTTTAGAGTTGATAAAGAAACATCAGTACGAGCGAAAATCCGACCCACATCACAAGCGTTAATGGTACGCCAAGCCGGAGGAAATCCGTAAAGCGGTAACCGCCGGCACTCATCACCAGCAGATTGGTCGTGTATCCCATGGGCGTGGCGAAACTCATGTTGGCGCCAAAAATAACCGCAAGCAGGAAAGGTTCCAATGGTGCGCCCAGTTGATTAGCTATTCCGATCGCAATCGGTGCGCCGATTACAGCGGCCGCATTATTGGTGACGACATTCGTTACCAGCGCCATCGCCAGTATCAGCGCGCTAAGCACGCCTGCCACGGGCAAGGCACGGGTTGAAAATACGAAAAGCTGCGCCAGGTAGTCGGCGGCCCCGGTCACCGTCAGCGCCAGACCCAAGCCCAGGCTGGCCACGATGACCAGGATAATCTGGGCGCTGAGCGACCTACCCACATCACTCCATCGCAGACAACCAGTGGCGATCATCAACGCTACGCCCGCCACACTGCTGACCGATATCGGCAACAGCCCGGTCGCCGCCGAACCAACGATCCCGGCCATGATAAACAGCGCTCGATTTGACCTCGCCTTGTGCGGCAAATCAGTCGTGCCATCCAGGACCAGCATCTCGCCGCTGTCGCGTAATTCGTTGACATTGTCGCGGCTGCCCTGGACGAGCAAAACATCACCTGACCTGAGCATGACATCTGCCAATTCGCCGCTGGCATGATCCACATCCAACCCGGCCCGGTGTATAGCGAGAGGAAAAAGGCGGTAGCGCGTCGCAAACCGCGTGTGGCGCAGCGATCGATGATGCAATGGCGACCCACGGGTTACGACGACCTCCGCCAGTTGCTGGTCGCCGGCGCTGAGTGGGAACTGTTCGCTGACCGGATGATGGAGGTCAGTGGCGTTATACAATTGCGCACTGAGGATGTGCTCAAATTCTTTCAACCGTTCAGGCGTATCCCGGACATAAAGACGATCACCCGCTGTTACGGTTGCGGATGGCAACCGGGTTACCGACAAATTTTCGCCACGCTGAATTCTTTCGACTCGCATCCGGTTATTGGTCATCGCCAGCACTTCGGATAATGTTTTTCCTGCAGCGTTACTGGCCATATCCACATGCAGTAATGCATTGAAGACTCGAGGCGTGATATCCGCCAGGGCGGAGCTTCGATTGGGCAATAGATATGGCCCGACCAGCCAGAGAAAAAGAATGCCCACGCCGCCGACTAGGGCGACCGGCAGGGCGAAATCGAACATGCCGATTTGTGGGAGCCCCATATCCTTGACGATGCCAACGACGAGCAGATTGGTCGAGGTACCGATAGTCGTCGCCATGCCGCCGATACTCGCGGCAAACCCCATCGGCATCAGCATGCCGGAGGCGGACGAACCGCTGCGCAGCGCTATGCCGACCAGTACGGGTAGCAACATGATGACTATCGGTGTGTTGTTGAGGAAGCCACTGAGAACAGCAACGACCAGCAGCGTCATTAGCATGGAAAACTGCGGATGCCTGGACCACCCCGACGACGCAAGTCGCACGAGAGGCTGCAAGGCACCTGTCGTCTCCAGTCCTTTGGCCGCAACCATCAGCGCGCAGATTGTGATTAAGGACTCATTGCCGAATGCCGAAAAAAAATCGGCCGGCGAGACCACTCCATCGCTGCTTTGATAGGGGAAAACCCAGGCGCCGAAAACCAATGCTGCCAAGACCACCAGGCTGGATGTTTCCAGCGGGATACGATCCCGGGTAAACAGGAAAAGTGCCAGCAGGGTCAGAGCCAGAGCGGCAATACCATGTGCGTCAGGCAATTGTGGCAAATGACACTCCTTACCTTTCTGGCAACCGGCCCCGCACAAAGCCCTGCGGCCCTGCAGGCACGGAAAAAACACCCGGAACAAGTCCGGGCTCGTATGACCGTATATCATGCCCAGCGTGAACTTGCCAATAGATACGCAGCCGTTTTCCAACCTGAAATACCATCTGTGTCTGGCAAATAGCGAGGTTCGGAGTGATTTTCTTGTCTCACCTTTTTTTTGCCGCCCAAGCCATGCGAAACAAGCGATCGAGACGCTCCTTGCGTGCGCTGTGCGCGCCGGGTATTCGCCAGACCAACAAATCGGCGCTACTTAACAGAGGAAACAGGTAAGTCTCCGACGCTGTGCTTAGCCCAACCTCATCCGGCAAAAGATCCCACGGCGATATCGCCAGGTCGAAGCTGGGGCGAGTTCCAGTCAGGTCCAGCCTGGATGAAAACTGTTGCCGCAGGTCCGGACAGTGGATATCGGCAACCCAGTCCGGGGCCCTGCGCTGACCCGCTCTCTCCAAAAAATACCGCCTTGATGCCAGCATCAGACTGCGACGGAATGCCTCAATTAATTCTCTCAGTCGGACACAGGCGGCCGCCGGGCGACGAGATAGCCGACGCGACAATGGCAGCAATCCTCTAAGCCACAGAATGGCCCGCCGGTTATGTTGCGCGTGCAACGCGATGGAGGCGGCTGGCCAAAGTGTGGTTTCCAACAGCCCGTCCACCAGTCGGACCAGATCGTGACTCAGACATCCGGGGCGCCAGAGCTGAGCCATACTCAGCGCCTCCAGATCAAGTTCCAGCACAATTTGTGCGCCATAATCCGGCGCTTTTATCAGAAGCGGCGAGGCCACGCTGTGCAAACACTGAGCATCCGGACTCAGCGAACTCCGATCATCGTGATCGATGAACAGTCCGGGACCGGCTTTTTCCTCGGCCTGCTCCAGCCAGGTCCACCAAATCTGGCGCGGTGACGGTGTCCCGGCCGCGCCACCACCGGGTCGGCTTCGATGAGTTGCCAGTTCGCGGTCAAACTGCACCGCGCGCAGGAACTCGTCGCTTATGCGAATCACCAGGCGGCGTGGATCCAAATCCAGCAGGGCTCCGGCAGCTAACAACGGTGTATCCGGGTGGTCACTCGATACCGCGATCGACGCCGACTCCAGGCTCAGGCCGCGAGCAGCCAGACCCTGGGAAACCGAAACCAGCGGCCTGACCAGGTCGTACGGTCCAGGTCCGACACTCTTTGACGATGGCGGCAACGAGGATATGTCCAGCGTTACATTCTTGCCGGCGGCAAGCAAAGGGGCGAGACGCCGAATGGTTTTCTCGATCGACCCCGACATCCCGGGCTGTAGGCGGAGCGCAAAGCCGTCGGCGGACTGCATGCCCGGCGGGAGCCTCAGCATCTTCGCTCCCAGGGACGACCAACGACGATCTGTCAGAACCCGGTCCGCGGCCGGTTCCCTGCCTGTTTTCCGATCAATGTCGCTCGTTTCAATTGTGCCATCCATGGCTCGCCGATACCTGTGTTCGTTACCAATGTGCCATAGTCTGCACTTCACACATGTTGCAGATTCTGACGGATGCCGCCAGTTACGTCGGGGAAAGAGGATCGAAAATGATTGAGCTTTTTACCGCAGGAACGCCAAACGGGCGGAAAATCTCGGTCATGCTTGAAGAGACCGGTTTGAAATATTCAGTCAGGCAATTGCAGCTGGGCAAACTGGAGCAGAAACAGCCGGAATATCTGGCGATCAACCCGAACGGCCGTATTCCAACCATAGTCGATCATGACGAAGACGATTTCGTGGTTTTCGAATCCGGGGCCATCCTGATCTACCTGGCGGAGAAAACCGGAATGCTGATGCCGCAGGACAAGAAGGCGGAATCTGTCGCAATGCAATGGCTGATGTTTCAGATGGGCGGGATCGGACCGATGATGGGCCAGGCCAATGTCTTTTTTCGTTATGCGCCCGAGAAAATTGACTATGCGATCGACCGATACCAGGCCGAGTGCAGACGGCTCTTCGAGGTTTTGGACAAGCGGCTGTCCGCGGAAGACTACCTGGCGGGAGACTACTCAATAGCCGACATCGCCACTTATCCCTGGGTCTCCACATATGACTGGTCCGGGGTCAGCGTGGAAGGCCTCGATCATTTGCAAGCGTGGCTCGGAAAAGTCGGCTCCCGCCCCGCGGTTATCGCCGGTATGGCCATACCGACTCCGCCGAGAGAACCAGAGGGTGACAAGAAAGAGGAATTTATCCGCGAAGCACGAAAAATGCTGGTTCGCTAAGCTAACCGTTACGGCCTCGCGACAGGCCGGCCGTCAGAAATAACTAACACTGTCTTCCAATGCGCGCCGTTGGATATTCGGAACCTGCGCGTCGTCACTGGGATAACCGGCAACAATCAGCAAGAAAGGCCTTTCGTGCTTTGGGCGCCCAAGAATTGTGTTGAGAAACTTCATCGGGCTCGGCGTGTGCGTCAGAGACGCAAGACCCGCGCGGTGTAGCGCGCTGATCAGCATCCCGGTCGCCAGACCGACTGACTCGGTCGGGTAGTAGTGTTTGAATTTCCGTCCATCGGGCAACAAGCCGTATTTCTGAACGAAAACAGCGATAAGACAGGGTGCGGCCTGAATGAAGGGCTTATGCTCGTTGGTACCCAATGGCCGCAGCGCTTCCAGCCACTCGGCCGATGCCCGGTGTGAATAGAACTCTTTTTCCTCGACTTCCGCCGCCACCCGAATACGGTGCTTGATCTCAGGATCACGCACCACTACGAAATGCCAGGGTTGCATATTGGCGCCGCTGGGCGCGCTGAGCGCCGCCTTCAGGCAATGCTCAATCAGTCCTGGCGGCAGTGACCGGTCGGCATATTCACGAACGGTGCGCCTGCGCTGCAAATCATCGGCAAATTCTTTCGCGCGCTCCAACATCTCCTCTGGCGGATACTCTCGGTATGTGCTGAGCGGCAGGAAACTGGCATCTTTCATACAGGGCTCCGGTAATTCGCAGATTCTTGAAAACCAGGTCGGTGGGTATTATCCGTCAATTCGTTCGATGATCAGATGATCCTCGTAGTCTGTCTCGTGGATATCATTATCTTTCAGCGCAAATTTTCGTACTGAAATCCCAGCGCGGTGAACCGACTCCGGATCGCCACTGATCAACGGATGCCAGAACTCCAGCTTGCCGTCTTCCGACAATCGTTTATACGCGCAGGTATCGGGCAGCCATTAAAAAGTGACTCTCATTCCTCCCGGGTCATTTCGTCGAGCTGTTTCGTTTCCCAGAATGGTCGATCCGTTTTTTTCATGCCAAGCCACGCATACACTGCCTATCAAGCTTGTTATCATCCGATATAGCACTAGGATAACTCATGCAAAGTGTATTTCTGGACTTCGCGACCATAAGCCGCGACGATATTGGCGTCGAAACCCTGAACGAGGCCCTGCCGGATCTCCAGTATTTTCCCACTACCGAATCCACAGAATTGCACCAGCGCGTCAGGAATGCCGAGATTGTTCTGACCAACAAGATCAGAATAAACCGAGAAACGATCGCCGCTGCGCCGAAACTAAAGTTGATTTGCCTGGCGGCCACCGGCACCAACAATGTCGATCTCGAGGCCGCTCATGAGCATGGGGTTGCGGTATGCAATATCGTCGCGTATTGCACCGATGCCGTTGTCCAGCATGTATTCGCCCTGATCATGAGTCTCAATCAGCATCTTCGTGAATATCAGTCCCTGTTGCAGCAAGGCGCATGGAAAGGCAGCCCCCAGTTCTGCCTGCTGGACTATCCGATACGCGAGCTTGCCGGAAGCACGCTGGGAATTGTCGGTTATGGCGAACTCGGCCAGGGTGTGGCCAAAGCCGCGGAGGCATTCGGCATGAATGTTTTGGTCGCAAGACGGCCCGGGGATCACGTCGATAATCGGCCGGCAACGGCAACTGGTCCGGCGCGCTTGCCTCTGGAGCGAATGTTGCCGGATATCGACATTCTGAGCCTGCATTGTCCGCTGACGCCGGCAACCAACAAGCTGATCGGAACGCCGGAATTGAAACTTATGCCGGGACACGCCTTGCTGATCAATACGGCAAGGGGCGCCCTGATCGATGAAGAGGCTTTGCTGCATGCGCTGAATAACAATCTGATCGGTGGCGCCGGCATCGACGTGCTCAGCGAGGAACCACCAGTCAATGGCAATGTGTTGCTCGACGCCGATTTACCAAACCTAATTGTCACGCCTCATGTCGCCTGGGCAACACGCGAGGCCCGGCAGCGCGCGATCGACGAAATGGCAGCTAATATCAGTGACTTTCTAGGTGGCGGTCGTCGGAATTGCGTGGTTTGAGAGCCTGGCAGCCTGTCTGATTCAGGCAATCGCTGCGGGGCCCATTGTTGCCCTGATTGACCGGCAAGTGATATATAGGAAGCCTGTCTCATTTGGATTTCCGGAGAGAACAGTGGAAAAAATCTGGTTGAAAAGTTATCCGCCCGGAATCGCAGAAGAAATCAATTTCGATTCTTTCTCTTCGTTGAAGGATTTGATCGAATCGAGCTGCAAGAAATATTCAAGCCAGCCGTCATTTACCAATATGGGGCGGGAAATGAGTTTCGGCGAACTCGACCAGAAAAGCCGCTACCTGGCTGCTTATCTGCAGAAAGTTGCCGGCCTTGTAAAAGGCGATCGCGTGGCGCTGATGATGCCGAATATTCTACAGTACCCGATTGCGATCGCCGGCGTCTTGCGCGCCGGCCTCGTCGGGGTCAACGTCAACCCGCTATACACTCCGCGCGAACTTAAACACCAGCTTAAGGACTCTGGTTCCAAAGCGATTCTGATCGTCGAGAATTTCGCACATACTCTGGCTGACGTAATCGATGACACGGACATAAAAATCGTAATCACAACCCAGCTCGGCGACCTGCTGGGTTTTCCAAAATCGCTACTCGTCAATACGGTCGTAAAAAAGGTCAAGAAAATGGTGCCGGACTGGAATCTTCCGGGCTCGATTACATACAAAAAAGCTTTGGCCGAAGGAAAGTGGCAAACATTGGACCCGGTAGAAGTTACGCTCGACGATATCGCGTTCCTTCAGTATACCGGCGGCACCACTGGCGTCTCGAAGGGCGCGATGCTAACGCATCGCAACCTGGTCGCCAACATCGAGCAGTCCGCTGCCTGGCTGGGCAAAGGCAGCACCGGCGACAAGGAAATCGTAATCACGGCGTTGCCGCTCTATCACATATTCGCACTGACGGCGAATTGCCTGCTTTTTCTGAGCATTGGCGGAAAAAATGTTCTGATCACCAATCCGCGCGATTTTCCCGGCTTCGTCAAGGAACTCAAAAAGTATCGCTTCACGTTTATCAGCGGTGTCAACACGCTATTCTGCGCGCTGCTGAACACACCGGGATTTTCGGAAGTCGATTTCAGCGGATTGCAAGTGACGCTTGGCGGCGGCATGGCGGTCCAGGGGGCGGTTGCCGATCAATGGAAA
>JAPUGL010000102.1 GCA_027292775.1 Gammaproteobacteria bacterium | reverse complement strand
TTCTTGTTCTGGAATTGGAGTTGGGTAGGAGATCCAGACTTTGCCTCTCTCCGGTGGTTTATTCTTGCTGCTTGGACCGCTCAGCTACTTACGGTGCCAATAGCCGTGCTATTGGTGCGAAGTAGGATTGGCGGCGAGCCCCCTAACCAGCCACTGCAACAGTCACTTGACCCTGCCGTGCCTTTTGCTGCCGCAAAAACCACGTCAGCCTCAAGCACTGCTGAGTTAAAACGTTAGACGACGTCACGCCATGCCAGATCAAAGGACCTTCGAAAAACGAACTCACTCCGTACTGCGGTGTTGTTTTTGGACCTATTTGGTTTCGTTTCCAACTGCCGCGTTAATAGGCCTAGCGTTCAGATTTCCGATTCCCTTTGGCGGTTACTATTCGGGAGTGGAAGCGGTCATCCCCAGTATGTTCGCTGTGGCGTTCTACTCCTTTTTCGGTCTGTTGCCCGCGTTGTTATTCTGTGGTTTGATCGCAGGTACTTTTGTTCCGGTGCACCGGGCAGGGTCAAAGATATGGCCGAGCAAGCTCGAATTAAAGGTATCGGTGGTAGCCGCGCTCATGCCACTAGGAGGTCTTTCGGTACTCGACAAGATCATAGGACCATGGTAGATCAGTCGTCTAACCAGGCGCTGCACTTGTCCCTACGTATCTGTCACGCCTCTTGCATACGCAACAGCCGCGCCAGATACTTGGGGCAAGTGAGCTAAACGTTAGTAATACAACCATCAAGGAACACGATGAGCATTACCCGAATAAATGAGTTTCAAGCAGCGGAAGGCAAGGCAGAAGAACTCTTTACTTTCCTTAAGTCGTTAATGTCTTACATCTCATCATCAGATGGCTGTAAATCATGCGAAGTACTACAAAACAATGATGACAATAGCTTGTTTGTAGTCATTGAGAAATGGGAATCAGAGAGTTCCCATAAGCGATCTATAGAAAACTACCCAAAAGAAAAAATGGCGGCTGCAATGCCTCTCATTGGCGCCCCACCAAAGGGTAGTTTCTACCATTCTTAACAAGTTGCTACAGTTCGTTCCGGCGCTCCGCGCCTCCACCGGACAGGCAAAGCGTTATATGTCTTCGGCACCCAAAAACAGGGAAAAACCTGACTCTCGCCAGCCCCAGGCACATAGGACGAAGTGTGCATTCAGCATCAGCGTGAAATTCCACTGCGCGATATTGTTGTATTCATAGCTGGGGCCGACCCCTGAAATGGCTACCGATGCAAGCCCCGCAATCAGCATGACCATTGCCAGCCAGAACAGCGCGACCGGCAGCCAGACCGAAGTAAAGGCTGCTTTTCGGTTAAGCGTTATTAGCCAGTGGACCTGTATGAGTTGGGCAAGAAAGCTCAGGCCGTAAAACGATGAGGCACCAAAGCGTCTCAGCAACTGATAGATTGCCCCTTCACTGCCAAGAAAAGTTACATACAGAACCAGCAGCGCAGCGCCGGCGCACCCGATTACCGCCAACCAGATCGACGGCCGTCGCCCGATGCCGCTACAAAGCCACCTGAGCCAGGCGAGGCTGAGTACCCAGTAAATCATCAGCAGCACGGCGAGGGGCAGCATCACCGCGCGAAAAAGAAAAATGGCCGGCGGGTTGCGGCTGGCACGGCTTATCGACGTACAGCCATCGACAATGGGGAGGCACCACGGAACCTGTTCGTGGCTGGCGGAAATCAGGTAGGTGATACAGACCAGCAGCGTAGGCAACAGGCCGACCAAAAGAGGGAGCCAGTACAACAACTTGCCGCTCCCGACAGCCGGCCCGCGCGATTCGGTTGCAGGGAGTCCTAGGCTAATAGCTGAATTACCGTGTGTATCAGCAAGCCGACCATACCGCCGACCATTGTCCCATTGATGCGAATAAACTGTAGATCCCGGCCAACCTGAATCTCTATTCGCTGCGAGGTCGCCTCAGCATCCCACCTTTTGACGGTGTCGCTTATCACAGCCGATATCTCGTCGCGATAATGGCCGACAACATACAAAACAACATCGCTGATCCAGTCGTTAACCTGCTTTTGCATTTCCGGGCTATGTAGTAATGCATCGCCAAACTGCATGATGCCCGTTTCTATTTTTCTCCTTATTCGGGAATTCGGATCCGCCGACTCGCGCGAAAGATAAACACTGATGTCATTCCAGATATCGAAAAAATATTGCTGGACTTCCGGGTGGCTGAGCAATTCGTCCTTCAGCCGTTCACCCCTCGCGATTACCTCCGGGTCATTTTTCAGTGCGTTCAGAAATCTGTTCACCTCGTCGTTGAAATTCTGCCTGGCTTCGTTCTCGGAATCGTCGCCAACACGGTCTAATAATTCCTCGAACTCGGCGACGAGCTTGTCATAGATTTCCTGATCGACGAACTTCGGCAACCACCACGGACTGCTTGTCTTGATTCTTTCGCGAATCCTGTCTTTGTTCTGCTCCAGTTGCCGGCGCGCTACCGCAGTCAACGCGTTTATTAACTCCTGATGATGATCGCCGGCGGTTAGCAAATCCAACGATCGCCCAACCAGCGGCGTAATCTGGATTTGGCGCATCGTCAGCTGGAGATTTTCCCTCAGGAAGTGCCTTAAAGCCGTACTGTCGAATACATCAAGAAACCAACTTGCGAAAGCGCCGGCATCGCCGGCAAGCCGTCGTGCGTTGTCCGGCTGACTCATCCAGCCACCGACTCTTATCGCAAAGTCGATGCCCCTCATCCTGGGCTGCAAGGCGTCCTCGACAAGAAAATTGTCGCGCACAAAACCGGCGAGGCTTTCCCCGATCTCGTCTTTTCGTCGGGCAATTATCGCGGTATGGGGAATGGGCAGGCCCATCGGATGACGAAACAACGCAGTTACCGCGAACCAGTCTGCAAGCGCGCCGATCATCGCCGCCTCGGCGAAAGCACGTACGTAGGACAGCCAGGCGTAACTTTCCTGGGCTTTGTGGGCCACGACAAATACAACCGCCATCAACAGCAATAACCCCGTCGCCAGGCGTTTCATCGCGTTGAGTCTGCGTATCTTTTCCTGTTCTGCCTGGGCGAGATTCATTCGCCGTCTCCGTGACCCGTTTACCGGGTATCGGCCTCCTTGTGCCAAACCGGGCTGAGATCATGAACGGCGCTGACCATCGCCGACACACTGGCCGGGTCCACTTCCGGGTGTATCCCGTGACCGAGGTTGAAAACATGACCCGGCCCATGACCATAGCTGGCAAGCACTCTTTCAACTTCATTGCGGATCGCCGTGGGGCCCGCGTAAAGAATTGAGGGGTCCAGGTTACCTTGCAAGGCGACCTTATCGCAGGTTAGTTTCCGGGCGTCGGCAAGATCGGTGGTCCAATCGACACCCAGGGCATCACAGCCGGTATCCACCATATCGGCAAGACGACTGCCGGCACCTTTACTAAACAGGATTACCGGTATCACTCTTCCTTCCTTTTCGCGCACAAGGTTTTCACATATCTGCCGCATATAGCGCAGCGAAAATTCCCTGTACGCGGCCGGGCTCAATATGCCTCCCCAGGTATCGAAGATCATGACAGCCTGAATGCCGGCATCGATTTGTGCGTTCAGGTAATCGATCGTGGCGCCGGTCAGCTTTTCCATCAACTTGTGAAGCATGGCGGGTTGCTCGTAAAGCATGCCCTTAATGCGGGGGAAATTTTTGCTGCTGCTACCCTCGACCGCGTAGGTCGCGACTGTCCAGGGACTGCCGGCAAACCCGATCAGCGGCACCTGGCCGTCGAGCTCCTCGCGAATAACCCGGATGGCCTGCATCACGTAGCCGAGATCCTGTTCCGGGTCCGGCATCGCCAGCTTCTTGATATCAGCCGATGTCTGTACGGGTCGTTCGAACCTCGGGCCTTCGCCAGCCTCAAAATACAAACCAAGACCCATCGCGTCCGGCACCGTCAATATATCGGAAAACAAGATCGCCGCATCCAGTGGAAATCGCTGCAGCGGCTGCACGGTGACCTTGCAGGCGAGTTCGGGGTTTCGGCATAAGTCCATAAAACCGCCGGCCGCCTTTCTGATCTCCCGGTACTCTGGCAGATATCGACCCGCCTGGCGCATAAACCAAACCGGGGTTCGCTCCACCGGCTCGCGGAGCAAGGCTCTCAATAACAAGTCATTTTTCAATTGGCTCATCGAACGAAACCCTGTTACGCCGCAAAAATCCTGGCGATGCTTTCCTGGATGCTCTCGGCGGCGTCTCGCGGGTCGTCCGCATCACGTATCGGGCGACCGATAACGATATAGTCCGCGCCATTGGCGAAAGCCTGTTCTACGCTGACCACCCGCTTCTGGTCATCAACCGGACGATTGTCAACCGGACGAATGCCTGGAGTAACGACCAACAGGCGTTGGTCAATGAATTCTCTCAGCCGTGCCGCCTCCAGGCCCGATGAAACGACACCATCGCAGCCGGCCTCGAGAGCCCTCCGCGCCCTCGATAGCACCAGGTCCTCAACATTGCAGGAAAAACCCAGATCATCCAGGTCGCCGCGATCGAGGCTGGTCAACACCGTGACACCAAGGATTTTGACATCCCCCTTGGCATCAGCCGCCGCCTCCATGATCGACTGGTTCCCGTGTACCGTAGTAAATGTGATGCCCCGGCTGTGTAGTCGCCGGACAGCTGCGGCCACCGTTGCCGGAACGTCAAAAAACTTGAGATCGACGAAAACCTGCTTGTCCTGCGCCACCAGCCAGTCCAGCAACTCGAAATATCCGCCCCCCATCAACAGCTCAAGACCGAGCTTGTAAAACTTCACCGAGTCACCCAATTCGTTTGCCAGCGAACGTGCCTGCCCGGCGTCGGGAACATCCATCGCGAATATCAGCCGCTGCTCGGGGAGAATTCCGTCACTCATATGATGGTCAGTTCCTGCTGGCAAAAATCCGGCGAATTGTATCACCTCACCCGCTCCCCCGGTTTCACGAAATCCAGCTCGCGCTACTGACCTCCTTCCAGGTATCTCCGGTCTTTTGATAAATCACGGCGAAACCACCGCCGCTGAGATATACGACATTCGAATCTTTCGCCCTGGCCCACATGCTATGCATCCGGATATTGGCGGTGCCGCTGTCCGGAAAACTCAGTTCAGAAACATAAAGAAACAGGAAATCGCCATCCCGGCTCGCTCTCGTCTCGATTTCCGCTTCTGTCATTACCAGGATTTCGATGCCGGCGAGCCTCGGCTCCCAATCGGCTGGCAGATTCCGGTCGGACAAAATCACCTTCCTCGGATCCGCAAGCAGTCCGTGATCGGGAATTTTCCTGTCGATCAATGCGCGCTTCATTGCCAGGTCGAGAATTTTCGTTTCCCTCGTATCCGTTGCCACAGCATGCAGATCAGGCAATTCCCGGCCCTGGCAGGCAACAATCAGTAGTGCAGCGAGAACAATTCCGAATGTCCTTCTCATAGATCATCTCCCGGCCCAATGAGTCGCTGGTATTCACCCAGGGCAAATCTGTCCGTCATTCCGGCAATGTAATCCGCGACGGCTCGCGCCCGGGTCTCCTCCACAGCGCCATCGGCGTCGGACCCAAGACGTTCGGATAGTAAATCCGGCCTCGACATGTAACAGGTGAACAGGCTGCGCATGATTCGATCCGCCTTGTCGGTCATGCGCCTCACCCGTTCATGACTGTACAATGTCTGGCGCAAAAAGCGTTTCAATTCGCGATGAGTCTCCCGAACTCCCCCGCTCATTCCCAGAATCGATTTACCGTGCCGGCGAACATCATCTATGGAACCCGGCGAGACACGATCGAGTTCCTCGCGGGTATTCGCGATCAGGTCACGAACCACATGGTTGATCATGCGCCGGACCGTTTCGTGAATTACCGTTCTCTCGTTTAACCCAGGATACTTTGCCACCACTTCCTGATAACAGGCATTGAACATATCGAGCTCGCATAGCTGCTCGATGCTGATCATCCCGGCCCTCAACCCGTCATCGACATCGTGATTGTTATAGGCAATCTCGTCAGCAAGATTGGCCAATTGCGCCTCCAGGCCGGGCTGCTGTCTGTTGAGAAATCGCTCTCCCAACGCGCCGAGCCCCCGTGCGTTGCGCTTGGAGCAGTGTTTCAGTATTCCTTCCCGGGTTTCAAAACACAGGTTCAGCCCGCGAAACTCGGCGTATTTTTCTTCCAGCTTGTCCACGACGCGCAGCGACTGCAGGTTGTGCTCGAACCCGCCATAGTCCTGCATACAATCATTCAACGCCTCCTGTCCGGCGTGGCCAAACGGAGTGTGGCCCAGGTCGTGCGCCAGGCATATCGCCTCGGTCAGATATTCATTGAGTCCAAGGGCGACGGCAACGGAGCGGCCAATCTGGGACACCTCCAGAGAATGAGTCAGGCGGGTGCGGTACATATCGCCTTCGTGATTGACGAATACCTGGGTTTTGTACATCAGGCGTCTGAAAGCGCCGCAGTGAATTATACGGTCGCGGTCACGTTGATACTCCGAGCGTGGATGAGCTGGCGGTTCCGGATACACGCGGCCGCGGCTTTTTTCATCATGGGCGGCCCAGGGCGCGAGCACATATCCGGATGCCAGACTCGGCATCAGCGACAATACTCACGCATCACAGACTCAGGCAAGGCAGGATCAAAACTGTCGCAAAGCACAGCGCTGCCTGGCTTTTCGGGCAAGACCAGCGTCAGCTTTCCGGACAAAACCTTCTTGTCCAGTGCCATCCTTTTTGCCAACTTGCCAGGCTCCAGTCCTTCAATCCCGGTTGGCAACCCGCATTTCTCATTCAGATTGCAGATTCGCTGCACCAGCTCCGCGCCTGCCAGGCCCACCCGCACGGCTACCTCGGCGGCCAGCAGCAAGCCCACCGCCACCGCCTCGCCATGCAAGTACCTGTAATCCGACTCGGTCTCTATCGCGTGGGCAAAACTATGGCCGAGATTCAGCAACGCGCGTGGTCCGGATTCCTTTTCGTCCTCGGATACGATTCGGGCCTTGATTCGACAGGTAGATTCAATCGCGTGGATCAGCGCTTGCTGATCGCGCATCAGCACCTCGCCGGCGTGATTTTCCAGCCACGTAAAAAAGGTTTCGTCTGCGATCAGCGCCGATTTCACGATCTCGGCCATCCCGGCTCTCATGTGCCGGTCATCGAGCGTATCCAGCGTTGCGAGATCGGAAACCACGGCCAGCGGCTGATGAAATGCTCCGACCAGGTTTTTTCCACCCTCGTGGTTGATCGCGGTCTTACCACCGATCGCTGCATCTGCCTGGGCAAGCAAGGTGGTCGGACAAATGATATGGGCGATGCCTCGCTGGTAACAGGCAGCGGCAAATCCCGCGATATCCGAAACGACGCCACCGCCCAGCGACAGGATCGTTGCGTCTCGATGCATACCGGAATCAACCAGTCGATCCAGCAACACCGAAAAATATTCCAGATTTTTGAATCGCTCACCGTCGGGAAGCTCATAACCCGAAGTCTCGAACTTCTCCAGCGTCTTTCCCAAGGAAGCCGAGTACAGAGGACCAACAGTCTCGTTGCTAACCAGAAAAACCTGCATTCCCGGTACCAGGCCTGCGATCAAATCCGGGTCGCTTAGCAAGCCACGACCTATGTGGACAGGGTAGGAGCCACTGGCTGCATTGACCGTCACTGTTTTCATTGTCGTATCAACCGTCGCCTGTGACCCAGATTACGATTTTGGCGGTAACCGCCGGCACTTTTCGGCCATTCGTATTGATAGTCAGGTCAGCCATTTCCTCGTAAATCGACTCTCTTTGCTGCGCGAGTTTCACCAGTGTTTCTTCGCGACTGTCGCCATCCAGCAAGGGCCTGTTTGCGACTAGCCGCGTACGCCTCAGCTGTTGCGCGATGCTCGCACGAAGATAAATTACCCGCCCCCGTTTCGACAACCTGCTCCTGTTCTCCGGATCGAGTACCGCGCCACCGCCGGTGGCCAGCACGATGGAAGGCAGCTGCGTCAGGCGATCAATCGCCACTGCCTCGCGCTGGCGAAAACCGTCCTCTCCTTCCTTTTCGAAGATGAAACCAATATCGACGCCGGTCTGTTTTTGTATTTCGATATCGGTATCGTAAAATTGCATACCCAGTTCCTGGCCGAGTCGCCGTCCGACCGCGGTCTTTCCGGCACCCATCGGGCCGATCAAAAACACACTGGAATACATGGTCTTGGCAATTGCGAAAAAAGGTACAGGACAAGCTTAACTGCATACGAAGCCCTTCGGCTACTCGTACGCCGAGGTTCGGCGTCCACGGCACCACCCCTATGGCGACGAGACCGCCTTTTATTACGCTAGCCCCGCGCGAAAATCAGATCGTAAGCCAGAACTCCTGCCAGCATTGAAAGCACAAATATTGGCGCCTCCCAACCGGAAACCGCCAATGCCGCGATAGCCGGGCCCGGGCAAAAGCCGACTAGCCCCCAACCCGTGCCAAACAGGGCAGAACCAAATATCAATTTCTTGTCCGCGCGAGCCTTCAGTGGCAGATAAAATTTTCTGTCCCAAAGTGGCTTCGCCTTTCTCATCACCCGCTGGAAAAAAATCATCGTGACCAGGACCGCGCTCCCCATCGTAAACAGCAAGCTCGGATCCCAGTCACCGGCGATATCCAGGAAGGCTTGAACCTTCATCGGATTAACCATCTGCGAAACAGCCAGTCCGACGCCAAAGATAACGCCGGCAGCAAAACCAGCCAGATTTCTTTTTGCCGGAAGTTCCATCAGGCCGTGGCTGGAAATTGCAGAAGATGGCGAATGACAAACACCGTCAGTAAACCGAAGCTAAAAAATATCAGTGTCGCTATCAGTGAACGGGGCGACAGGCGAGCTATGCCACAGACGCCATGGCCACTGGTGCACCCGCTCCCCATACGGGTCCCCACGCCAACCAGAAACCCCGCCGGCCACAGCAGCCACGGATCGGCCGATCGCACGCCAAAACCATTATCGACAAGCAAAAACCAGCCGGCCGTTCCCGTAAGCAAGCCCAGCAAAAAAAGCCCGCGCCAGGCTTTGTCGACGGCCGAGGGCACGACCGCACCGGCGACAATTCCGCTGATTCCGGCAATTCTTCCGTTCGTCCACAAGAGCAGGCTCGCCGACAGGCCGATCAGTACTCCACCCAGCGTTGCCGAAAGAGGCGTAAAACCGGACATGGGCAAGCCTAAAACCGGTCCAGCGGGATTTTGAGATAGCTGATGCCGTTGTCTTCATGTTCCGGCAATGCGCCCGCGCGGATATTGACCTGGACCGACGGCAGGATCAGCGCCGGCATATCGAGCTGGGCATCCTTGGCTTTTCGCATCTTTACAAACTCGTCGATGCTGCTGGATTCGTTGACATGAATATTGTGTTTTTTCTCATCGCCGATCGTGGTCATGCAGCTCTTTTCACGACCGGGGGGCGGATAGTCGTGACAAAGAAACAAACGGGTGTCATCGGCCAATTCATAGATTTTCTGGATGGACTGATAGAGGAGACGGGCATCGCCTCCGGGGAAATCACAGCGCGCAGTGCCAAAGTCCGGCATAAACATCGTGTCGCCAACAAAAGCAGCATCTCCAAACACATAAGTTACGCTGTCGTTAGTATGCCCTGGGGTGTGCATGACCCGGCCACAGATACTCCCGATCCGGATCTCCTCGTTGTCACGAAACAGGTGGTCGAACTGGCTGCCATCTGGCCGGAAATCGTCTGAAAGATTGAAAACTTCCGCAAAAGTTTTCTGCACCATAGTAATTCCCTCGCCGATTCCTATCTTCGCGCCGAGCTTTCCGCGCAGGTACATCGAGGCACTTAGGTGATCCGCATGGGCATGGGTCTCGAGGATCCATTCTGCCTGGTACTCATTTTCGTCCAGCCAGGCGGTGAGCCGATCAGCCGATTCGGTACCGGTGCGCCCGGACTTGATATCGAAATCGAGCACTGAATCGATAATTGCGGCCTTGCGCGAATCGGGGTCGCCCACTAGATGGCTGAAAGTCGATGTCGCCTGATGGAAAAAGCTCTCTACTTGAATCTGCATTTCTGCCGCCCTTGCCCTGGAGGAAATGAAGGAATATGCCGGTGACGCCACAAGCCTAACGAAAAAATAGGCTTGAGTCAGTCGGCACTTTCGCCACAGGTGGCGGTTCTGCGCCGGGACAAGCTGGTCCGGACGCGCCGGAAATCGCAGGCTATTTTCCACCCGCTGGTGGACACTCGTTCATCGAAGATTATCGATGTACTGTGGCAACCTCTGGGCCGACGATCAATCCAACAAAAAAGCCTCCCGCAATGCGGAAGGCTTTTCATATCCAGCGTCGAATGTGGAAATCAGTAGGCGCTGCCGCCTTCACGAAGAATCTTCGGCGTGATAAATATCAGCAGCTCTGACTTGTTGGATTCATTGACGGTTGACCTGAACAGACGACCGATGAACGGGATATCGCCAAGTACCGGAACCTGGTTGATGACTTCGCGGTTTTCGGTCTCGTAAATACCGCCAAGAACCACGGTCTGGCCATCGTTGACCAGGACCTGCGTTATCACCTCGCGAGTATCGATGCTCGGGACAAATCCGCCGGTGGCGCTTGCCACACTCTCACCCACGCTGTCCTGGTTAACCTGTAGATCCATGATGATCCGGTCGTCAGGCGTAATCTGCGGTGTTACCAGCAGCCTGAGTACAGCTTTCTTGAACTGGGTCGTTGTGGCGCCACTGGACGACGATTCCTGGTAGGGAATCTCGACACCCTGCTCGATGCTGGCTTCTTTCTGATTGGCGGTAACCACGCGCGGCGTAGAAATGATTTCGCCGCGTCCTTCCGCCTGCAACGCAGACAGCTCAAGATCGACGATATAGTCGTTATCGAGGAACGCCAGCGCTATCTTGCCGGCCGGGTTAATGACCGGCAGATTGACGTTAAAGCGATCGATAATCGACGGCGCTTCGACAGGGAAGGGTTGTCCGGTGGTCTGGATATTATCCAGCGCCGAATTGACAATCGTTCCGGCACCCGATGCGCTGCCTGTGGTCGTGACCAGACCGCCACTGCCATAATCGTCGACATAGGTCACACCAAACCGCACCCCAAGCTCCTTGCTATAGTCGTCATTGACGGTGACGATGCGCGCCTCGATCAGAACCTGGCGGATCGGAATATCGAGTATCGCCACCATTCTGCGAATGTCGGCTAGCCGTTCCTCGGTATCCTGCACCAACAAGGTGTTGGTTCTCTCGTCAACGGAAACGCTGCCGCGATCCGAGAGCAGGGAATTCTCGGCGCTGGACCTCATCAGTGCGGCAAGATCGTTAGCCTTGGCATAGTTAACTTGTACGAACTCCGCACGCAGCGGTTCCAGCTGCTGGCGCTGTGCATAGGTTTCCAGCTCCTGGCGCTCGCGCGCGGCGATCTCGTCCGCCGGCGCAACCAGGATCACGTTGCCTTGTTCACGCATATCCAGGCCCTTGGTACGCAATACGATATCCAGCGCCTGGTCCCACGGAACATTCTGTAAACGAAGCGTTACGCTTCCGGTTACGGTGTCGCTAACCACCATGTTCAGACCACTGGTATCGGCGAGCAACTGCAGGACCGCACGAGTCTCGATGTCCTGAAAATTCAGCGACATGCGTTCACCCGTATATTCTCTCTCAAGCTCGGGAATAAACGCATCGCCCTTTTCAACGACCTTGCTGACCTCGACCGTGAAAACATTGTCAGACTGATAGGCCACTTCTTCGAAATCACCCATAGCGGCAATGATCAGTCTGGTGTCGCCGCCGACTCTGAGCGTATCCACCGACGAAACCGGCGTCGCGAAATCAATTACGTCCATGCGACGGAGCAGGCTGTCGGGCAGACTGGCGCCCTTGAAATCGACAAGGATCAGGTTACCTTGCTGGCGCATATCTATCGATGTGCTGGGGTCGCTAAGGGTTACCATAATGCGACCCGCGCCATCCGGGCTACGACGAAAATCGATGTTTTCGATACTGGCCGAAGCGCTCGGACGCCTGACTTGTGTCGCACTGCCGGCAAACCTTGCGGTCTGACCCGCGCCTTCTGAAACGCCGAGAAGAATGACAATACTGTTGCCTGAAACGCGCGTCTCGTACGGCACCAGCTCATCCATATTAAGGACAACCCGGGTTCGGCCGCCAGCCTCAGCGGTTACCACGGAATTGAGCGGTCCAACCCCGACATTGGTTCGACGCCGGTCCATATTCAGACTCGTGCCCGGCAGATCCAATGCGATACGCGCCGGGTCGGTGATCGTAAAGCTCAGCGGCTCGGGCGCTGCGCCACTCAGTTGCAGCTCGAGCTGCACTTGCTGGCCGGGCAAGGTAACAACCTTGATGTCTTCCAGCTGTATGGTGCTTTGCGCCCCTGCAGGCAGGGCCAGCAGACAGACCAGCGCGGCAACTATCCATTTGCCAGCGTAGCGTCCAATTCCATTGCCACCGTGCAAATCACGTATTGGCAGACTCATGAACTTCATTTCTGTCTCTCCCTGTATTCTCAATCACTCAGTGCAACGGCGGCCGGTCTTTCGATATAGCCGCCGAGACCATCTGAAATGATTTCAAGCAATTCAATTTCAATATCGGTAATGGCCTTGATTTGCCCGTCGTTCTGGCCAATATAATCGCCAATGACCACCCGGTGCACGAGGCTGTCACTGGTCTGCAAAAGTCCATACATTGTTCCGCTCAATTCGAGCGTCCCAACCATATTCATGGAATCCAGCGGAAACTGCTCCAAAAATTCCCTGCTGCGAGTATCATCCGGACTTATTGCAGAGCCGGACGCATTGCGTACCACGACCGAGGGGGTATCCGGCATAAACGGGGATCGCTCGGCGTCCGCCTCGTATACAAAAGTGTCATAGGGCTTGATCTGCGGGAGCGGTTTGATCCGATCCTTCCTGTCTCTGAGTTTGACTTCTGCTACATAGTCAGTCAGATCGTCCGTGCCGCCGGTACATCCGGCCAGCAATCCGCAAGCAGCGATCGCCATCAGCATGAATCCTGTACGCTTACCTGTATTCATTGTTATCAGGTCTCCTCTTCCAGGTAGCGGTAGGTCTTGGCGGTCACATCGAGTACCAGATTATCCCCGCCTGATTGTCTGTCCGGCTGAATCGATACATCGTGCAGGGTGACGATCCGCGGTAAGGCGGCGATACCACTGACAAATTGCGCGATATCGTGATAGCTACCCTGAAGCCGGATCTTGATCGGCAGTTCCGCGTAGAAATCCTTCTTTATTTCGCCGCTTGGCTGAAAAAGTCTTTCCTCGAGACCAGCCGCCAGGCCCGTCTGGGAAATATCGACGAGCAGGCTGGGAACCTCGGTCCGGCTCGGCAACTGGCGCAACATTGCTCCAAAAGAAACTTTCATTTTCGCGAGTTGTTCTACGTATGCGGCGAGATTCGCAGCGCGTTCTTGCTTGGCCTCGAAAGTGTGCTTGAGCTCGACTTCTTTCGCTTCTTCCTGCGTAAGTAACTTCGCCTTGCTCCGATATACAAATTGGTACGAACCGCCGACACTGACTGCGATGAAAATAATCACTATCAATACGGATCTGAACAATAACGGCCAACGGCCGATATCATTGGTATCGAGGCTTTGCAGCTGTTCTACGATGTTCATAAGGTAGCGGCCCCATCCAGTTCGTCTTCGTCTTCAGAAGTCGAAACCTGCTGTGCCGTCAGCGAGAATTCGGCATTCTTCTTCGATCCGACTTCAACGGTTTCAATGACCTGCAGGCCAGGATTTTCCAGCCATTCCGAAACGTCAATATTCCGCATATAAGCAGAAACCCGAGTCGTTGACTCGGCCACGCCCTTGATTTCCAGGCGCCTTGCGACCTGCTTTAGAGAAGTCAGATAAACTCCATTGGGCAAGGTGTGGACCATTTCATCAAACAGGTGCACGACTTCCGGTCTGCTCGTTTGCAACTGCTCGATAATTTCCATGCGGGCAATCAGGCGCTCTTTTTCTCTCTCCAGACCCTTGATTTTTTCGATTTTCTCGTCCAGCAAGGCTATTTCCGTGTCCAGGATACCGTTTCGCATATTCTGGTATTTGATAAAGCGGTCATAAGTCCAGAAAACCAGCATTATCGTGACCATGCCCGTCAGCACGGCACCGGCTGCCGAAATCAGGAAATTCTTCTGACGTTCCTTACGCTGTTCTTCACGCCAGGGAAGTAGATTAATTCTCGGCATCTTAGTCGAAGCTCCTCAATGCCAGCCCGCAAGCTGTAAGCAACGCGGTCGAATCCTTGGTAACGCCAAGCGATTTCGCCCGCGATGATAATTTCATCTGGCCGAGCGGATCGCCGATTTCGGCAGGTATACCCACCCGCGAAGCGATTATGTCGGCTACCCCTGGGATATTGGCGCAACCGCCACAAACCAGTATTGATTCGGGCTGTTCTCGGCCGCTTCCCGAAGCCAGGAAGAACTGCAAGGAGCGGCTGACCTGCAAAGACATTTCATCCATGAAAGGATCAAGCACTTCCGGCTGGAAATTGGATGGCAGACCACCTTCCTTCTTGGCGCGTCCTGCTTCTTCCAGGCTCAGGCCGTAGGTTCTCATGATTTCTTCGGTCAGTTGCTGGCCGCCGAAAGCGAAGTCTCGCGTATAAATGACCCGAAGGTCCCGTAAAATACTGAAGGTCGTGCTGCTGGCGCCAAAGTCGACAACTGCGATCGTATGATCCATGCCGCCATCCGCCATTTGATGAGTCAGAAGCTGGCATGAATTTTCCAGCGCGAACGCCTCGACATCGACGACCCTGGCAACGAGGCCCGCGGCTTCGACTGCCGCCTGGCGCTGCTCGACATTTTCGTTACGCGTGGCGACAAGCAATACGTCCAGCATTTCAGGGTCTTTGGCCGATTCGCCCTGAACCTCGAAATCGAACGATACTTCTTCCATCGGGAACGGTATGTACTGATCGGCCTGTAGTTCAACCTGGCCTTCCATCTCCGACTCGTTCAGCGAACGCGGCATTTGGATCAATTTGGTGACCGCTGCGTCGCCTGAAATCGCGATCGCACATTCCTTGTTTGAGCTTCCGGAGCGCTTGACCGCCCGGCGAATGGCCTCGCCGACCGCCTGGGCGTCAACTATCGCCTTTTCGCTGACAGCATTATTGGGGGTAGGCTCGGCGGCATAGGAGTCGACCTTGTAGTTGCCGCTGGAACCCGACAATTCGATCAGCTTCACCGAGGACGTAGTGATATCCAGACCCAGTAAAGGCTTTCTTTTTCTGCCAAAAAACACGGCTTTTCCTTTTTAACTCCGTTACTTGCAGGTCGAAGATAGACCAGCACATTAAGTTAATCAACTGGCAATATCGTAGTGCATCTGCCGCCATTTGAACGTGACTTTGCTCACATTATGACAAAGGTCGTATAACCCCCGTCCGGCCTCGCCCCTCACGCCAGCTACGGTATACTCCCGCGTCGGTCAGGGTCGGTCACGCGCCCGCCAAATGGCGGGTGTCGTTCAAAACATTATGCTTGGGCATTGGCCTCGGACGAATCAGCCCCGGAAAATGCCGGGCGGCCTGGTAGAAGTCGGAGAAAGCTCACTGATTCCTGACCGGCAACCCCGCTGTCTTAGGCTGATTCCTTTAGACCGGTGGCTTTGCGTCCTCACCTTTCGGTGAGTTTGCCTGCATTATGCGGCCTTAATATGCATAATCAGATGTTATAAAGCAAGGACTTAAACCAGTTACTTAGTATGAAACTTTACCAGCGAATCCTTTATCTGGCTGCCAGTACGGCCATCGTCGGCGGCTTCGTTTTCCTCATGATCGGAGTCTCCGCATACCTGTATCTGGCACCCAGCCTTCCAGACGTCAATTCACTCCGGGATGTGCGCCTTCAGGTACCGCTGCGGGTTTACAGCCGGGATGGCCGGCTGATATCCCAGCTTGGCGCCCAGCGGCGAATACCCATAGCTTTCGAAGACATTCCGCAGGACATGGTCAACGCGTTCCTGGCGGCAGAAGACGACCGTTTTTTCGAGCACCCTGGCGTCGACTACCAGGGCTTGGTGCGTGCCACGATGATGCTGTTGCTGACTGGAGAAAGACGCCAGGGCGGTGGCACGATCACGATGCAACTCGCGAGAAACTTTTTTCTCACTCGTGAAAGAACCTATATCAGGAAGTTGAAGGAGATATTTCTCGCGCTTCGTATTGAAACACAGCTCAACAAACAGGAAATTCTCACTCTTTACCTGAACAAAATTTTCCTTGGGCAACGGGCATATGGTGTCGGTGCCGCATCGGAGGTGTATTTCGGCAAAGCGCTAAAGGACCTGAAACTTCCCGAAATAGCGACCATCGCCGGATTGCCAAAAGCGCCCTCATCGGATAACCCGGTCAGCAACCCGGAGCGCGCCGGCAGGAGGCGCGCCTATGTCCTGCGTCGCATGCTCGAGGTCGGTTACATCGAGCAAGACGAAGCCGACGCGGCCGCAGCCATACCGATTGAGTCCCGCATCCACGGTCCAGCCGTCGAAGTGAACGCCCCTTATATCGCGGAGATGGTGCGCAGCGAATTGCTGGCACGCAATCTGCCCGATATATATACGGCTGGTTATCGGGTTACGACCAGTATTGACAGCAGACTGCAAAAAGCGGCCGTTATCGCACTGCGCCAGGCGCTGTTGGAATACGATGCGCGTCATGGATACCGTGGACCGGAAGATCGGCTCACTCTTTTCGACGACACTGACGATGCAGACCAGCCCGGGCAGCCCGGGGACGCTGAGCCCGCTGACCTCCCATTGCGTGAAATCGAGGGCAATGACCCGTTGGCGCTGGAGCCGAATTCTGAACAACTAGCCTGGGCTGACGCGCTCGAGACCTACCCCGAATTCGGCAACCTCGCGGTCGCGCTGGTTCTGTCGACAGAGGAACGACAGGCGGAAGTCTACGTTAGGGATCATGGCGTACTCGTGTTGCCGTGGCAGGCGATGTCATGGGCCAGACCCTATATTGATGACGAACAGCGGGGCGAACCACCCGAAACGGCTGCCGACATCATGGCGCCGGGCGATGTAATCCGCCTGGTCAAGGTTCGTGAAGGCTGGCGGCTAACAGGAATTCCCGAAGTCCAGGGTGCGCTTACCGCCATGGATCCGCAGGACGGCGCGATCGTCGCGCTGTCTGGTGGCTTCGATTTCTTCGCCAGCAAATACAACCGGGCGGTACAGGCAAAACGACAGCCCGGCTCCTCGTTCAAACCCTTTATTTATTCCGCAGCCCTGGCCGAAGACTACACGCCAGCGACGATCATCAACGATGCACCGGTGGTTTTTGAGGACGTCACGCTGGAGCGGACCTGGAGGCCAAAAAACTACATCGGTAGATTCTATGGGCCGACGCGGATGCGCGAAGCCCTGGTCAAATCACGCAACCTGGTTTCGATCCGCATACTGATGAACATTGGTATTCCATACGCGGTGCGATACCTGGAACGATTTGGTTTCCCCCGCACCGCGCTGCCTCGCGATCTCTCGCTGGCGCTGGGCAGCGCTACGCTAACCCCATTACAAATGGTGACCGCGTACTCGATTTTTGCGAATGGAGGATTTGAAACCAGGTCCTATCTCATCCAGCGCATTGACGATGCGAGCGGCTCAACGATATACCAGGCGGACCCACAACTGGCGTGTATGGAGTGCGAACAGACCTGGAATCAGCAACAGGCAGACCGCGAGCGGGCTCTTGAATTATCAGGTTCATTGCCGCCGCCGGATGATGACGAGCATCTCGAGGAGCCGGAGATCGACCTGGATGAACTGACAGAGGATCCGCTGATCTATCTTGACCCGACGTTGACGGCTCCCAGGGTCATAGAGGCACGCAATGCCTACCTGATTGCCGACATGATGAGAGAGGTCATCAGGCGCGGAACCGGTCGCCGCGCCATGGCCCTTGGACGGCGGGACCTGTCCGGAAAAACCGGCACGACCAACGACGGCGTCGACGTCTGGTTCAGCGGTTATAACTCGCGACTTGTCGCAACGGCCTGGGTCGGCTTCGATAACCCACGACCGCTGGGAACCGGGGAGGAAGGAAGCCGGACAGCCTTGCCGATGTGGATGGACTTTATGCAGGTCGCCCTGCAGGGGATGCCGGACAGCAGGCTGCCTGTGCCGGACGGCCTGATTTCAGTCCGTATTTCTCCGGACACCGGCTGCCTTGCCGGCTCCGATGACCCGTCTGCGATGTTTGAAATACTGCCGCGCGAGAAAATTTCTGACTGCGAACCCGGCAACATCAACATTAATAATGACGATGACGAGGAAAAACCCGACGAGGAGGATCTTTTCTAGGATCCTGTCGGACTTGGGTGTTCGTCGCGAGGCTGCATGGTAGTGTTGAACTTGCGCCGGCTGCCATTCACGATTAACGATCGGCGCATCCGCAAACCAGGGAGAAGACCCCATGGCCCGGCGGCAAACCCGCAACGATAATCTCCGCCTCGTACTGGCCCGGGAGTCGGCACGCATCATGTCGGAGCACGGCATCGACGATTATCTGTTAGCCAAGCGCAAAGCAGCTGAACGTCTCGGGGTAACCGAACGTGCGGCATTGCCGGGAAATCAGGAAATAGAGAGCGCGTTGAGCGAACACCTGAGACTCTTTGCCGGCCAGACTCATGAGCATCATCTGCAGAACTTGCGCGAGGTCGCGCTAAGCACAATGCGGAATTTCCATCAATTCCAGCCAAAGCTTGCCGGCCCCGTTCTCAGTGGAACGGCAACTCCGCACTCCGATATCACGCTGCACCTGTTTGCCGATCCGGCCGAGTTGGTTGCCATGCGGTTGATCGCGCTTAATGTTTCCTATGCCATCGGCGAGCGCCATATCCGGTTTGCCGACCGCATCGAGGGGTATCCCGTTTATGGTTATGAAGAAGACCAGGTTCAGATCGAGATGACAGTATTTCCAGGCATTATGCTGCGCCAGGCGCCAAAATCACCGGTAGACGGTAAATCGATGCAGCGGGCGGGAATTACTGAACTGCAGAACCTGATCGAAGCCTGCCAGGCGTGAAGAGCCACCACCGACCGGCCTGGGAGGAATCAGGTACGCTTGCTCAGTGGCACCAGGTCCCGTTTTTCCGGGCCTATATATAACTGCCTTGGCCTGCCGATTTTTCTCTTGGGGTCGGCGATCATTTCCTGCCAATGAGCCACCCAACCGACTGTGCGGGCGACCGCAAACATCACGGTAAACATCGATGTGGGAATGCCGAGCGCCCGGTAGATAATGCCCGAATAGAAGTCTACGTTCGGATAGAGCTTCTTCTCGACGAAGTATTCGTCTTTCAACGCCACCTCTTCGAGTTTCAGCGCCAGATCGAAAAACGGCGTGTCGACACCGTCTATTCTGCCAAGCACTTTATGGGCCATATCCCTGATCAAGGTCGCTCTCGGATCGAAGTTTTTGTAGACCCGGTGACCAAATCCCATCATCCGGAAGGGGTCGTCGCGATCCTTTGCCTTGGCTACGTATTTAGGGATATTTTCAACGCTGCCGATTTCCTTGAGCATGTTCAGAACCGCTTCGTTGGCGCCACCATGAGCGGGTCCCCAAAGTGCCGAAATACCCGCGGCGATCGCCGCATACGGGTTGGTGCCGGAACTTCCCGCAAGGCGCACCGTCGAGGTACTGCAGTTCTGCTCGTGATCCGCATGCAGTATGAACAGCAAATCGAGCGCCTCTGACATCACCGGGTCAACCTTGTATTCTTCGCAAGGAACCGCAAAAAACATATTGGCCAGGTTACTGCAGTAATTCAGATCATTGCGGGGGTAGATGAATGGCTGGCCCACTGAGTGCTTATAGGCGGCCGCCGCGATGGTTGGAATCTTGGCAATGATCCGGTGGGCGAAAATATCCCGGTGCCGGCGATTATCGATATCCATGCTGTCGTGATAAAAGGCCGCCATCGAACCCACGACACCGGACACCATTGCCATCGGATGCGCGTCATAGTGGAAACCATCGATAAAGCGCAGCAGGCTCTGGTGCACCATCGTGTGATGGCCAATGGAATAAAGGAAGTCGTCGAGTTGTTGCTGATTCGGTAAATCGCCGTAAAGCAGCAGGTAGGTAACCTCCAGAAAACTGCAATTGGCGGCAAGCTGGTCAACCGGGTAACCGCGATACAGCAAAATTCCTTTTTCGCCATCGATGAAAGTAATCTCGCTCTCGCAGGAAGCGGTCGCGACAAAACCCGGGTCAAAGGTAAATACACCAGCTTGCCTGTACAGGGGAGCAATACTGACAACATCCGGACCTAGGGTCCCCGATCTGACCTCCAACTCCAGGCCATCCTTGTCTAATCCGGGTGCGGTAAGCCGAAAGCCTTTGTCACTCATATGGACTCCTGTCTATGCATGGGGCCGCCAGTGCGCCGTTTGCCGCAGCAGACCGGCCGGGGGGTCGGAAAAATACCGGCATTGAGGATGCCGCCGGGAAAACGCCTGCAACAGCAGTCACGCGTTAGCGCAGTCCGGCGAGGGTAGCGAGCGAACTGCTCGCAAAGGTATCCGTTGGCCCCTGAAAAAATCAGATTTTATTATAGGGTAGTGGAGCCTTGCCTGACCAGCGTCAGCCCGAACTCGGAACAACTAAAACCGGGCAGACAACCAGCAAAAAAACGGGCGCCGTGGCGCCCGTCTTGCAAGTGTTCGATCGCGAGGTTACCCCATACCGTACTTACGGCGGAATTTGTCGACGCGACCACCGCTATCGATAATCTTTTGTTTGCCCGTATAAAACGGGTGGCATTTCGAACACACTTCTATGTGCAGTTCACCCGGCATTGTTGAACGGGTCGAAAACGTATTGCCGCAACTGCAGGTAACGTTCATTTCACTGTATTCAGGGTGGATATCGGCTTTCATGGCGAAACCTCTGTCAAACGCCCCGGGTCATACCCTGGAGCCGGAAAAACGGGCCGTGCAGTGTACTTAGCGGCGACTGCCTTGGCAAGGCTTTCACCAGCGGATTCCCGGGGCCTCGAAACCCACCAGACGTTTTCCTCTGGAATTCAGGATCTTATACCTAAAGGCAGAGAGAAATGATTAACTTTTTCACTTTACCCAGCAGTTCTAAAAAGAATTCTGTCTTATCCACAAAATCTGTGCATAACTTTGTGGATGAATTGTTGCTGCAGTCGATTTAAAGGCCAAAAAAAGCCTTTCCAATCAAATTGGCGAATTCTTAACCACTTCAGTTTTATCTTTTATATTCAATAGCTTACAAAATTGTCTCGCAGATCAGTGTTATCCGATTCGCAGCAAACGGGCTTTGCCGAGATAAATCTTCACAAGTGTGCATAAGTTTCGCGGTGCAGCATGAAATAGGGTCCCTTTTTCGGTCAGCCAGAAGTAAGAAAACCTATAAAAAACCGTGGCTTTCACCGTTTCCGGTCCTCGCCGGACGGCTATTTCCCCGCCCATCGGGCAGGAAAATAGCGACCAGATTATCGCGAAAATTCAGCCCGATCTCACTGGGACGGCAGTGAGATTCGTCGATCGTCAGCAGCCCCTTGTCGACCGCTTCAGCCAACGGTGGAGCGCAAAATGCGTAGTCCAGTCCGGTTCTCTCCCAGAGCAAGTCCGTCGAAAATCCGTGCTCAAGGCGCAACGCGTTCAGCATGAACTCAAACAACTTCTCTTCCGCGGTCAGGATTCGAGTTCCTTCGATTGGATCGGAGGCGGCCATATAGGCTGCCGGATGCCGCAAGCGCCAGTCTCGTCTCACGCCGTCGTCATCACTGAGCTTGCCATGAGCACCCGCCCCCAGACCGAGGTAATCGGCGAAGGTCCAGTAGTTGAGATTGTGACGACAGCGCCGGCCAGCCTGCGCATAGGCCGAAACCTCATAATGGTCAAAACCTGCGTCGGCCAGCGTGCTCTGGCACTCTTGCTGCATTTCCCAACACAGGTCGTGGCCGGGGAGTTCGGGCGGTTTTGCGGCGAACAGCGTGTTTGGCTCCAGCGTTAACTGGTAGTGAGAAATGTGGGCTGGAGCCAGGCTGATCGCCTGTGCCAGGTCATCCACGGCCTGGTCCGGCGACTGGTCCGGCAGACCGTACATCAGGTCAAGGTTGAAATTTGCCAGTCCGGCCTTTTCCAGTTCGCGGACAGAGCTGACGGTCTCGCCCGCACAGTGAATCCGGCCAAGGGCCTTCAGTTTTTCGTCGTCAAAACTCTGCGCCCCCAGCGAAACACGATTGATTCCAGCAGCTCGGTAGTCTGCAAACGCGCCACGCTCTATCGTTCCCGGGTTCGCTTCCAGCGTTATCTCAATATCCGGCTCTAATGGCAGCAAGCGGGCTACCTTTTCCAGGAACACCCCAAGCCCGCCAGCCGAAAACAGGCTGGGTGTACCACCGCCGAAAAATATACTTTGCACCGGCCGGTTACCGAGTTCGTCCGCACTACGCTCCAGATCTCTGGTCAGCGATGCCAGGTAAGCATGCTCGGGCAGGTTGCCCTTTAATGCGTGGGAATTGAAGTCACAATATGGGCATTTGCTGATACACCAGGGCAAATGCACATAAAGCGATAACGGCGGAACCGTGTTCATGCCATCCGCGCTGGAAGTTGCCTGGCCAGCATCGCCAATGCCCGCCCCCGGTGGCTGATACGGTTTTTTTCCTCCGCGCTCAACTCCGCCGATGTGCATCGCATGCCGCCCACTGCAAATATCGGATCGTAACCGAAGCCGTTTTCGCCCCTGGGCCGATCAACTATCCTGCCCTCCCAGTCGGCATGGCAAATCAACGGTACCGGATCATCCGGGTGGCGCAAAAAAGCGATGACGCACTGAAACCTGGCGGTGCGATTTTCATCTGGGATTCCGGCCATCCGAGACAATAACAGTCGATTGTTGGCCTGGTCGTCTCTGTCATCACCTGCATATCTCGCCGAATAGATGCCCGGGGCGCCATTCAGCGCGTCGACTTCCAGGCCCGAGTCATCTGCCAGCGCAGGCAAACCACTGTGTCTGGCTGCGTTCCTGGCCTTGAGAATAGCGTTTTCGACAAAGCTGTGTCCGGATTCCTCGACCACAGGTACCGCAAATTCAGACTGGGGAACGACCTCGATCCCTAATGGCGTGAAAATCTCCATGATCTCGGCGAGTTTCCCCCGATTGCCGGTCGCCAGCACCAGTTTTGACACGATTTACTCCGTCTGACACAAAGACTTTGCCTGCAGCGACAGCACGGACTTGATGCCGTCTGCGGCCAGATCAAGCAACATATCCAGCTCGCCGCGACGAAAAGCGTGGCCTTCGGCGGTGCCCTGCACCTCGATGAACGCGCCGGCTTCATTCATCACTATATTCATATCGGTTTCGGCGTCTGAATCTTCTTCATAGTCCAGATCCAATATGGGTTCGCCACGATAAATGCCCACTGAGGTCGCCGCGACCTGGCCATGCAGCGGGTTGCGTTCGAGATTTTCATTTTTCATCAACCAGTCAACCGCATCTACGAGCGCCAGATACGCTCCACTGATCGCCGTGGTGCGCGTGCCGCCATCGGCCTGCAGCACATCGCAATCGATCGTGATCGTCCTTTCGCCGATCGCGCCAAGGTCCATAACCGCGCGCAGTGAGCGTCCGATCAACCGTTGAATTTCCAGTGTGCGTCCACTCTGTTTCCCGCGGACGGCTTCTCTGCTACTGCGGGTATGCGTTGCCCTTGGCAGCAGACCATACTCGGCGGTCAGCCAACCCTCACCCGATCCCCGCAGCCAGGGCGGAATACGATTATCGACGCTGACAGTGCAAAGAACTTTCGTATCGCCGCATTCAGCCAGCACCGAACCCTCTGCATGACAGGTAAAGCTTCGGGTAAACCTGACCTCACGCATCTCATTGTTGGCTCGGCCACTCGGTCGCATTGTTCTCCTCCTAGCCCGGATTATTCATGAATGCTCTTCGCCATTATCACGACGATTCATATAAAAGTCGGGCTACGCGGAATCGGCGTCCGGCCCGACACGCAGGACTGCCACCGAGGTGTTGTCACCCCAGGGAGCACAAGCGTCGAGAGCGGCAAAAGACAAAGCTTCCAGGCAGGCCGCGAGGCTACCTTCGTCGGGCTGGTAAAACGCAGCGATCTCCTCATCGCTAACGCCGCTCCACAATCCGTCCGAACAAGCCAGGATTATGTCGCCGCTTTCCAACGTGGCTGGAGCGGACGTACCGATCTCGGGTAGTGCAGAGTCGCCACCCAGGCAACACTCGACGAAATTGCGTAACGGGTGGCTCAGAATTTCTTCCTCCGTTATCACACCATCCCGCAGCAGCACCTCGACATGGCTATGGTCGCGCGTTCGCGTCAGAACCTGATTTTCCCGAAGATGATAAACACGGCTATCGCCAACATGCGCCCACCAGGCGTCGTCCTGCTGGACCAGACAGATCGCGCAGGTCGCCCGCGGCCTGTCATCCAACTGCATGCTCCCACCAAGACTAACGACGGCAGCATGCGCTTTCGATATGCATCGAGCCAGAAACTCGTTGCCATCCTCGATGGGAAATGATTCCTGCTCGAACTCATGGACCATAGTATCGACTGCAGTCTGCGCGGCCAGCTCTCCTTGCGCGTGTCCGCCCATGCCATCCACAACGACGATCAAGGTGGCCTCATCCGATTTCGCAATGGCACCCCGGTCCTGGTTATCGTCCCTGTCACCGATCAGGCTTATTTCAACAGTTTCCATAGGCTCCCAACCGGGTGTCCTTAAAATTCGCCTGCCGGTATCCCGACCGGCCGCATGTGTATTCCGGATCGCCAAGCTGGCGAATTCCTCATCTGATAAACTTGCATCGTTTGCCGCTCCCGTTTCCGATCGGGAGAAAACTGAACAACGATCAGGCATTGTAAACGGCTGACCAGACAAAGGTAAGATCGGGGAAAACCTGATAAAAGGAAAATCAGGAAATGATACGCAGCATGACCGGCTACGCCCGGCTGGAACGCACAACAGAATACGGAACCCTGAGCTGGGAATTGCGCTCGGTGAATCATCGTTATCTCGACCTGGGATTTCGCATGCCAGAGGAGTTCCGTAGCATGGAACCGGCATTCAGAAATCAGGTCTCGGCAGTGCTCAAGCGCGGCAAAGTAGAATGCGGGCTTCGGTTGACCGCCATACTCGGGACAGCGAGCGAGCTGACCATCAATATGCAAGTGCTGGACCAACTGCTGGCTCACACCAGCGAAATCGCGGAAAAACTGCCCTCGGCGGCTGCGCCAGACCTATTGGAAGTATTGCGCTGGCCTGGATTGCTCGGTGAACCGGAAAAAGATCCCGAACCGTTGCAAAAAGCGGCAATTGAACTCCTCGCAGAAACGCTGACCCAGCTCTCGCAAAACCGGGCGTCGGAAGGTGAGCGCATTCGTGAAATGCTGGTTACGCGCTGCGAAACCATGGACGAAATTGTTCAGTTCGTGCGCGAGAAAATGCCCGATGTCATGAGTAATTTGCGTCAGCGGCTGCGCGACCGTATCGCGCAACTTACTGAAGACGTCGACAACGAACGCATTGAAATAGAACTGGCGATGCTCGCGCAAAAGTTTGACGTCGACGAGGAAATGGATCGGCTTAGCAGCCATTTGACTGAAGTACGCAGTACCATCGACCGCAGCGATCCTATCGGACGTCGCCTGGATTTTCTGATGCAGGAGTTGAACCGGGAAGCAAACACCCTGAGCTCCAAATCACAGGACACCGAAGTCACGCGCGCAGCCGTCGAACTCAAGGTCCTGATCGAGCAGATACGCGAACAAATCCAGAACGTAGAATGACTACTGAGGATATCGGCCGATTGTTTGTCGTTGCAGCTCCGTCTGGCGCCGGTAAAACAAGCCTGCTGCGCGCGATTCTGAAACAAATACCGAACACGGTGTTTTCGATTTCATACACGACCAGGAAAAAGCGCGAGCAGGAGCAGGATGGCGTCGATTATCGATTCGTTTCACACAGTAAGTTTCAAAAGATGATCGACGAAGAAGGATTTCTGGAGCACGCCAGAGTATTCGATCACTACTACGGAACGGCCAGGAAGGACGTAGATTCGCTGCGCCTCAAAAAATTCGACGTGATACTCGAAATCGACTGGCAGGGCGCGAGGCAGGTAAAGGAAAAAATACATGAGAGTGAAGGTATTTTTATACTCCCGCCAACTCGCCAGGCGCTGGAATCACGCTTGAGAGGCCGCAGCACAGACAGCGATGAGGTGATAA
>JAPUGL010000101.1 GCA_027292775.1 Gammaproteobacteria bacterium | reverse complement strand
CAGAAAATCTATGTCGGTTGCCTGCGCGATATCAGCCAGCGCAAGGAAATCGAGAAGGCCCTGCGTACGAGCGAAGCGCGCTTTCGCAGCCTGGTTGAAAATGCGCCGGAAGCCATCGTCGTTCTCGACCTCGACGACGTCAAGTTTGTCGATGTCAACGAAAATGCCGTCAAGCTGTTCCGGATGAGCCGCGAAGACTTGCTGGAAATTGGTCTCGCCCAGCTTAGCCCCCCGGTACAACCCGATGGCCGCAGTTCCTTCGAACTGGTCGCGGAAAAACTTGAGGACGTGAAGGAAGGGTCGCCGACCGAATTCGAGTGGACTCATCGTGATGCCGAGGGCAACGACTTGCAATGCGAGGTTCGCCTTTCACGTTTACCCGGTGGGGATCGCAACCTGATTCGCGCGAGCATATCTGACATCTCGGTGCGTAAACGCGCCGAACTGATCGCCCAGGGCGAGAAAAAGGTGCTGGAAAGAATGGCATCGGGTGCACCCTTGTCGCTGGTTCTCGCAACCATCTGCCTGGCCATGGAACGGGTAACCCCGGGCATCATGGCCAGCGTCCTGCTCGGCGGCCCGGATGGGCGGGTAAAGCATGTGGCGGCACCGAGCCTGCCCGATGATTTCATCGGCGCCGTCGACAAGGCGCTACTCGGGCCGGGTGAGGCGCTTTATGGCAAAGCGGTATACCAGGGCAGGCAATTGGTGGTCACCGATATCGAACATAGTGCCCTGATGGACAGTTTCCGCAACGAGGCGAATGCGTTGCGTCTGCGATCGTGCTGGACGGTGCCGTTTAAGACATCGGATGGCGAGACCCATGGGGCTTTCGTGTTTTACCGTCGCAAATCGGGCGCGCCGGAAGCCAAGGATATCGAAGCCGCCTCACGTTTGTCGCGACTGGCGTCGATCGCGGTTGAGCGGGCGTCATCGGAAGAAGCATTGCGCGAGAGCGAAGCCCGGTTCAGGGGGCTGTTCGAATCCGTGGTCGATGGCGTTTATCGTTCGTCGGCAGATGGCCAAATTCAGGCGGCCAATCCCGCACTGGTTTCGATGCTGGGCTATGACCGGGAGGAAGACCTGAAGAATATTTCAAGGTCGGTGGAGCTGTACGTCAATCCGCTGGAGCATGAGGTTCTGATCAAAAAGCTCAAGGAAGACGGCATCGTTCGCAACTTTGAATACCAGTTACGCCGCAAGGACGGCACCGCGATAGTCGTACTGGAAAATGCCCGTGCGGTACGCGACGCCCATGGTGAGGTGGTGGCCTTTGAGGGCACGATTAGCGATATCACCGAGCGAAAACGCAACGAAATGGCCGTGTTCAAGGAAAAAGAACGCGCCCAGGTGACCTTGCAGTCGATTGGCGATGCAGTGATTACCACAGATGACAATGGCCACGTCGATTACCTGAACCCGGTAGCGGTGAGTCTGACCGGCTGGGAATTGGAGGAGGCGAAAGGGACGCCGGTCGAAGCGGTTTTCCACCTGGTCAACGAACGCAATGGCGAGACCGCGACCAGCCCGGTTCGCCGCTGCCTGGAGCAAGGCGAAGTGGTCGAACTGGAGGAGGGCACAGCGTTGGTCAGCCGGGATGGCAAGCAATATTCGATCCAGGATTCCGCCGCGCCGATACGCGACCGGAATGGCGATGTGATCGGTGTGGTCGTCGTGTTCCACGATATCAGCAAAGAACGGCGCCTGAAACGGGCCCTGTCATATCAAGCCAACCACGATTTACTGACCGGGCTGGAAAACCGACGACAGTTTGAACAACATTTTAGTCGGCTGCTGGAACGTAGTAATAAGAGCGGCAAGCGTCATCATGTGCTGCTTTATATGGATCTTGATCAGCTGAAGGTCATTAACGACAGCCTCGGCCACGGCGCTGGCGACCACCTGATCAAGCAGACCTCAAAAATCATCAAGGCCAAGGCCCGCGATGGCGACTTTCTCGCTCGCTTTAGTGGTGATGAATTCGCAATGCTGCTGGTCGATTGCGACCTGGCTAACGGCGAAGAGATTGCAGAAAAGCTTCGCGAAGAAATATTCAGTACCGGCGTTGAATGGGAAGGCGAGACGGTCAGCGTAAGCGCCAGTATCGGGCTCGTCGCGATCGGGTCCGAAGACGATTCTGTCGCGCAGTTACTGAGTGCGGCCGACGTCGCCTGTTTTGCCGCAAAAGATGGTGGCCGTAACCAGGTGCGTTGTTATCACAACTGCCACGACAGCTCGGATCGCCACGAGGAAATGAAATGGGTGTCGCGGATAAAAAAGGCGCGCGAAGATGGGCGTCTCGAACTGTTTTATCAGCCCATCGTACCCGTTCCCAATGTACCGGTTGACGGCGAGGCGAGTGATGTTCATTGCGAGTTGCTGTTGCGGATGCGCGGCGACGACGATCAACTGATAATGCCAGACGTTTTTATTCCGGCGGCCGAACGCTTCAACCTGATGCCCGACCTTGACCGCTGGGTCATCAACCATGTGCTTAGCGAAGTCCACCCGGCGGTGAAGGGGAAAACCAATAGCAAGGACATAACGCTGGCGATAAACCTCTCCGGAACTTCGTTGAACAACCGCTACTTCCTCGATTACGTGCTGGACCAGTTTGCCGAATACGACGTGTCGCCCCACGATATCTGTTTCGAAATCACCGAAACGGCGGCGATCAACAACCTGTCCAGCGTTGTGCATCTGATTACGCGACTGAAAAATCTGGGCTGCCGTTTTTCGCTGGATGACTTTGGCAGCGGCTTGTCGTCGTTTACCTATCTGAAGACGCTGCCGGTGGACTACCTGAAGATCGACGGTCATTTTATTACCAACCTGGCGACCGACCCGGTTGACCAGGCGATGGTGCGCGCAATCTGCGAGGTGGGCAGCACCATGGGCATTCGGACGGTCGCGGAGCGGGTCGAAACCGAAGACACAATGAAGAAACTCGCGGAAATTGGCGTCGACTACGCGCAGGGCTTCCACATCGCCAGACCCGCGCCGGTTAGCGAATTCGTCTTGACTGCAAGGGCGCAGGCTGACAAAAAATCCGCGGCCCGAGGTGGCTGATACCAGGCGCAGGCGTCTGCGGTTTGCCACAGTTGCGGGCGAACCGGTCACAGGCTAAATTGGCGCCCATGATTTCAAGAATTCAAGCGAATGTCTAACTTGGAGGAGTCCGCGCTGGGAAGCCCCGGTGATGGCTTTTCCAGTTGTAGCGAAGGCCATCTTCAGGAAAACCAGCCACCGCTTCTTGCAGCTGAAGAGCCGCCTCCCTATGAAGTTCTCAACGCCGGGGGCGCTGCGAAAATCATCGTTGTCTGCGACCATGCCAGCAATCGCATACCGCGCTCACTGAATAATCTCGGACTCGACGAGTTTTCGATGCGACGGCACATAGCCTGGGATATCGGCGCACGCGACGTTGCCAAATTTCTTGCACCCAGCCTGGGCGCGCCGACCATATTGGCGAACTACTCGCGGCTGGTCGTGGACTGTAACCGCAAGCTCGATGATGCGACCGCCTTCCGTGCGATCAGCGACGGTGATGATGTGCCGGGTAATCATTTGCTGAACGCAACCGAAAAACAGCGGCGGGCGGACGCGATATACTGGCCGTATCATCACGCGATCGCCAGCCAGGTCGATCGATTGTGCGACGAGGATTTTGCGCCGGCATTGATATCCATCCACAGCTTTACACCGTTTTTTGACAACAGCCATCGTCCCTGGGAAGTCGGAATCCTCTGGGACAACGATCCGCGCATCGCGGTGCCGTTGATGAATAGCCTGCGGGACAAGGGATTTAAGATCGGCGATAACGAACCCTACTCGGGGCGCCATCCGCATGATTTCACGGTCGATTATCACGGCGAGAAACGGGGTCTGCCGCATGCATCGATCGAGATCAGGCAGGACCTGTTGCCCGATACCGACTCCAGGCGCCAATGGGCGGTGACGCTGGCTGACTGCCTGCAACCGATACTTGAAAACAAAGAACTATACCGATTCTTCACCGATACACCTGGGGCCTGACATGGGTCATTCCGATCCGACTTTTACCATTGGCATCGAAGAGGAATATCTGCTGGTCGACAAGAAGACCAGGGCGCTGGCTGTCGATCCACCGGACAGCATGCTGCGTAAGTGCAAGCAATTGTTCAAGGATCAGATCAGCCCCGAATTTTTGCGCGCGCAGATCGAAATCGGAACACGAGTCTGCCGCACCCTTGAAGAGGCGCGCTGGGAGCTGACCCGGTTGCGCAAGGTTATCGTCGATGTCGCGAACGAATATGATATGGCGCCGATCGCGGCTTCAACTCATCCATTCGCGACCTGGGGCGAGCAGAAATATACCGAGAAAGACCGCTACCGGGTCCTGGAAAAGGAAATGCAGGCGGCGGCGCGCCGGTTGGTGATTTGTGGCATGCACGTGCATGTCGGCATCGAAGACGACGAGCTGCGTATCGATCTGCTGAATCAGTTCGCCTATTTCCTGCCGCACCTGTTGGCGATGAGTTGTTCTTCACCGTTCTGGCGTGGCGAGAATACGGGATTGATGTCATACCGGCTGACAGTATTCGATGCTCTGCCGCGCACCGGTTTACCGCAGCGGTTTACGAGTTTCGCCGAGTACACCCGGCACGTGAATGTATTGGTCAATGCCGGTCTGATCCCGGACGCCAGCAAGATTTGGTGGGACATGCGGCCCAGCTCACGTTACCCGACGCTGGAAACGCGGGTAATGGATGTCTGTACCGACCTGGAAGACGCCCTGAGCCTCGCAGCGCTGGTGGTCTGCATCCTGCGCATGTTGTACCGGTTAAGGCTCGCCAACAAACGCTGGCGCAATTACAACCGCATGCTGCTCAATGAAAATCGCTGGCGCGCCATGCGCTACAGCTTCGACCAGGGTCTGCTGGATCTGGCCAAGGGGCAACTCGTACCGGTACCCGACCTGATTGACGAATTATTGGAACTGATTCGTGATGACGCCGACGCGATCGGTTGTCTTGACGAGGTCGTTCGTTGCCGTGACATATTCGCCAGGGGCACCAGCGCGCACCATCAGCTCCGGGTTTATAAAGATGCGATTGAAAAGGGCGCCGAACAGCACGATGCGCTGTGCCAGGTCGTGGATTACCTGATTGAGGAAACCGCGAAAGGCTTGTGAAAACCAGCCGTATGCATGAGCTGAGTTATCACCGGCGTGTGTCGGTTGCCCCGATGATGGAGTGGACCGACCGGCATTGTCGTTATTTTTTGCGCTTGTTGTCGCCGGACGTGCTCCTCTATACCGAAATGGTCACGGCCGCCGCGCTGATCCATGGCGATGCGGACCGCCTGCTTGAATTTAGGGCCGAGGAACACCCGGTTGCCCTGCAACTTGGCGGCAGCGATCCGGCTTTGCTGGCCGGCGCCGCCAAACTGGGCGAGCAGGCCGATTATAACGAAATCAACCTGAACATCGGTTGCCCCAGTCCGCGTGTGCAATCCGGCAGCTTCGGCGCCTGCCTGATGGCCGATCCGCAACTGGTTGCGGATTGTGTCGCCGCGATGGCGGAGGCGGTCGATATTCCGATAACGGTAAAGACCCGCATCGGCATCGACGATCATGACAGTTATGAATTTCTGCGGGATTTTGTTGCCACCGTCGCGGACGCCGGTTGCGAAGTGTTCATTATTCACGCACGCAAGGCGCTGCTCAGCGGAATGTCGCCAAAGGAAAACCGGCAGGCTCCGCCACTGGTCTATGAGCGCGCCTATCGGATCAAACAGGAGTTTCCGAATCTGGCTATCGTCGTCAACGGCGGTATCGATTCGACGGATCAGGTCGGCGCGCATCTTGAGAAATTGGATGGCGTGATGATCGGACGCCACGCGTATCATCATCCGTTCTGGTTGTGCCAGGCACAGCGGCAGATCTATCCCGAGACGAAATACACGGCACCCGATCGTGAACAGGTATTGCGGCAAATGAATCGCTACCTGCAAGAGTGCGCGGCACAAGGTGTCCGGCCGCATGCCGTTACCCGCCACATGATGGGTCTGTACGCTGGTGAGGCCGGCGGCAAACGCTGGCGGCGGTTTCTCAGCGAGCAGGTTCAGAATTCCGATGCTGGCAGCGACTTGCTGCTGCGTTCGCTGGCAGTTTTTGCCTCCTAAGAACGGCCGCGGACGCGGCTTGAGCCACGCCCGGCATTATCGGGTCTGAAGGCCCTCCTATAGAATCATGGGAGATTATCAGGAATGGCTCGCAAGACCGACTTTAGCCGCGAAAAAAACCCCGCCCTCTTTTTCATTCTTCTGTTTCTTCTTCCGGCTCCCGAAAGCCGAAATCCACATCGCCCGAGGCGGCCAGCCAGGTGGCGGTCACGAAGGCGGCGACGACCTGGCGAAGATTCTCAGGATTCACCTTGTCCAGCGTGTCGCTCGCCGTATGGTGGTAGTCGAAATAATCGGTGCCATCCTGACCTAGCGAGATAACCGGC
>JAPUGL010000100.1 GCA_027292775.1 Gammaproteobacteria bacterium | reverse complement strand
GGCGTCGCTGCCGCACATCCAGGTGCCGAAAATTTTTCCGACCTCGATGAAGCGGACCAGGACGCGTACCTGACGAGCCATCAAGACACGAAATTTTTCAACAATATTCGCTTCATGACGCTGGCTGGCGTCTTTGGCATTGCAACCTGGGGTGGCAATCGAAATAACATAGGCTGGAAACTTGTCGGCATGGATGGTCCACCTCATGCCTGGACGCCACCGTTTGGCTACTACGATGCCGAGTACATGGAGGCGCAGAAAAATGGCGAATGAAAACCAGGTAACGTTCCCGATCGACGAGCCGGTCGATTTCGTCATCGTCGGCTCCGGTTCGGCCGGCGGGATCATTGCTAAAGAACTTTCGACCAACGGGTTCAAGGTCGTTGTACTCGAACAGGGGCCGTTTCGCCGGGCGGCGGATTTTACCCACGACGAAATATCGGTGGAGCATCTGGGTGAATTGACCGGCGGCGACCATCGCAGCAATCAGCAAACATTCAGACGCGACGCAAACGAAGTGGCTGAAGTTCGGGAAAGTCAGCCTGCCTTCTATGCACAAACCGTTGGCGGCAGCAGCGTGCATTTCACCGCCAATTTCTGGCGTCTTCGTGAACTGGATTTCAAAGAGCGCAGCATGCTGGGTTCGATCAGCGGTACCAATTTTGCGGACTGGCCGATCAGTTACGCAGAACTTGAACCGTATTACACGAAAGTAGATTGGGACATCGGCCTTTCAGGTGCGCCCGGACCGAACGACTCATTCAGATCAAAACCCTTTCCGACGCCGCCCATACACATTAATTCATCGGGCGTGCTGATGGAACGTGGCGCGCACAAGCTGGGCTGGAATGCGCAGGTCGAACCGCTCGCGATTCTTTCAAAAGCACATAACAACCGGCCCGCATGCATCAACTGTGGTTTCTGCATGGGCTTTGGCTGCGAAGTCGGCGCGAAATCGTCAACGCTGGCGGCAATGATTCCTCTGGCGCAGGCAAGCGGCAATTGCGAGATTCGTGCCGAATGCGCGGTTTTTCGGGTTGCGACCAATGATCAGGGCCGGGTCGACGAGGTTTTTTACTATGATCCTGACGGCAACGAACGCTCGCAAAAAGCGCGCGCCGTGATCCTGTCAGCAAATGGCGCCGAAACGCCCCGGCTACTTCTGAACTCCGCAAGTGAGGCATACCCGGATGGCCTCGGCAACTCGAGCGGCTTTGTTGGCAGGAACCTGATGTTCAACAGCCATGCAAACGCAGCCGCATTGTTCGAGCATCCGCTGAATGATTTCAAGGGCGTGCAAGTTACTCGAATGATTCATGACTTCTATGAGACGGATACGGCGCGCGGCTTTTATGGCGGCGGCGGCATCGATGCACGGGCGTTTTCAGCGGCGCTCCCGCTCAAGTTTGCGACCACCGGCGGGCAACCTGGCCAACCCAGTTGGGGTGCGGAATTCAAGAAAAACCTCGAGCACGAATTTACGCGCAGCATGTCCATTTTTGGTGGCGCCACCTCACTGGCTCAGGATCGAAATAACGTAACCATCGATCCAACGCACAAGGACCGCTGGGGCAGGCCTTCTCTGCGTATCACTTACAAGGATCACGACGACGACCGGGCAATCGCGAAATTCCTGCAGGATCGCGAAATGGAATTGCTGGATGCAGCAGGCGCAGAACAATTCTGGCGCAAGCCGATCGAATACCAGACTCGTGGCGCACATTTGCTGGGGACGTGCCGAATGGGGGACGACCCGCAGGTCTCCGTGGTCGACAAGTATCATCGCTCACATGATGTTCCCAACCTGTTCCTCTGCGACGGTTCGAGTTTCGTCACCTCCGGCCGTGGTCAGCCCACGATGACCATCATGGCGCTTGCGTTTCGCGCAGCGGAACACATCGGGGTCGCTGCCAGGAACAACACTATCTAGGCGCAGCGATCGCCGTCGGACTGTGTTATTTTGCCGGTCCGGAATATTCATGGGAAATGCGATGCTCAGTGAGGAACTGACCCGGCGATTTTTTTTGCAGGGTTCGGGGTCTTTTGTCGGCAGCACGTTGATGAGGGCAGGTGTGCCAGCCATCGCCGCGGTATCACAGGCAGCCTGTTCAGCAAGAGACGAAGGGGCCGCGTTCGAGACCATTACGAATGCCGAGGCCAGGGAAATTATTGCCGTCGCGGCGCGCATCTTGCCAACGACTGACACGCCAGGCGCGACCGAAGCTGGGGCCGTGTATTTCTTCGATAAGGCATTGGGCAGTTTTTTTGCTGACCAGCTGGAATTTGGCCGCATGCAGCTGGCCACGTTTCAGTCAGGCGTTGCGAAGGCCTATCCGGGCGCTGAACGTTTCTCCGATCTCGATGAAGTTGACCAGGACGCATACCTGAAAGCGAATGAGCAGACACCTTTCTTTCAGGGTGCACGAATACTCACGATTTTCGGTGTTTTCTGCCTGTCCAAATACGGTGGAAACCGGGACGACATAGGCTGGAAGTTGGTCGGCATGGACGGGCCGCCACATGCCTGGTCGTACCCGTTTGGTTACTACGATACCGAGCACATGAAGGAACAAGAAAATGGCGAATGAAGGCCAGGTTTCGTTCCCAATCGATGAACCAGTCGATTTCGTCATCATCGGTTCCGGCTCGGCCGGCGGAATCATCGCGAAAGAGCTTTCGACCAACGGCTTCAAAGTCGTCGTCCTGGAACAGGGCCCGTACCGCAAGGCAACAGACTTCACCCATGACGAATTATCCGTAATGGTGTTCGAGGAGTTTGGCGGCGGTAATCAGGTACATCAGCAAACATTTAGGACCGACGAGAGCGAAGACGCAAAAGTCGCTGACAGACAAGCCGCCGGTTACGCAATGATGGTTGGCGGCGCGAGTGTGCACATGTCCGCCAACTTCTGGCGCTTTCGCGAAACGGATTTCAATGAGCGCAGCGTATTGGGACCGATCGGCGGCACCACCTTTGCCGACTGGCCGATCAGTTACGCAGAGCTTGAGCCCTACTACACGAAAGTGGATTGGGAAATCGGTGTATCAGGGGCGCCGGGACCCAATGACTCTTTCAGGTCGAAGCCATTTCCGATGCCTCCAATGCAGATCAAGTCGTCGGGCGTTCTGCTGGAACGTGCTGCGAAGAAGCTGGGCATCTCATCGCAGGTGGAGCCATTGGCAATCCTGTCACAGCCGCACAACGGCCGGCCGGGATGCATTAATTGTGGATTCTGTTCGTTCTTCGGCTGCGAGGTCGGCGCCAAGTCCTCCACACTCGCATCGATGATCCCCCTGGCCGAGGCAAGTGGCAATTGTGAGATCCGGGCGGAATGCGCGGTATTCAGGATTGAAACCAATGCCGAAGGCCGGGCAGATAAAGTGCTCTACTACGACCCGGACGGCAACGAGCGCTCCCAAAAAGCGCGTGCCGTAATCCTGTCGGCAAATGGTGCAGAGACGCCGCGCCTGCTCTTGAACTCCGCCAGTGACGCGCATCCGGATGGCCTCGCCAACTCGAGCGGCTTTGTTGGCA
>JAPUGL010000010.1 GCA_027292775.1 Gammaproteobacteria bacterium | reverse complement strand
CATCGCCCGGCGGACGGATTCCTCGGTTGGCGTCGTAATGGCTTCATCGTAAGCATTGGTGTGCAGGCTGTTGCAGTTGTCAAACAGCGCATACAGGGCCTGTAGCGTGGTGCGAATATCGTTGAACTGGATTTCCTGTGCGTGCAGGCTGCGGCCGGAGGTCTGGATGTGATACTTGAGCTACTGGCTGCGGGGCCCGGCGCCATATATACCGTGCATCGCCCGCGCCCAGATTCGTCGGGCCACCCTGCCGATCACCGCATACTCAGGATCCATGCCGTTGCTGAAAAAGAAACTGAGGTTCGGGGCGAAATCATCGATTTTCATGCGCCGACTCAGGTAATATTCGACCAGAGTAAAGCCATTGGCCAGGGTAAACGCGAGTTGGCTGATCGGGTTGGCGCCCGCCTCGGCGATGTGGTAACCGGAAATCGACACACTGTAAAAATTGCGTACGCCGTTGTCGATAAAATAAGCCTGCACGTCGCCCATCATGCGCACCGCAAACTCGGTGGAAAATATGCAGGTGTTCTGCGCCTGATCCTCCTTGAGGATATCGGCCTGCACCGTGCCGCGCGTCTTTTTAAATGCCTCGGCCTTGAGCTTTTCGTAGGTGTCGGCAGCGACCACCAGGTCACCGCTGACTCCCAGCAGACCGAGACCGAAGCCATCGTGACCGCGCGGCAGGTCACCGGAGTAAACCGGTCTTTGCCGGTCCCCGTACAGCGCATCGATTTTTTTCTGTGCCTTCTCGAACAGGCCGTCTGCACGCAAATAGCGTTCAACGTTCTGATCGATCGCGGTATTCATGAACATCGCCAGCAACATCGGCGCCGGGCCGTTGATCGTCATCGAGACCGATGTAGCCGGCGCGAGCAAGTCAAAGCCGGAATACAGCTTTTTCATATCGTCCAGGGTAGCGATTGAGACGCCTGAGTTTCCTACGCGCCCGTAGATATCGGGTCTTTCGTCGGGGTCTTCGCCATACAGGGTTGCCGAATCGAACGCCGTCGAAAGCCGGGTGGCCTCGTGCCCGCCAGCCAGGTAGTGAAAGCGACGGTTGGTCCTTTCCGGAGTCCCTTCGCCGGCAAACATCCGGGTCGGATCCTCCTGGGTTCGCCGATACGGGTAAACCCCGGCGGTGTAGGGATAGAAACCCGGCAGGTTTTCCTCCATCAGGAAACGCAAGGTATCTCCCCAACCACGGAAATCCGGTGCGGCGATTTTCGGAACCTGGATGTGGCTCAGCGATTCGCTGAAATTGTGCCCGGTGACTGCCTTGCCACGCACCTGGTAACTGTATTTTTCCTGCCGCAAAGCTTGTCGTCTCGCCGGCCACCCGCGCAGAAGCTTGAGACCCTCGGCGCCCACCTTGTCGAGGGCAGCGTTGTAAGCCTGCCGCAACTGACTCATCGAGCGATCGTCTTTCGCCGCAAGCGCGGTCTTGGCAAAGGCATCGAGTTCGGCCGGCATGGCCCGGTCCTGCAGTACCTGCAATGCGCGGTAACAGGCTTGAGCCTGATCCGCCGCGGCCGCGCGCCAGGAGATTTCCTCGTGAGTCTCCCTGCCGTTGGCGGCAATCTCGGCGAGATAGCGGGATCGTTCCGGCGGCACGATCGCCTGCGTCCGCGGATCGCCAGTCGGACCCGGGTCTTCGCACGCCCACTGCCCCTTCTTGCTATTCTCAAGAGCCGCCAGGCGGTTGCACAGCTCCTGGAACAACCGATTGACACCGGGATCGTTAAACTGGCTCGCGATCGTCGGGAAAACCGGAATATCCTCATCGGCCGTTTTGAACGCCAGCCGGTTTCGTTTCCACTGTTTGCGAATATCCCGCAAGGCGTCTTCGGAACCGCGTTTTTCGAATTTGTTGAGCACCACCAGGTCCGCATAGTCCAGCATGTCAATTTTTTCGAGCTGGCTGGCGGCACCGTAATCGCTGGTCATCACATAAGTCGATAGATCGACCATGTCAACGATCTCGGTATCGCTTTGCCCGATTCCGGCGGTCTCAACGACGATCAGGTCAAACCCGGCGTAGCGCAACATCTGAACGCTGTCGGCCAGCACCGCGCTGGTCGCCAGGTGTTGCCGCCGGGTGGCAATGGAGCGCATGAAAACCTGTCCATCGATCAGACTGTTCATGCGAATACGATCGCCTAGCAGAGCCCCGCCGGTGCGGCGTCGGGTTGGGTCGATGGCCAAAACCGCGATCCTGGCGTTCGGGAAATGACGCAAAAACCGGTTCAACAGTTCATCGGTCAGGCTGCTTTTACCCGAACCGCCGGTACCGGTTATGCCGACGACGGGTGCGGTGTTGCCTGATTCGTTCCAGGTACGGCGCAAGGCGTCCAGCCGTTGCGGTTCCTCGACGGCCTCCTCCAGCAGCGAAATCGTTCGCGCCACGGCCTGCTGGTTGTCCGGCGATAACGCGCCAGGCTGGAAATCCTCAGCCTGCCAGTTGCTGACGCGCCTGATCACATCGTCGATCATTCCATCCAGACCCATCTCCATTCCGTCGTGCGGGCTATAGACTTTTTCCACCCCATAGGCTTCCAATTCACGGATTTCCTGAGGCGTTATGGTCCCACCACCACCGACGACTATGCGGATATGCTCGGATTTTTTTTCGCGCAACATGTCCACCATGTAACGGAAATACTCCATGTGCCCGCCCTGATACGAGCTGATCGCCGCACCGTCGGCATCCTCCTGGATCGCCGCATTGACGATATCGGCCACGCTGCGGTTGTGTCCCAGGTGGACAACCTCTGCGCCATGTGACTGCAAGAGACGTCGAATAATATTGATCGCCGCGTCATGGCCATCAAATAAAGAGGCCGCGGTGACAAAACGCAACGGCGCGCGACCGCGGGCGGGTGACGTTTCTTGCAGCTGGTCGGCAACTGTACTCATTAATGGAATCCGGCCTGGGTAAAGGTTTGCGGCTAATTATACCGGTAATCAGCAAAGCCAGCTTTAAGGAGAAACAAGGGAATGTTGCGTTGCAGCAACTAAAATCTGTAATGCAGTGTTGCCCGCGGATGTCTATAATACCGCCCGCCTCCGGTCGTGCCGCACCGTAACACCGGATCGCAAGGCGACAGTCGTTCCCACCAAAATGCATGGGAACTCACAAGCATTACCACCCGGGCGGGCAATGGCGGCTCAGCGACGCCCTTGCTATTGCGCAGAATTAGCGTGTCAGGAGACATAAATGGATTTATTCAAGGCCATGGATGAGAAAGAGCACGAACAAGTCGTGTTTTTTCATTGCAAGCACAGTGGACTGAAGGCCATTGTCGCCATTCATGACACCACACTGGGACCTGCGCTCGGTGGACTTCGCATGTACAACTATGATTCCGAGGAAGAAGCGCTCAGGGATGTTTTGCGTCTTTCCAGGGGCATGACTTACAAGGCAGCGGTTGCGGGTCTCAACCTCGGCGGTGGCAAAGCGGTACTGATCGGCGACCCGGCCAAAGACAAGAGCGAACCACTGTTCCGCGCCCTGGGCCGTTTCATCGGCTCCCTCGGCGGCCGCTATATTACGGCCGAAGATGTTGGTACGAACGTCGAGGACATGGACTATATTTACGCCGAAACCGATCGCGTGGTCGGAGTTCATGAAGTCCATGGCGGCAGCGGCGACCCGTCACGGTTCACGGCTTACGGCACTTTGCAGGGTATCCGCGCCTGCCTGATGAAAAAACACGGGCATGCCGATATCGCAAAAATGAGTTACGCGGTTCAGGGCGTGGGTCATGTCGGCAGGCACCTCGTGGATATGATTCGCGAGGAAGGCGCTAAAGTTTTTGTCGCCGATATCCACGATGCCGCGGTACAGGATGTAGTGAGCGAGTTGGGAGCCGAAGCGGTGCCGCTG
>JAPUGL010000001.1 GCA_027292775.1 Gammaproteobacteria bacterium | reverse complement strand
GGAAAGCGTCCAATCGTCACCCGCTTTTGGACGCCCCTCACAGTTTTCTCCCAATAGAAGGTCTTAGCGGTGAGAGTAACGCGGAGGCATAGATGGGGTGTATGCGTGTCTCGATAGATGTCTCTGTTTTCGAGCGGGTGGGCAATACTGGTAACTTTCGTTTTTGTAAGCTTGGTTCGTACGGCTCCCTTCTCCCGTTGACTTATTTTCTTGCGAAGCAGCAGTTTTCTCTGTCGATGCTGGGTTTTCTTCTTCGGCATGAGTAGCGTCCCCTTTGGCCCGGTGCACTTATTGTGCACTTGCAGTGATTAATACCGGGATATGTCAGGAGATAATACAGCAGACTGCAATAGCAAAAAACCCGTATATAAATCAGCTAGTTCTAGGGCTTCCTAGTGATTTCGTGCGATTTCAGCACGTTGCGCAGGGAGAAAAAAACAGCTTGGGAAGCTGATGTTCTGCCTTTGAACTACACCCGCCAAATCTCGATCGGCAACAGTGTACCGAGATGCTCTGACCGACATCAATGATGAGTCAATAGAATTATCGTGTCGGCCGATTTTTTAATGTTGTTACTTGTCGCGAGTTTGACCGAAATCCCGATTCGTGAAAAGCCGCTGCATATTCGGGTCGGCCAGGCGGTCCGTCAATGCTCTTATTTTGCCGACCAGGATGGCGCGCGTCGCACGCAAATCATCGATTTCACTTCCCAGGCGGGTCAATCTGAGTACGGACAGCATCGATACCAACAGGCTCACCTCTGCCTCTATCAATCGTACCGAGGCAAAGGAACTGAAGACCAGCGCTATCACTGCGACGAATGCCCACCAGATTCCAAAGTTTATGCCGACGACAATCGCGATGACCATGTACAGGATCGGCAACAGCAGAATCGTCGAAAATACTTTCAAAGTTGCGATATCGTCCATTTCATAGCTAAAGCGCTCCCCGACGGTTGCCGCTATCCAGCCGACCGGCAGGTGCAAAAGAGCACCGGGTATCGCGAGGGGCAATAAGGCAAGCATGGTCAGACTACGGAGCATCACTTTTCGAAACGCACGGCCCAGTGTGACCGGCTGGCGCAATTGAAAGTCTTTAAGACCGAGCATATCGAGCCGTGCCTGGTAGTTTTCCAACTCGTCGCGAAACGCCTGTAGCTCCGGATCCTTTATCGCCAGCAGATATCCATCCACGAAGCGACGGCTCAACTCGACATACTGGCCCGGGCGTAGCTCTACCGATGCCGGCTTGTACAAACGTCTGGCCGTCTGAATGACACGCAACGTGCGCCAGTCCGGCGCGTTAAGGGTAACGCTGGTCAACGCTTCAGCGAGACGCTCGGTCAACCGTCTGACCGTTCCCTGTTCATCCTGGCTGTAGTCCTGCAACCATCGCTCATCTATGACGATCGGCTTACCAAATTCTAAAAGTACCTGGCTCCTGAAACGGTGGCGGTTAATATAATTCAGCCCACAGGGAATAATTTTGACCCCCGCCTTGCCACGCGCGGACACGGACAGGGCGATTCGTGCAGTGCCGGTTTTAAGCCTGACCATTTGCGATTCGGCATGGCTAATGCCCTCTGGAAATATACCCATGCAGTTACCGGCCTCGATAACCTCGTATAGCTTTTCAAAAGCCTGCCGATTATCGACCTCGCCATCATGCTCCTCGTGACGGTAAACAGGCACGGCACCGATCGCATCCAGGATTGGCGCCAGCAGCCGAAATTTCCAAAGCTTGGCATTTGCCATGAAGTGCAGCGGCCAGCGACCGCATTTTGCGATCAGCAGGAAGCCATCCATCAGGGCATTCGGGTGGTTGCCGGCAAAAATTACCGGTCCGTCGCCGGGCACATTCTCAATACCGACCACATCGATTCGGCGAAAGAAAGTGTTGGCAATAATACGAATCAGCGAGATGATTATGCGCTGGAACATCAATAAGCTCCGCCAGGTCCTCGGGCAAATTCACTGTGCGATTTTGCCTGGTCGCTGTCAAATTTGCGCGCCTGCCTGTGTTCTGGACGCGCGTTTGCGATCGGACTCCTTCAATAATTTTTTTCGCAATCGAATATTTTTTGGCGTTACTTCGAGTAGTTCATCATCATCGATGAACTCCAGCGCCTGCTCCAATGAATAACGAATCGCCGGCGTAAGCACGATATTCTCGTCGCTTCCAGCCGCACGGATGTTGGTTAATTGCTTGGCCTTCGTCGGGTTTACGACGAGGTCGTTGCCGCGACTGTGGATACCGACAATCATGCCTTCGTAAATCGCGGCGCCATGGCGGACAAACAGGCTCCCGCGCTCCTGAAGATTGAACAGCGAATACGCCACTGCCTTGCCGGCAACCATAGAGACCAAAACGCCGTTGTTGCGTTGGCCGATCGTTCCCGGAACCTGGCGGTCATAGCCATCGAACACGTGGTAGATCAGCCCCGTTCCCGAAGTCGCGGTCAAATATTCGGTTCGGAAGCCGATCAGCCCACGGGTCGGAATGCGGTAATCAAGCCGTACCCGCCCTTTCCCATCCGGGGTCATGCTGAGTAGTTCGCCTTTTCGATCTGCGAGGCGGGTCATCACGGCGCCCTGGTACGCCTCCGCAAAATCAACGCTAAGATTCTCCCAGGGCTCCAGCTTGATGCCGTCTTTTTCGTGAACGATGACCTCTGGTCTCGACACCGACAGTTCATAGCCCTCCCGGCGCATCGTTTCAATGAGCACTGACAAATGCAGTTCGCCGCGGCCTGACACCCGAAACTTGTCGGGATCTGCGGTATCCTCCACACGCAACGCTACATTGTGCTTGAGTTCCTGGTCGAGTCGCTCTTTGATCTGCCGGCTGGTCAGAAATTTGCCGTCCTGTCCTGCAAACGGCGACTTATTGACCTGGAACGTCATGCTTATGGTCGGCTCGTCGACCGCCAGTGCGGGGAGCGGATCGGGGTTATCCACTGCACACAGGGTATCGGAGATATTGAGTCGATCAATGCCACTGAAGACGACTATGTTGCCGGCACCCGCATTCTGAATTTTCTCTCTCTCGAGACCGTGGAAGGCATGCAGCTCCAGAACCCGGGCCTTGCGAACGGAGCCATCGACAGCCACTACGCAAACGGCGGAGTTGGATTGAACGCTGCCCCGTTGCACGCGGCCGATGCCAAGCACGCCGACGTATGCGTCATAATCGAGACTGGAGACCTGAAGCTGCAGCGATCCTTCGCGGTCTACTTGTGGCGAGGATACGTGTTCGACAATCGCTGCAAACAACGGAGTCATGTCTCCCTGGCGTTCCGTTGAATCCAGAGACGCGTAACCGTGAAGGGCGGACGCGTAAATGACCGGAAAATCCAGTTGCTCGTCGGTTGCGCCAAGACGATCAAACAGATCGAAGGTCTGATCCAGCACCCAGTCAGGCCGCGCTCCGTCGCGGTCGATCTTGTTGATGACCACAATGGGTTTGAGGCCATTGGCAAATGCCTTTTGCGTCACGAAGCGGGTTTGTGGCATCGGCCCTTCGACCGCATCTACTAGCAAAAGTACGCTATCCACCATCGATAAGACGCGCTCCACCTCGCCACCAAAATCGGCGTGCCCCGGCGTATCGACGATGTTGATCAGGTAGTCATTCCAGCGAATCGAGGTGTTCTTGGCCAGAATCGTAATGCCGCGTTCACGTTCAAGGTCGCTCGAGTCCATGACTCGATCGGGCACAACTGCACGCGGTCCCAGGGTACCGGACTGTTGCAACAGCTGATCGACCAGTGTGGTCTTGCCATGGTCGACATGCGCGATGATGGCGATATTTCTGAGATGTGCGAGATTCGACATGGATGCCAGGCCGGGTGCGGAAAAGGCGCCGATTATAGAGAGCGACCCGGTGAATAGATATGGTGTATTCGTGTAAAGCGACACGCCGAAATGAGAATTCCTTCATTTGCTGGCCCAAGGATCCCCGCCGGCCATCAATAATCATTGATTCGGCTCCATATTCAGTTGTTTTCCCGGATCGGACCGCCGAAAAATTCAGGCGCGAAATAGTGATATGGTCATACTAGCCCGTTTTCGCTTTCGAGTTGACTGCTTGAGGATCCGGATCAGGAATTTTATTGCTTAAAAACATTATAAAACAAGTGCTTGTACACGGTCGGCCACGTTGAAAGATTCACTGATTACCCTGGCCAGGGACGCGTTTTCCAGCCTGCGTGATCTATTGCCGATAGTCTTCGTAATCACCATATTTCAGGTCTTTGTATTCCGTGCGCCCGCCTCGGGTCTGTTATCGATGGCTGCCGGCGGTTTTCTCGTCGTTGCAGGTCTCACATTCTTCATATTCGGGCTGCGATTGGCATTGTTTCCGATCGGGGAAGGTCTCGCTCATGCGCTGGCGAAAAAAGGCAGCGTATTCTGGCTGGTCCTGTTCGCTTTTGCCCTTGGCTTTGGCACGACCATCGCCGAGCCGGCGTTGATAGCGGTTGCCGCAGAAGCGGCGAAAGTCGCAGCGGGAGCGGGAGCGATAGCGTCGTCTGCCGAATCAATGAATAACTACGCGCTGGGGCTGCGAATGACGGTGGCGCTGGCCGTTGGTGTAGCCCTGGTCGTTGGCGTTATCCGGATACTGGCCAATTGGTCGTTGCCGATCATGATTATCGGTGGATACATTCTCGTCATCCTGATAACAGTGTTTGCGCCGAAGGATATCGTCGGCATTGCCTATGACTTGGGTGGCGTGACGACATCCACGGTAACAGTGCCGCTGGTCACAGCACTTGGCGTCGGCCTCGCGAGTTCGCTCAGAGGTCGCAATCCGATGACCGATGGATTCGGCCTGATTGCGTTCGCCTGTCTGGCACCAATATTGTTTGTACTTGTCTACGGAATAATCGTGCAATGGAACTGATCGCCTCCAGCACTCAGTTCATCGCCAATAGTGCGGTGGATGTGCTGCCGATCGTAATATTCCTGTTTGCTTTCCAGCGACTGGTCATCGGTGGGCCGATGCCAAACCGGAAACAGATTGTGGTCGGGTTCCTTTTTGTCGTTGTCGGGCTTGGTCTGTTTCTGGTCGGATTGGAGCAAACGCTGTTTCCGTTGGGTCGTTTGATGGCAAAACAATTGACGGACCCCGAGTTTCTGCAAGGGCTCGCAGGAAGAGGAGCGGCGGCCCTCGTCTGGCAGGACTATTATTGGGTTTATCTGTTCGCGCTCGCCATAGGATTCAGCACGACACTCGCGGAACCGGCATTGATCGCCGTTTCGATGAAAGCGAATGCCGTGTCAGGCGGCGCGATCGGCGTGTGGGGTCTGCGCGTTGCCGTCGCTATTGGCGTCGGCGTCGGAGTGAGCATCGGCTGCTATCGAATTATTTCGGGCCTGCCACTGCATTATTTCATCGCCGCAGGATACCTGGTGGTCATCGCGCAAACGGCGATGGCGCCGAAAATGATTGTGCCGCTGGCGTATGATTCCGGCGGTGTGACGACATCTACAGTAACGGTTCCGCTCGTCACGGCGCTCGGTCTCGGGCTCGCCGAGGCGGTGCCGGGTCGCAGCCCGATATTGGATGGATTCGGCCTGGTGGCTTTTGCGAGCCTGTTTCCGATAATCTCGGTCCTCGCATACGGTCAGCTTGCAGATTTGCAAAACCGCGTCTCAAAGTCCGATCCGGATGAACGAGACTCAGAATAGGAAAATAGCCATGCACTTTAAACTTATCATTGCCTTCGTCCAAGACGAAAAAACGGATGACATCATGGAAGCCGCACGTGAAGCGGGTGCGACAGGATGCACGGTCATCAATAACGCCCGCGGCGAAGGCATCAAGGAGAGTAAGACCTTTTTCGGCCTGACCCTGGCGACTCAACGTGACGTTGTACTACTGCTGGTCGAGGAGCACCTGAGCCGGGAAATTCTGGAACACATTGGAAAAATCGGCGAATTCGATGCGAAACCGGGCACCGGCATCGCCTTTCTCATAGATGTAGAAGATGCGGTCGGCGTCATGCATCAGGCAGAAGAACTCGGTGACATTGTGGAGGAAAACCTATGACCACTCATAAATGGGGCCTCGTGCGAGACTGCATGCGTAAGGATGTGACGGAAGTTGACGGCAAACTAGACGTTCTTTCCGCGCTGAAAATAATGAAAAAAGTCGGCGCCACCTGCCTGATAGTCAAGCGTCGGGATGACAACGATGAGTATGGGATCCTCCTGTTCTCTGACGTTGCCAAAAAGGTCATCGCACGAAATCGTGCACCGGAACGCGTAAATGTCTATGAGGTAGTGGCCAAACCGGTACTGATGGTTCGACCGGACATGGATATTCGCTACTGCGCGCGAATGTTCGATAATTTTAGTATCAGCCATGCGCCAGTCGTCGAAAATGAAAAGATCGTCGGCATCGTTAGCTATTACCTGCTGGTGCTACAGGGGTTGCCGGATCTCGACTGACGAAATTAAGGAGCAGAAGTCAATGTGAAATAAATCCTTTTATTTTCAGAGACTTCTGTTATAGTCCGCCGCGTCCTGGCGCACATCGGTCTGCGCCACTCGCTCCAGCCCAGCAATTCCGCGGGTTACGGAGCTACCTAACAATATCAGCCTGGACCGAATCACGCGCGGCAGACAGCCGCCATCGTGTCAGGCGACCAAGGAGTACCAATTCAAATGTTATTTAATAAACTCGGCCTTTCGGCCGAATTGCTGCGTGCGATCGAAGAAAAGGGTTACAACAAGGCAACCCCGATCCAGCAGCAGGCTATACCCCTCATTCTTGAAGGCCGGGATGTGCTGGCCGGCGCCCAAACCGGCACCGGCAAGACCGCCGGCTTCACTTTACCGCTGTTGCAGCGGCTGCAGACTTCTCAATCCGGCAAGCGCCGCGTGC